>WQUA01000035.1 GCA_009786025.1 Pseudomonadota bacterium | reverse complement strand
CGCTTGTTGGTCCGCTGGGAGTATTACGCTGCCAATTTCCTCGGTTTCGTGCAGCTCGCTTCCATTACTATGCTGCTTAAACGATTTTGAGATAGGTTCTAATTATTATTGCTGTCGTACCAATAGCTGCCTACAATGTTATCCACCTGTATATCTGCGCTTGTCTGAACGCGCCGCTCTCCCGTGCCTTTTTCCAATACACGGGTCACGGGATCGTAGTGGTGATGCAGATTCAGCGTCCAAAGTCCCAAATCGTCTTCAAGTACTGCCACCGAGGCGCTTTGCGCCGGCGCTATCATGTTTTTTTCGACCGTGTTGTACAAGGTTAATTTTCTATTGCCTGCATCTCCAATCATCTGTGTTGTGCTGCTGTACTGGCCAAAACTACGCTCACCTTCGCCAGGAGCAGCGTAATACACAGCTATTGTTTCATAGCCCAGGACATGATTAACTTTCGCTGTAGTGCGATATAGGGTACGGCCATAGCGGTCTTTGCCATCCCAGCGAAATTCGACAGTTTGCGACGGTGTGACGTTTGAAGCCGCTGCCGAAAAGATCGGTATTTCACGTCCAAGCACCTGAGCCTTGCTCCAGATTTGGTAAATATCTCCTTGCAGCGGCCGATCATCGCGCAAGCCTCTTTGAGATATCAAAAGGCCTTCCATATAACCCGGAACCCTTGCCGTACTGTATTCCAACGAGAAGGGTGTTCCGGTAAGCGGCAGTGTTTCGCTCATCGTTCGGTTTTGAGCCTGGATGGTGCAGCCAGATTGAGTAGAGGAACAACCCCGTGGCCGAGGTTGCGGAGTTGATGTTTTAGGCGGCTCACACGATTCACCTTCCCCACACGGCGGAGACCCCAATGATGTGTTGCAATCAAATGGCGTAAAATGCGTAACCCGCACCCGCCAGAATGTCTTGCCTGTTTGATAAAGCTGCGCAATGGCTTTCAGTTCGTCGTTCGTAATGCCGAGCTTGTCGAGTTCGGCCTGGGTTGCAGCGATACCGTTGCCTTTCACATCGAGAACAGCGGCTCCATTGTTGATGGACAGCACTTTGAGCACGTAGCCGTTTTCATCGGGCACCCAGGCTTTCAGGTCGTAGTCGTACCAGCCCAGCGGCACGATTTCGCCGACTGGGAAGTTCAGGAAGTTATCGACATACATCGGCAGCGGCTGGCTGAAGTTGACGTGCGCCGCGCCTGTTTCCATCGCCTGATCAACGGAGAGTTCGACGGCGTAGGTGTAGCCAGTTGCTGGCGGCAGTTCGCCCGGCATGGCGTTCGGGCCGTTCTGGCCGATGGTGTATTCGGTCGCGCGAACGTTGAGGACGCTGATGTCCCGAGTGCGGCCATCGGGCATTTGCATTTGGGCGGTAACGCCTTTGGGGAAGAGGACGGTCGCCTGTCGGTTGCCATCGACGTCGCTGCTGATCGTTCCCTGATGAATCTGGAAGGCCGGAGCGTTTGCGTCGGTGTCCCGGAGGTCGATCACGCTGACTTTGGGGTCGAGCGGGATCAGGACGACATCGGGCAGGTAGCCGTAATCCTGCCAGGCGACCTGGACTTTTCTCTGTAGGGTCAGGTAGCCGTCTTTGCTGTATTCGACGGTGAACCATTGGCCTCCGTTGACGACGAGGTCCCACTGGCCGTCTTCTCTGGTCAGGGTTTGGCCATATTGGTTGTGGTCTTTGACTTTGACAGTGACGCCGGACAGCGGTTGGTCGTTGCGATCAAGGGTTTTGCCGACGAGCAGCGAGGCGAATTTCGGTTTGATGGTGTCGGGATCCACGCCGGTTTGAACGGGCGGGTTGTTGGTATAGAGGAAGCGGGTGCTGTCGTAAACGGTGTAAGGCGCGAGCGGGTCGAGTTGCGGGGCGATGCCGCCGTTGATCGGGTCGGGCGGCAGGGTCGGCTCTTGCGCTGTGCCTTGAACGGTCAGCCGGATGGCACCGCCTTCGTTGTTGTTGGCGGCGATCGGGGTGAGCTCGAGAACGTCTTTAGGCTTGGCGGTCAGTGTGCCTTGCCAGGTGTTGTTGCTGAGGTTGTTGGTCAATGCGGCGGTGACGCTTACAGTGACGATCTCGCTGGTGCGGGTGTTTTTGATGCGCACTTTGGCGGCTGTGCCGCGAATCTGGTTGGCCGTGCCGGAGGCGGTGACTTTGCTTTGAGCGTCGGGCTCGGTGACGGTCGCGCTGAGCAGGCGGAAATCGGAGGCCGGTTGCAGCGGGGTGGTGTCGCTGCCGGGCTTTTGTTTGAGGTCGAGTTTGAAATAGAGGGTATCGCCCTGATAGAAACTGTAGGCATTGAGCAGGTCGATTTCGGGGCGCGGGGCGTCGCCTTCGGGATCGGTGGCGAGCACGGGAACGCCGCTCCAGCTGTGGCCGCTGCCGTCAAGGATGATCCGGGCGACAGACCAGACGGAGCCACTGATGCTGGTCAAGCAGAAGATCAGCGCGATGGCGCCGAGGCGGCGACTATGTGGCGTACCCAAATGAGTGCGCAGGTAACGAGCGGCAATCAGTCCGGCAGCGAGGGCGATCAGGAGAAGCAGGATCGGGGTGGAGACCGGGATCGGAGTGTCGTTGAGGGTGCGAAGCAGCGGCGCGAGGGAAATGGGCTGGCCGTTGCTCTCGAACATCACGTCGGACGGGACGTTGAAGTTCGGCGAGGTTGAGGCGGCGAAGCCGACGGTGGTTTGCTGGGTGATTGCGACGTTGGGAATCTGGTATTCGATGAAAGCGCCGGTCAGGGTATAGGTCGGATGGCCGGCTTCCGGTCCTTGGGAAACAAGAGCGCCGCCGACACAGGCAAACCGTTCGGCGGAGGCAAGCGCGCCGTTGGTGACGGTCAGGAGCAGGGAAACGTCAACGCCGTTGAGCGTCTGGTTGACGCCGAGGTTGTCGGGAACGGTAACGGTGCAGCCGGTGACGGGATTGCCGTCGAGGTCGAGGTAGGTCTGGTAATAGAACGTCGCGGCTTGCGCCTGGGCAAGGCCGACGAGGGCGAATAGTCCGAAAATACTGAACGCAATAAGCCTTTTGAAAGCGGCACACATTTGAACTCTCCCAACAAAAACCGAATTTCGTCTGGGGTGTGCCTCCCTGCTTTCTTTCCAAACCCCGGAACAGCGTTTTGAAATCAAACAGCAAAATCGTTTATATCGCGTGCAGAACAGGCCGGGTAAAACTTATACGCGGCGTTACATCGTGGATTATCTATAAGCCAGTTTGATATTGCAACCATTTTTTTAAAAAGCCAAAAACTCGACATAAAGTTGACATTTAACGTTGTATGCATTTTATACCTCTAAGGGAGTACCTCCTAAAATTACAACGCGATTACAGTGGAAAAAGTCACCGAATAAAATAATGCAACTGTTTGTTTTATATGAATTAAGTTGTAAAAAAGACCTACTGCTTTAGGGGAAGGGCGCCGAGGTTGCCTTCTTTGTTGCTTCGTGCTTATTGACATAAATCAAATGGTTTTTTTTCTACCGCTTTATCGTTACGGCCATTGACAATTCCTACCACTCTAACATTACGGATGATCGCGTCTATGCCTTCCAATCAGGTTCGCCCCGCATCAACTTCATCTTCAACGTCTTCCTCTTCTGCGCGGCCCCGATCCGACGATCGAACGCGCCCCGATGACCGTCGTCCCCGGACGCAGAGCAGCAGTTCTAGTAGTTCCAGCAGTTCCCGATCTTCTTCAAGCCGGGTTTCTTCCCAAGCGTGGAGTGTGCTGTTCGCCAGCACTTTAGCCTTCACGTCGTGCTTCATGGTCTGGATGATGTTCGCCGCCATTGGTATCCCGCTGAGGAAAGAGCTTGGTCTCAATCAGGCCGAATTCGGCTTGCTGGCGTCGATGCCGGTGCTTTCCGGCTCGCTGATTCGTGTGCCGCTGGGTATGTGGACCGACAAATACGGCGGCCGTATCGTTATGGCGATTCTGATGGCGGCGGCGGTGCCTGCCGTTTTTGTGATCGGGTATGCCTCTGAATACTGGCATTTTCTGGCGATCGGGCTGTGCATGGGGATCGCCGGCGGTTCGTTTTCGGTGGGCACGCCTTACGTTGCGCGCTGGTTTCCGCAGCGCTTACAAGGTACGGCAATGGGGGTGTTCGGCGCCGGTAATTCAGGCGCGGCGATCAACAAGTTCCTCGCTCCGGTACTGATTGCGTACTTCGGCTGGCGGATGGTGCCGCAGGTGTATTCGGCGATCCTGCTGGGGACGCTGGTGCTGTTCTGGCTGTTCAGCGCGTCCAATCCGGCGCACCTTGTGCCCAACACCATGCGCTGGACCGACCAGTTGCGGGTTATGAAGGATCTCCGGGTGCTCAAGTATTGCCAGTATTACGCTATTGTATTTGGCGGCTACGTAGGTTTGAGTCTGTGGCTGTTGCAGTATTACCAGGGGGAATACAACCTGGCGCTGCCGGTGGCCGGCCTGCTGACCGCCTGCTTCGCGTTGCCCGGCGGGGTGGTGCGCGCGTTCGGCGGGTATCTGTCGGACCGCTTCGGCGCGCATCGTGTGACCTGGTGGGTGATGTGGGTGTGCTGCACCTGCCTGTTGCTTTTGAGTTGCCCGCAGGCCGATTTCACCGTCGCCACGTCAACAGGACTGAGGACTTTCCATATCGGACTGGACGTAACAGCCTTTACTGTGCTGCTGTTCGCACTGGGCCTGGCGATGGCGATCGGCAAGGCCAGCGTGTTCAAGTATATCGGCGATGAGTACACCGCCAACATCGGCGCCGTCAGCGGCGCGGTCGGACTGGCCGGCGGCTTGGGCGGCTTCGTGCTGCCGATCATGTTCGGCTATCTGCAAGACCTCACCGGCGTGCGTTCGACCGCCTTTGCACTGCTGTTTTGCATGGTGTGGGTATCACTGATCTGGATGTACTGGACTGAAGTGCGCTTGCGCGGTGCGGATTCGTCGCGCTCGGCGAAGCACGACCTCCAGACAGCTTGAAGATTTCAACAACCTAGTAAACGTCACAAGGAAAACATCGTGAGTACAAATGATATGAAAAATCAGTCGGGCAGCAAAACATTGACGACCTGGACACCGGAAGATCATACGTTTTGGCAGAACGAAGGCCGGGCTATCGCCAACCGCAATCTGTGGATTTCTATTCCAGCGCTGCTGTTGTCCTTCGTTATCTGGCAGGTCTGGTCGGTGACAGTGCCGAATCTGAAGGCCGCCGGGTTCAGCTTCGATAAAAGCCAATTGTTCTGGCTGGTTGGGCTGGCCGGTTTATCGGGCGGTACGCTCCGGATCTTCTATTCCTTTATGGTGCCAATCTTCGGCGGGCGGTTGTGGACGACGATGGTCACGCTGTCGCTGCTGATTCCGGCGATCGGCATCGGTTACGCGGTACAAAATCCATCAACGTCCTATACGGTGTTCGCTATTTTGGCATTGCTGGCCGGGCTCGGCGGCGGTAATTTCGCCTCTTCAATGTCCAATATCTCGTTCTTCTTCCCGCGCTCGCAAAAGGGTAACGCGCTGGCGCTCAATGCCGGCTTCGGCAACCTCGGCGTCAGCGTGGTGCAGTTCGTGGTGCCCATCGTTATCACCATGGGCATTTTCGGCGCGCTCGGCGGCGATCCGGTCACGACCGTTGCGGCCAACGGCCAAACGAAAAGCCTCTGGCTGCAAAACGCTGCTTTCATCTGGATACCCTTTATCGTCATCTGTGCGCTGGCCGCCTGGTTCGGCATGAACGACATCGCTTCGGCAAAATCGACCTTTTCCGATCAGGCGGTGATCTTCAAGCGCAAGCACAACTGGCTGATGTGCTGGCTTTATATGGGAACCTTCGGCTCGTTTATCGGTTACGCCGCCGGCTTCCCGCTGTTGACCAAAACCCTGTTCCCGTCGGTCAACGCCCTCCAGTATGTCTTCCTCGGTCCGCTGATCGGAGCGCTGTCGCGTTCAGCCACCGGCTGGCTGTCCGACAAAGTGGGCGGCGCGCGCGTTACGTTCTGGGTGTTCATCGTGATGATTCTGGGCGTGCTAGGCATCATCTATTTCATCAGCGCTGAATCTTTCGCGGGTTTCTTCGCCTGCTTCATGGTACTGTTTGCTGCAACAGGCGTGGGCAACGCTTCGACGTTCCAGATGATCCCGAACATCATGCGCCAGGAAATGGTTCGGTTGATGCCGGGCGCGACGCCCGAAGTGCGGGTGCGTCAAGCCGAGAAAGAATCCGCCGCGATCACCGGTTTTACCTCCGCGATCGCCGCCTACGGATTTTTCCTGATCCCGGCTTTTTATGCCAACTTTGATCCACGCGACGCTCTGAAGGTCTTCCTCGGCTTTTATGTGACGTGCGTGTTTGTCACCTGGTTTTTCTACACCCGCAAAGGTGGTTTGCTTCACGACGTTGAGCGCTACGGCCGGTTTCTGACCGCAGCGAAAAGCTAAGGAGAGAATGCGATGAGTCGATTTTTAGACCGTTTTCGTTATTTCGTTCAAGGCAGCGAGCCTTTTGCCGATGGTCATGGGCAGACGGATTCGCGCAACCGCGACTGGGAAGACAGTTATCGGCTGCGCTGGCAGTACGATAAAATCGTCCGCTCGACGCACGGCGCCAACTGCACAGGGTCGTGCAGTTGGCAAATCTACGTCAAGAACGGCCTGGTGACCTGGGAAACGCAGCAGACGAATTATCCGCGTACGCGCCCCGGCATGCCCAACCACGAACCGCGCGGTTGCCCGCGCGGCGCCAGCTATTCCTGGTATCTGTACAGCGCTACCCGGATCAAATACCCGCTGGTGCGCAAGGCGTTGGTGTCGCTCTGGCGCGAAGCGCGCCAGAAGCACAGCGACCCGGTCAATGCCTGGGCGTCGATTGTCGAAGACAAGAGCAAGACGAAGCTCTATAAGAAACAGCGGGGGCTGGGCGGCTTCGTGCGTTTCGACTGGCAGGAAGCCAATGAGATGATCGCCGCAGCCAACGTTTATACGGCTAAAACGTATGGCCCCGACCGCGTGATTGGCTTTTCGCCGATCCCGGCAATGTCGATGGTGTCGTATGCGGCCGGCGCACGCTACCTGTCGCTGATCGGTGGCGTCTGTTTGAGCTTTTATGACTGGTACTGCGATCTACCGCCGGCTTCCCCGATGACCTGGGGCGAGCAAACGGACGTTCCCGAATCCGCCGACTGGTACAACTCTTCTTACGTTATCGCCTGGGGATCAAATATTCCGCAAACGCGGACGCCAGACGCGCACTTTTTCACCGAGTCGCGCTACAACGGCACCAAGACCGTGGCGATCACCTCCGACTACGCGGAGGTGGCGAAGATATGCGACCAGTGGTTGGCGCCGAAGCAGGGTACCGACAGCGCGCTGGCGCTGGCGTTGGGGCATGTCATCCTGAAAGAGTTTTACCTCGACAAGCCGCAGCCGTACTTTCTCGATTACGCGAAGCGCTATACCGATCTGCCGATGCTGGTGCTCCTCGAAAAACGCGGCAATGCGTACGCGCCCGGCCGTTTTCTGCGGGCGTCGGATCTTGCGGGCAACCTCGGGCAAAAAGAGAATCCGGAATGGAAAACCATCGCGATTGATGAAACCACCGAAACGCTGGTAGCGCCACAAGGCTCCGCCGGCTTTCGCTGGAAAGGCGCGGGGGAGGGCGCCGGAAGCGAAGCGGGGCGCTGGAATCTGGAAACGAAAGAGGGCGGGGCACAGCGCGAAGTATCGTTGCGCTTGAGCCTGAAAGGCAAGCACGACGCCGAAGTGCCGGTAGGCTTCCCGTATTTTGGCGGTATCCCGCACGATCTGTTCAAGAGCGTAGCGCTGGACGATGTCGTATTCCGCCAGTTGCCGATTCAGAAAATCACGCTTGCCGACGGTTCGGAAGCCTGCGTGGCGACCGTGTTTGATTTGCTTCTGGGCAACTACGGGGTGGCGCCGATGGCGAACTCCGGAAAACCGGCGGGGTACGATGACGTAGAGGCTTATACGCCGGCGTGGGCAGAAGCGATTACCGGCGTTAACCGCCGCGACATCATCCGCTTGGCGCGCGAGTTTGCCGATAATGCCGCGAAAACGGAAGGGCGTTCGATGATTATTGTCGGCGCCGGACTGAATCACTGGTACCACATGGATATGAACTACCGTGGTCTGATCAATCTCCTTATCCTGTGCGGCAGCATCGGCAAGAGCGGCGGTGGTTGGGCGCATTACGTCGGCCAGGAAAAACTGAGACCGCAAACCGGCTGGGCGCCGCTGACTTTCGCGCTGGATTGGGCGCGCCCGCCGCGCCAAATGAACGGCACCTCGTTTTTCTACAACCATACCGACCAGTGGCGTTATGAATCGTTGAAGCCCTCCGAGCTGTTATCGCCGCTGGCAGACGCTTCGCGCTATCAGGGTAATCTGATTGACTTCAATGTGCGAGCGGAACGCATGGGTTGGTTGCCTTCGGCGCCGCAATTGAACGTCAACCCGTTGCTGCTGTCGAAAGAAGCAGCGGCCGCAGGGATTGCGCCGACAGCGTACGCCGTGGATGCGCTCAAGAAAGGCAAAATCCGTTTTGCTTCGGAAGACCCGGATAACCCGCAGAACTTCCCGCGCAATATGTTTGTCTGGCGTTCCAATCTTCTCGGCGCCTCGAGCAAAGGCCACGAGTATTTCCTGAAACACCTTCTGGGAACAAAGCACGGGGTGCAGCAGGGCGATCTCGGCGAATCAACGACCGGGGCCGAAAAGCCGCAGGAAGTGGTGTGGCGCGACAGCGAAGAGAATCAGGGCAAGCTCGATTTGCTTGTTACGCTCGATTTCCGCATGTCAACAACCTGTCTGTACTCCGACATCGTTTTGCCGACCGCGACCTGGTACGAGAAAGACGATTTGAACACTTCGGACATGCATCCGTTCATCCACCCGCTATCGACTGCGGTTGATCCGGTTTGGGAAGCGAAGAGCGATTGGGAAATTTACAAAGGTATTGCCAAGACGTTTTCACAGCTTTGCGTGGGACATCTCGGCGAGGAAACCGATGTGGTGACCATGCCGATGCAGCATGACTCCGCCGCCGAGCTGGGGCAACCACTGACGGTCAAGGACTGGAAGCGCGGCGAGTGCGATCTGATCCCCGGCAAGACTGCGCCGCATTTCATGGAAGTCAAGCGCGATTATCCCAACACCTATGCCCGTTACACCACGCTGGGGCCGTTGATGGAGAAAATCGGCAACGGCGGCAAAGGCATTGCCTGGCAAACACAGGGCGAGGTCGAATTCCTGAAGGAGCTCAACGGCGTTCAGGAACGGGGCGGGGCAAAGATTGAAACAGCGATACATGCGGCGGAAGTCATTCTTTCGCTGGCGCCGGAGACCAATGGAGAAGTGGCGGTAAAAGCCTGGGAGGCCTTGGGCAAAATCACCGGTCGCGATCACACCCATCTGGCGATTGGCAAAGAGCATGAAAAGATTCGCTTCCGCGATATTCAGGCGCAGCCACGAAAAATCATCTCCAGCCCGACCTGGTCGGGAGTTGAGGACGAGCATGTCTCTTACACGGCGGGCTATACCAATGTGCATGAGTTGATTCCCTGGCGGACATTGACGGGGCGTCAGCAGTTGTATCAGGATCATGAATGGATGCGCGCGTTCGGAGAAGGCTTTGTCGCCTACCGGCCGCCGATTGATACACGCTCGGTGGCGCCGCTGCTCAACAAAAAACCCAACGGCTACCCGGAAAAGGTTTTGAACTGGATCACGCCGCACCAGAAATGGGGTATCCACTCGACCTACAGCGACAATCTGTTGATGTTAACGCTGTCGCGCGGAGGACCGATTATCTGGATCAGCGAGAGCGATGCCCGCGACTTGGGTATTGTCGATAACGACTGGATCGAAGCCTTCAATACCCACGGCGCCGTGACAGCGCGGGCGATTGTCAGCCAGCGTATTCCTCCCAGTATGGCAGTGATGTACCACGCTCAGGAGCGTAATGTTAACCTGCCCGGGTCGGAAACAACCGGACGGCGCGGCGGTATGCATAACTCCGTCACGCGTGCGGTTGTCAAGCCAACGCACATGATCGGCGGCTATGTCCATCAGGCGTACGGCTTCAACTACTACGGAACGGTCGGCGCCAACCGCGATGAAACTCTCGTGGTTCGTAAAATGAAACGCATTGATTGGCTGGACGGCGAACAAGGAAACGATGCCGTTCAAACATCTGCCGCTGAAAAGGTGAACTCATGAAAATACGCGCGCAAGTAGGCATGGTGCTGAATCTGGACAAATGCATCGGTTGCCATACCTGTTCAGTAACCTGCAAAAACGTATGGACGAGCAGGGAAGGAGTCGAATACGCCTGGTTCAACAATGTTGAGACCAAACCCGGCACCGGCTACCCCGAAGCCTGGGAGGATCAAGAAAAATGGCGCGGTGGCTGGGTGCGCGAAGGGCAGGGCGGGCTGAAGCCAAAAATGGGCGGCAAGGTCGGCTTGCTGTCCAAGATTTTCGCCAACCCGCAGTTGCCGTCGATCGACGATTACTACGAGCCTTTCGATTACGATTACCAACACCTGCAAACGGCTGGCTCCTCGAAGGAGCAACCCGTTGCCCGGCCCTATTCGAAGATCACCGGTCGGCGGATGGAGAAGATCGTGCGCGGCCCGAACTGGGAAGACGATCTGGGCGGCGAGAGCGAAAAGCTGATGCGCGATAAGAATTTCGACGGCTTGCAAAAGTCGGTGTACCAGCAGTTCGAAAACACCTTCATGATGTACTTGCCGCGTCTGTGTGAGCATTGCCTGAATCCCGCTTGCGTGGCGACTTGCCCGAGCGGCGCGATCTATAAGCGCGAAGAGGACGGCATCGTTCTGATTGATCAGGACAGATGCCGCGGCTGGCGTATGTGCATCAGCGGCTGTCCGTATAAAAAAATCTACTTCAACTGGAAGAGCGGGAAATCAGAGAAATGCATTTTCTGCTACCCGCGTATTGAAGCGGGGTTGCCTACCGTATGTTCCGAAAGTTGTGTCGGACGCATTCGCTACGTCGGCGTGTTGTTGTACGATGCGGATCGTATTGCCGAAGCGGCCTCCACGGAGAACAACACCGACCTTTATCAACGGCAGTTGGGAATTTTCCTCGATCCCAACGACCCCAAAGTGATCGCCGAGGCGCGGCGCAGTGGTATTGCGGAAAGCGTGATCACAGCGGCGCAGCGCTCGCCAGTTTATAAGCTGGCCGTGGAATGGCAGTTGGCGTTGCCGATACATCCGGAATACCGGACATTACCGATGGTGTGGTATGTGCCACCGTTGTCGCCGGTTTTGCCGGTGGCCGACAGCGGCGCATTGGGCACGACGCCCGCCGGTGTGTTGCCGGATGTCGAAAAACTTCGCATCCCCGTACAATACCTCGCCAATCTGCTGACCGCCGGCGACACCAAGCCGGTGATCCGTGCGTTGAAGCGGATGCTGGCGATGCGTATCTATAAGCGGGCGGAGCAAGTGGAAAAGGTCAAAGACACGCGCGCGCTGATTGAGGCAGGATTGACGGAAGCTCAGGCCGAGGAAATGCATCGCTACCTGGCGATTGCCGATTACGAAGACCGTTTCGTTGTGCCGTCAAGTTATCGCGCACTGGCGGATAAGGCGTTCCCGGAAAAGAGCGCTTGCGGCTTCTCTTTTGGTGACGGCTGCAAAGGCAGCGATACGGAATTCAGTCTTTTCGACGGCAAAGACACCGTAAAGCCACAGCGGGTCATCGCCATTCGCGAGGCTTCGACAAAAGGCAAGGGACACGAACATGCATAGTCTGCGGCTGATTGCCCGATTGCTGGAGTATCCCGACACGGCGTTATGGGAGGCGCGCGATGAAGTGCTGGAAGCGCTGGCGCCGTATCGCACGCTCAACGATTTCGCTGCCACGCTGATGCATACAGACCTGCTCGATGCACAGGCTGCTTATGTTGATACGTTCGAGTATGGGCGTTCGACATCGCTGCTGCTGTTCGAGCATGTTTATGGAGAATCGCGCGAACGCGGGCAAGCGATGGTCGATCTTCGGGAGACCTACAGCCGGGCAGGGTGGAGCGTTCAAACCAAAGAGTTGCCGGACTATCTGCCGCTGTATCTGGAGTACCTCAGTACGCTTACCGGTGAGGAAGCAAAGGAGAAGCTCGGCCAATTTGAGACGGTGCTGTCCAAGTTGTCAGCGCGGTTGCATCATCGCGGAAGCCCTTATGCGGTGTTGTTTGATGCGCTTCTGGCGTTCTGCGGAAAGCAGGCGGCGAGCGCCGCTGAAGTGGCCGACGAGCTGCCGGACAACACACCGACAGCGCTGGATGCCGTCTGGCAAGAGGCAGAGGTTCGCTTCGGTGACTCATCGCCGTGCGAAGCAGGGGCGCCTGCTCCAAGAACAGACACGGTGCAGTTGCACCGGCGCCGGACGACCTCCGCAAGCCTGAAGGGGGCTTCTCTGCCTTCTTCAATGGGGCAGTGACAGAACTTTGATACGTTAACGAGGAACAGATCATGCAAACGCTTGATACTTTTTTGTTTGGAATTTACCCCTACATCGCCGTGACGATTTTCCTGCTGGGAAGCTGGTTGCGCTACGACCACGGTGCCTACACCTGGCGCGCTGGCTCCAGCCAAATGCTAAGCCCGGGGGGGATGTGGTTCGCCTCCAACGTCTTTCATATCGGGATCATCGGCCTTATCTGCGCGCATCTCTATGGAAAATTACTTGGCAGCGGCATCAATGGCGGGGTGCTGACCGTCAGCGCCGTCTTCGGTATCCTGATTCTGATCGGCGGCGGTATTCTTCTGTTTCGCCGCCTGACCAATGTCAGAGTAAGAAGCACGTCGAATCGCTCGGATCTGCTGGTGATTACGCTACTCGTGTTATTGGCGGTCATCGGCCTCTTGATAAAAGGGCTGGGGGACTTTACACCAACCGTCATGGAGCTTTATCCGGATTCGTTCTTATCGTACATGGAAAGCATCGTATGGTCCACGAGGATACACAGAGCATTAGGCTGGACGATGCTCGTCATCTTTCCTTTCACGAGACTGGTGCACATCTGGAGCATCCCTTTGGAGTACCTCACCAGGCGTTATCAGATCGTTCGCGTACGCCGCTGAAGCGGCGCGACAGGTGGTTAAAATCTTATAAAGAAGGGCTTCGCTGCTTTCTCGCCATCGTAGCGAAGCCCTGATCCGTGCCGGGAAGCGCCGTTAACAACCAGAGACCACTGATAAGGAACCCATCATGCAAGCGCTCCATACTTTTTTATTCGGGTTCTATCCCTACATTGCGATAACGGTTTTCCTGTTTGGAAGCTGGTGGCGTTATGATCATGGCTCCTATACCTGGCGCGCGGCATCCAGCCAAATGTTGAGCCCACGCGGTATGTGGCTTGCCTCCAATGCTTTTCACCTCGGGATGCTCGGCATCGTCGCGGGGCACGCCGCCGGGATGCTGGTTCCGCCTGCATTGAAAGAGCCTTTTGTCCCCGCCGCAGTGGAGCAGCAAATGGCCATGATCGCCGGCGGCGCAAGCGGCGCGTTGATCTTACTGGGGGGTGGATTTCTGCTTTTGCGCCGCCTGACCGATGCGCGGATAAGAAGCACATCAAATCGTTCGGATTTGCTGGTGATCGCAATTCTTGTAATACAAGCAACCATTGGCCTTGTGACACTGCCGTTTTCGGCCCAGCACATGGACGGCTCGGTGATGGTGAAATTAGTGGATTGGGCGCAGGCCATCGTGACGTTTCGCCCGGAAGAAGCGGTATCACATCTGGCGGATGTTGCTTGCGTGTTTAAACTGCACCTGGCGCTGGGACTGACGATATTCGTGATTTTTCCGTTTACGAGACTGGTTCACTTCTGGAGCATCCCCCTGGAGTACATTTTCAGACGCTACCAGATAGTGCAGAAGCGGCGCTAAAACAGTCGGGCAAGATCGGGATAGAGGTTATTTGTTGTGGCGTACCCCTGTCTTTTGATACAGAGCTTCGTATAATTTATATTATGTAAAATTAGACGCAAAACCCGATGGGCCATACGCTCGTTTGCTCATAGCCTCCTCGGCCTTCCCATGCGCCGAAACGCCCTATCGGCAAGATATCCTTTTCCATGATGACCCAGCTTCATATCATGTTAAGTTATCGCTTTGCGAAACCCGTTTTCCTGATCGGAGGTTCATTATGTATTTGATTCGCGCTTTGGCGGTTATGTCGATTTTTGCTTTTTCGATGGGCAGCTACGCGTCCAGCGAGTTTTCGTTGAGCAGCCCCACTGTCAAGGCTGAAGGCCAGTTGAGTAACGATCAGGTCAGTTCTGGTTGTGATGGAAAAAATATTTCACCGGCACTGGCTTGGGAAAATGCGCCGCAGGGAACCAGGAGTTTTGCCATTACGGTTTATGACCCCGACGCGCCGACCGGCTCGGGATGGTGGCATTGGGTGGTCGTAAACATCCCGGCAAACGTTCACAAGCTCGATGAAGGCGCCGGCGATCCGTCCGGAAAATCTTTACCGGAAGGCGCGATGCAAATCCGTACCGACTCCGGAGTCGCTGGTTTCGGCGGTGCTTGCCCTCCCAAAGGAGATAAGCCGCATCGCTACATTTTCACCGTTTTCGCGCTGAAATCCGAAAAGCTCGACCTGCCCCCTGACGCAACGGCTGCACGCGCCGGCTTCATGATTAACAAAGAAGTGCTCGGCAAAGCCAGCTTTACGGCCTACTACGGGCGCTGAATGCCTGATTGAATCCCGAATCGGAATGCCGGATTGAGCATTCGGGGGGGGCTTTGGACGGTAAACGCTTATTTATCGCGCTCTGGCCGCCCGCTATCGTTCAACGCGAATTGGCAGCGCTGGCGGCGGCGGAGCCGCTTGGGGTTCCGGTGCAATCGGACAATTTGCATCTAACGCTGGCGTTTCTGGGAAACAGCAGCGCGCAACAAGAATACTGCTATCGGCGCGTGCTCAGGCACCTGAAATTTGCGCCGATTGCGCTGGATATTCATCAAATGGGATTCTGGCGAGCCCCTCGCATTCTTTGGACGGGGCCGGAAGAGGCGCCGGCGATCTTGACCACGCTGGTCGAAAATATCTATATGCTGTTGCAGCCTTGTGGGTTTGTTCCGGATCCCCGCCCTTTCCGCGCGCACATCACGCTGAAACGCAAATACCCCGGACCGGCGCCGGGTTGGGGCATGCGACCGCCGGTACGCTGGCTGGCTGATACGGTAGCACTGGTGTGGTCGCAAAGTACGCCACAAGGCGTCCGCTATCAGCTGTTATTGAAGCTGGCATCAGAGTCCGGAGACCAAGTATCAGAAAATCCTTTCGCACGAAGGCTGGGCAAAAAACAACCCCCTTATTGATCGCGATGCGGCATTCTCCTCGACGTTTTTTCGTTCCTTCGCATAAAATATTCTTTACATTCTTTGCGGTTAAATAGAATTTTTACCACAGCCATTTATGAAAAAAGCATTTTTTCTCTCATTGATCGAAGCGCGTTACGGTAAAGCACAATCGTTTGGCGCTGCGCTTGACGTCGCCCTGCCCGCATTCAACGAAACCCTGGAAACGCTTTTGTCCCACCGCTCGGTGCGCGTGTTCCTGGAAACACCGTTACCACAGGGGACGCTGGAGTACTTGATTGCCGCCGCGCAATCGGCGCCCTCCTCCAGCAATTTACAAATGTGGAGTGTCGTCGCCGTTGAGGACGGCGAGCGTAAAGCGCGGCTGGCGGACTATGCTGACCGACAGCGCCATATCAAGCAAGCGCCGCTGTTACTCGTCTTTCTGGCCGATATGGCAATGCTCCACGAAACAGCCAAAGCTCAAAATGTGCCGCTTGACGGTATCGACTATCTCGACACTTTTCTGATGGCTGCGATTGACGCGACGTTGGCGGCACAGAATGTCGTTACCGCTGCCGAAGCGATGGGATTCGGTACGGTCTATGCGGGCTCCATCCGTAACCAGCCCGAAGATGTGATCCGCGAATTGAGCCTGCCGCCGCATGTTTTCCCGGTGTTTGGGCTTTCCATCGGTTATCCCGATCCCAAGCGACCAGTACGAGTCAAGCCGCGCCTGCCACAGTTTGCTGTCCTGCACCGCGAGCAATACACAAACGCCAACGCGCAGCAAGCGATTGCCGATTACGACGTAACCATGGCTGCGTTTTATCGCGCCTATCGGGAGACAGGCACAACCTGGTCGAAGCAGTCACTGGCTCGCCTGCATGGTTCAGAATCGCTGGTGGGGCGCGACCGGCTGAAAGAAGCAATCCTCAGGCAAGGTATTTTGTTGAAATAAAAACGATGAGCAGCACGCGCGGCCAAGACAAGCGAAGCGCCGCCCGGGAGCCGCTCATCCGACACAGAGCATCGTTGGATGGATGGTGATGTTTGGAGCGATGTCGCTCTCAAACTCGCTTTTTTCAACCGGCAGGAATCAGAAAGCCATAACGCTTCAGCGTCGCTCTGGCCTTATCGCCCAGCATGTATTGGTAAAACCGGTGCGTAATGTCGCCGGCGTTTCGGAGCAGCACCATCCGTTCTTTTAACGGCGAACATAATGTATCCGACACCAGCACACATTTACCGCCGCGCGCCACCATCAGCTGACTGGCCTGCGAATAGGCGACCAGTCCTCCCTGAACTTCGCCATGAGCGGCGATTTGCGCCGTTTGCACCACGTCGCTACCGATCGTCAGCAATGGTTGCATTTCTTCCCATACTCGTTTGCGGCGCAACACTTCTTCAGCCAGACGGCCATAAGAGTCGGTCTCCGGATTGGCGATAGTGAAGCGTTGTAAACGGCCATCGCGTAGCGCCGGACGAATGTCCCCTAAAAAATTATCGGCTTTTAACGGTGATCCCGACGGAACATAAAACGCCAGCCGCCCTGTTGCATACACATCGCCGCGCCCTTCCGTCATACCGACATCGACCAACCGTGTGACCAGCGCCTCGTCAGATGACATAAACATTTCGAACGACGCATCTTCCAGAATCTGCTGATAGAAATAGCTCGCGGCGCCGAGAACGACCCGCACTTTGACCCGTGTTTCCGCCTCAAAGCCGCCAACGATTTCCGTCAGCAGCGGCTGCAAATCCGAGGATGCGGCAATCGTCGGCGGCTCGCTTTTCTTTTCCTCTTTTGCAGCCGCAGTTTTCTTTTCTGCCTTTTTCTTTTGCGCCCAAGCCACGCCGGCCGATGCAGCAGCCATCCATACGCCGCTCGCCGCCAGCATTTTCAAAGCAGTACGCCGTTGTTTAAACAGGTTTTTTTTCATATTCGTTGGCGGAACGTGAACTGTTTTAACATGAATCGTTGAAGGAATGTTAACAAAACAGCGAAGATACAACTTTACCACCGCCCATGCGATGATGCCCGGCATGCGATAATTTATTTTTCAGTCGGTCGGTTATGAAACTTCTCCCTTTCTTTGCCGTCTTTTCCGTTGTAGTCTTGTTGGCGTGCTCCCCAGCGACTATCGAAAAAGCGCCGTCACCCTCGCACGTCGGCAGCGCCTTACCCGCTGATCCGTCGCGACTTGAGACATACGTGCGCACCCTATCGACGCAGTTCCACCCTCGCAACCGCCCGGAGACATTACAGCGGGCTGCCGAATATATCAAAAACTCCCTGCGGGAAACGCGCGCCCGAATCAGCGAGCAGGAATTCGAGGTTGACGGCGCAATATTCCGCAACGTGATCGCCTCATTTGGCCCAGAAGAAGGCGAACGAATCATCGTCGGCGCACATTACGATGCTGTCGAAGAAACGCCGGGCGCCGACGATAACGCCAGTGCCGTTGCCGGGATGCTTGAGCTGGCGCACATGCTTGACCAGCATCCGTCGGCACTGCCTTTGAGGGTTGATCTTGTTGCGTTTGCTCTTGAGGAGCCACCCTACTTCAGAACCGACCAGATGGGCAGCGCGGTTTACGCGGCACTATTGGCGCAGAATAACATTAAGGTTCGCGCAATGATTGCATTGGAAATGATCGGTTATTTCAGCGATCAGCCGGATAGCCAGGAACTTCCGGCAGCGTTCTTGTTGCGCTGGTTTTATCCGACAGAGGGCAACTTTATAGCGGTCGTCGGCTCATTATCCGATGTGGTGCTGGCTCGTGCGGTGAAAGAAGCGATGCGGAAAGTGTCTTCGTTGCCGGTTTATTCCATCAATGCCCCGCAGGCGGTACCAGGAATTGATTTTTCGGATCACCTCAATTTTTGGAAGCTGGGTTACCCTGCGGTGATGATTACGGATACGGCATTTTTCCGAAATAAAAACTACCACACGGCGCATGATACGGCGGAAAAACTCGACTATCCGAAAATGGCGCAAGTCGTTGAAGGCGTTTACAGTGCGCTTTGGGCAGTGATGACTCATTATTCACCGAAGAAGGTTGAGCTTTCAGAATAATATAAGGTATGAGCGCAGGTTTGGCTCTTGGCGCGCTTGACTTGATCTACAATAGCGCCGTTTATCTTTTGTTGGTGAAAACTATGAAATACCTTGATCTTGCGTTTCCTGCCGTCGCCCTGGCGGTGCTGTTGACCGCGTGTACTCCGGCCGCTGTCGAAGAGACGTCGCCGCCCTTGCCTTCGCAGGTCGGTAGTGCCGTACCCGCCCCGGTAGCGTTGCCGCTTCAGCAAACGGTCTGGGCCTGGCAATATACCCAACTGAACGGCGTACGGCTGGCACCCATCACCCCGCTCCGATATACGCTGACCTTTCACGAAGAGAACCGCGTGGCCGTCGTCGCCGACTGCAACCGCGGCGGCACGGTTTACCGTACCCAGGGCAACCAGCTGTCTTTCGATCAGATTGCGATGACCAAAATATTGTGCCCCGCCGATTCCTCCGACCGCGATTTCTTCGACGGTTTGCATGCGGTAGAGCATTATCGGATCGACGATAAAACGCTGACGTTACAACTGCGCTCTGGCGGCGAAATGGTGTTCGCGCCGGCCCAGCCGTGAGTTTTGAGCCATGGAATCTTGGCTACGAAAAGCACGAAAATTTGATACTGAGAACCTTTCACGCGAAGGGGCAAAGCTGCAAAGAAGGAAAGCCCCTTTTTAAGGGGGCGAGCGGGGGCTTGAAACCCTCCCCTTCAAGGAGAGGGTTGGGATAGGGATGATGGGATTCTCTGGGTTCCGTGCCCCACAGTTTTGCGCAGAATAATGGCTCTTCCTTTGTACTCTTTGTGTTCTTTGCGGTAAATTTGCTTTGAATTTAAGGAAGCTGTTTTTTCTAAATGTCATCCAATCAATCTATCAACCCCGGCTCGCTGGCGGCCTGGAAAATCGCTTTTCGCCCTCATACGCTCTGGCTTACCGCTGTGCCGGTAGCGGCCGGCGCCGCGCTGGCGTTTGCGCTCCAGCATGCGTTGCACTGGCCGACATTGGTACTAGCGCTGCTGTGCGCAGTCATGATCCAGGTGATTACGAACCTCCAGAACGATGTCGGCTACACCGACCGCGGCGCCGAAACCGGCGCGCGTATCGGTTTTCCACGCGCTACTCAAAACGGTTGGCTGACCGCCCGCCAGATTCGTATTGTGCTGATGATCTGTGTTGGCATTACCGTATTGCTGGGCTTGCCGCTGGTCATCTGGCACGGCTGGCTCATTCTGGCGCTGGGTGTGTTGTCGATCATTGCCGCGATTCTCTATATGGCGGGCGTCAAGCCGATCGCGTTCACGCCCTGGGGAGAGGTTGCCGTATTTATTTTTTTCGGATTGGTCGCCGTCAACGGCACGGTCTATCTGTTGACCCATAACCTGCCCTGGCAAGCCTGGCCGGTCGCTTGCGCCGTCGGCCTGATAGCCGCTGCCGTATTGCTGGTCAACAATTACCGCGACATCGAACACGACCAAAACACTGGTCGCCGGACATTGCCGATTGTGTTTGGATTGTCCGGCGCGCGGCGTTGCTACGCGGCAATGATCTTTCTACCGTTCGCGCTGCTCGGCGCGCTCACCGCCCTCTCGCCCTGGTTTCTGCTGCCGATGTTGGCGCTACCGTTTGCCTGGCGTACTTGGCGAGCGTTCTGCACCACACCTCCCGGTCTGGCTTTCAACGGGGTCATGTTACGCACCGTTCGACTTGAGGCGCTGTACGGTGGCTTGTTCGTCGTGGCAGGTATTTTGGCTGGAATAAATAGTTATAACTTAGTTTAACTATAATTTATAATATATTGATTTTATAAAGCTATTTAATAAAGAAGGCGCTGCTCACACGCCGCCACGCCAACACCCGCGACGCGCGCAGCTTCAGCGAGCGTCGCGTCCTGAGTGGCGATGGGCAACAAGGAGAGCCGCGCCGGCATTTCCTGCGCTTGGCTGGCAACCATGATCTGGCGCAAACCTTGCTACCGCAAGCGAAAATTACTTCTTCCCTTCGGCGGCTTCTATCAGCGAGCAAAAGAATTTTTGCACAGCATCTACAGGCGAGGTTACGCCTCCTGAGGTAGAGTAGCTGAGCCCCATTTGTACACCGCCTTTTTCCTGCTCAAAGCTAGCGCTAAGAGGCGCAGTTTTGCCTTGGCCATAACTGACAGTCTGCGAAGCGCTGATAATACCGAGACTCTGATCGGTGTTGTTTACCTGCCAGCCGTCTTGGGCGATATAGCGGGCGGCGCGCTTCATGGCGTCAGCTTGATTGACGTTTTTGACGAAAGCCTTTGTCTTGTATGTGCGACCGGCCAAGAAGCTTCCGTCATAGGTAAAGTTGCGAGCACACTCTCGCGAATCGCTGGAATCTGAGTTGGTGACAGTCTGTTTCCCGCCAGAGGTGCTGGCCAAGCACCCAGCCAATGAAAGAACGGCCAATGGAAGAAGAATAAATCGTTTCATCATGTTATCCAATAAAAGAAAGGGGGCTAGCTGCTCAGCATCATTCAATCTGTTCCGACTCCAACTGTCTGATTTCGCAATGGTTTGACATCAGCAAGCAGTGAAATCTTAAGAAAAATGCTATCAGGAGATTTGCTTTGCATCAAGCGCCATAATGCATATATCGTATAATCGCCTAATCGATATTGTGATATTTTGGTTTAGTTTGTATCTATACATTATTGTTTTTTATAATTTTTCACAGAGGATCCACCAAAATAATTTTCAAACGGGTAAGTAGCAAATTACAGTTATGGCCATTAGCTAGCTACTTGCTATTTTCTCTTCATATAAAAGTAGCAAAACAATCTCACCAGAAAATACCACCAAAGCGTATTCATTATCAAAAATGCAGGCATCCCTCCTAGACTTTTCGATGCAACAGTTGAAAAAATTGAAAAAGGAAGCGCCAAAAAAAACATGAGCAGCCCACCCCAACTCCCCTCAAAATGGAGCCCGCTGATAAACAGACATATCAAAAGGTATCCGAGCGCAAAACCGATTGCGACGAGATTTGGCTTGCTCATAATCGAATGTCGTATCAAATACCCGATTCCTGAACCGGTGATGTTTGCCTTCCGTGCTGCAACAAGATACGCAAACGCCGCCAGTCATCGGCAGACATCATGTCCGGCAACAGGAACAGTGTTCGTGAAGGTTTCCGGCGAAACAAGCGATGCGATGCCTCGCTGCGCCAGACAAGGGTAAGAAAAGTGTCGCCAAGACAAGTGCTGTCGAGCACTTGTGCCGACGGCCCGTCTTCCGGAGCCGAGGCGTTCGCTGCCGTTTTTTTAGCAAAACCGGTGGCAAAATAGAGGCGCAGTTGCCGATCGGCGCTCAGGGTCAACGCTTCGACACCACCGGGTAGCCCCTGCGGCATCAGCCGCCGCCACATCCAACATGCCCACACCACCAACACCAAGTCAGCGATCAACAGCGCCCACCAGAGCCAGGGCAACGTCCATAACAGCAGTGCGGTCGCCAGTGTCGGCGCCGCAAACCATATCGCCGTTCGCCGTGAACGGCGCAAGGCGACATGAAGGCGCGGTATATTTTTCATCGGCGGCTCATTTTTTTAAAAACATTTTAACCGCAAAGAACGCATAGAGCGCAAAGAGAAAATTGATATCTCGCGGCTATTTCTTTCTTGAAAAGCTATAGGCACAGAGCAACCCGATCCCCGACCCTTCCTTTAAAGGGGAGAAAGTTTCCTCTTCGCGCCTTCGCGTGAGATTTGTGCCCTTTGCGTTCTCTGCGGTTAAAGGGTCATTTCGCCGCCGCTTTCGCCAGCGCCAGCCAGGTTTCGACAACGGTATCCGGGTTCAGCGAAATGGTTTCGATGCCCTGCTCGACCAGCCATTGTGCAAAATCGGGGTGGTCGGATGGCCCCTGCCCACAGATGCCAATGTAGCGACCTCTGGCGCGGCAGGCTGAAATCGCCATCGCCAGCATCGCTTTGACCGCATCGTTGCGTTCGTCGAACGTCGGCGCAATCGGTCCGCCGGAATCGCGATCGACGCCCAGCGTCAGTTGGGTCATGTCGTTCGAGCCGATCGAGAAACCGTCGAAGTAGTCGAGGAATTGCGACGCCAGCACTGCATTGGACGGCAGTTCGCACATCATGATCAGCCGCAAGCCGTTCTTGCCGCGCTCCAGCCCGTTTTGAGCCAGCAGTTCGACCACCCGTTCCGCTTCCTTGAGGGTGCGCACGAACGGGATCATGATTTCGACGTTGGTCAACCCCATGTCGTCGCGGACGCGCCGCAACGCCTTGCATTCAAGCACAAAGCAGTCGTAAAACTCTTTTGAGATATAACGCGAAGCGCCGCGGAATCCCAGCATCGGGTTTTCTTCGTGCGGCTCGTAATGGTTGCCACCCAGCAGGTTGAAATATTCGTTCGACTTGAAATCCGACATTCGAACAATGACTTTCTTCGGCGCAAACGCCGCCGCGATCGTCGCCACGCCTTCGGCAATCTTGCTGATATAGAATTCGACCGGACTGTCATAGCCGGCAATCCGACGGCGGATGTTGCGCTTCAATTCTTCCGGCAATGTGTCGAATTCGAGCAACGCGCGCGGATGGATGCCGACGTTGCGATTGATAATGAACTCGAGACGCGCCAAGCCGACGCCTTCGTTCGGTAGGCGGCAAAATTCGAACGCCAGTTCCGGATTGCCGACATTGATCATGAGCTTGACCGGTGGTTCCGGCATTTTGTCGAGCGCCACTTCGTGAACGGTAACATCGAGCAATCCCTCATAAATTTTTCCGGTGTCGCCTTCGGCGCACGAAACCGTAACTTCCATTCCCTCTTTCAGCGTATGCGTTGCGTCACCGCAACCGACCACCGCCGGAATCCCCAACTCGCGCGCAATGATTGCCGCGTGGCAGGTACGGCCGCCGCGATTGGTCACAATCGCTGCGGCTCGCTTCATCACCGGTTCCCAATCGGGGTCGGTCATGTCGGCGACCAGAACGTCGCCTTTTTGCACGCGATCCATTTCGGTGATGGATTTCACCACCCGTACGCGCCCTTTCCCGATTTTCTGCCCGATGGCGCGGCCGGTCGCCAGCACGGCGCCGCTACCTTCGACCCGATAGCGGCGCAATTTATCGCCGTCCGCTTCGCGCGATTTCACCGTTTCCGGACGCGCCTGCAGAATGTACAATTTGCCGTCAATACCGTCGCGCCCCCACTCAATGTCCATCGGCCGCTGATAGTGCGCTTCGATCTTCATCGCAAAACGCGCCAATTCTTCGATTTCGGCGTTGCTGATCGAGTACCCCAAGCGCTGCATTTCCGGCACTTCTATCGTTTTCGTCGAATGCCCCGCCACGTTGCCTTCGGCGAACACCATTTTCAGTGCCTTACTGCCAGCGATTTTGCGAAGGATCGCTGGCCGGTTTGCTTTCAGATTCGGCTTGTAAACATAAAATTCATCGGGATTGACGGTGCCCTGCACCACCGTTTCGCCCAGCCCATACGCTGAAGTGATAAACACCACCTGATCGAAGCCCGACTCGGTATCCATCGTGAACATCACGCCGGCCGCACCCAGATCGCTGCGCACCATCCGTTGCACGCCCGCAGACAACGCCACATCCTGATGCGCAAACCCCTGATGAACGCGATAAGCGATCGCGCGATCGTTGTACAACGACGCAAACACTTCGCGGATGGCGTTGAGCACCGCCTCAACGCCACGGATGTTCAAAAAGGTTTCCTGTTGCCCGGCAAACGATGCGTCCGGCAAGTCTTCGGCGGTGGCCGACGAGCGCACCGCGAATGACGCATCCGGCTGGTCTTTGGAAAGGGCTGCATAAGCCGATCTGATATCCTGCTCCAACGCAGCGGGAAACGGTGCCGACGCTACCATCTCGCGGATTTCGCGGCCAACGCGCGCCAGCTTGACGACGTCTTCGACATCAAGACCAGCCAACTTCCGACGAATGGCTTCGACCAAACCGTTGGTTTCCAGAAACTCACGGAAGGCATCGGCTGTCGTTGCAAAACCGCCAGGAACGCGGATACCGCGTTGCGTCAACTGGCTGATCATTTCTCCGAGCGATGCGTTTTTACCGCCGACCTTATCGACATCGGTCATGCGCAACTGCTCAAAGGGAAAGACTCGCGTAATGGGTTTCATCCGATAACTCCACGGGTGATAGCAAACGGAAAATGACGCCTGCGGCGCCTCTTGAAACGATTATTTTAACCGCTTGCGCGAGGCTACGGTGATTCAATAACCGGAAAGATGAAATTTGGGCGTGACATCATCGACATCACGCCCAAACAGCGCGCTTCGCATCGCGCGATGCGCGCCCAGAAAGTTAATCCCAAAACTATTTTATTATTCTTCGTCGGAGCCGGACTCGTCAGCTTCGTAGTCCTTCCACTTACTCTTCACTGTGCGTCCCAAACTACGGTACAAATCGGGTTGCGCGGTTTTCAGGTGTTTAATGATTTCGTAGTCAACGCGTTTGATCTGGGTCAGATCAATTCGCTCAACATGAACCAGGCGCAACAATTCGCGCACCGGTTTCGGCATGGTACGCCCGCTTTCATAACGCGACCCTCCACTCTGCGTTACGCCAATCTGCGACCAGAAGCGTTCTTGGTTCAGTCCACGGCGTAACCGGATTTCGCGCGGGTTTAATACAAAGTCTGTCGTTTTCACAATATAGTCCTCTTTAAAAAATACGATGTTAATTGGAATGCCTTACAACTGAAAAATTACCCCGTCTTCATGAAATAATCTCCTTCTCTATTGTATTTTGAATAAAGGTCAGGCCATCAGCGCAATTGGTGAGATTTCGAAAAATGAATCTCTTTTTGCGCACACCCCCGGCCCCACGGCTTCGCTGCAATTCCTTTATCAATGTTGCCACTTGAATACAACATCTCATCATGCAATACATGTTTCTAGTTTCAGGACTTATCTTTTCCGCGTAAGATGCAAACTTCTTTTCAACGCTTCCCCCTGATGATTTGGCTATTATGCCCCCCCATTTCTCCGATAGCATACGACCTTGCGGCGCTTAAGACAAGACCATGATGCCCTTGCCAGCCTTCTTTTTCTTAAAAAATCATAAAAAAGACACTTGCGCAATACATAACATATAGCTATTCGTGTCATAACCTGTTCTTATTGAGCGATATTTGACGCCGCAAACCACAGCCTTTGCGCAGCTTGGCAAGAATACTTTTTCCAGTATTTCGACATTGGCGCTAAAATGGTCGCTACAAATGTTCGGACACACGGCCCCTGCCACTTCTCATGATCTATGACCTGCATTGCCATTCCACAGCATCTGACGGCACGCTTACCCCGACTGCATTGGTAAGCCGGGCGATCCAGCGAGGAGTAGAGTACTTAGCCATTACCGATCACGACGACATCTCCGGACTTCCTGAAGCCCACCAGGCCAGCATGGGTACTTCTGTTCGCATCGTTAACGGCGTCGAGCTTTCTGCTCTCTGGAACAACCGGACGGTCCATGTCGTCGGCCTTTTTTTCGATGCGGACTCGTCTGCTCTTCAGGAAGCACTCGCCGCCGTTCGCGGCGCCCGCCGGCAGCGCGCCGAGGCGATCGGTTGTGCACTGGCGCGAGCGGGTATCGGCGG
>WQUA01000034.1 GCA_009786025.1 Pseudomonadota bacterium | reverse complement strand
CTCCGGAGGTCGGCGAGAAGGAGGAGATGGTTAGCGCGGTACCGGCGCGCTGTATGGAGATGATGTTTCCAACAGCGTCGTATTTGTATTCGGCGGCGGTGGCGGTGGCTTGCGAAATTACGCAAGCAGCGAGAAGTAATACAAAAAAGCAGAATAACAACAACTTCTTCATTTTTATGCTCCATGGTTTCAAAGACCACGTCGTCGCGCCAGAAATCCAGCCCTTAAGAATCTCTCAGTCTGTTGCGCCTTCCTCGACGATTTCGTGGAACTGTCTCAGTAAAGTTTGGGTCATTTGCGGCAGTTACGTTATTCGCGTAACCGGCAGTTTAGCATAAACGTAATTATTTTTAATTGTTACGTAACTGAATGGCGGCAACTATAACGTCAATGCATGAAGAATGCCAAGCAATTATTCGCCCACAGGCTGCAGGATGCGATGATCAAGGCCGGGCTTAAACCGCGGCCTGCTGTGCTGGAACGCGCGTTCAATCTGCACTATTTCGGCAAGCCGGTTACGCTGCATGGGGTAAGAAAATGGTTGATTGGGGAATCCATTCCTCCCTATGACAAGATTTCCGCGCTGGCCGAGATGCTGAAGGTGCCGCCGGAAGACCTGATTTTTGGACTGGGAATTAAACAAAAAAATAGAAACAGTCATATCCGCTGGGACGACGGCATCGGCTACCAAGAACGAAAAATTTTCGAGACCTTCCTCACGCTGCCCACGCCACAGCGCAAGGTTGTGCGTGAAGTCATTGAGGCATTTTCAAAAGCATTTCCACCAGAGGCCATTGCTACAAAAAATACGGGCAAGAAATAGGGTCAATAAGGGTATAACAGATGTGAGTATTCCCTTTACGGAGTAGCTCAGCCTGGAAGAGATAGAAGCAAGGGTAGCGAAATTAATCAAACGCGATCAGATGGGTAACGTAAAAACGAGATAAATGCCCACAAACCCGCTGGATGCCGGTAGATGATTAAAACGTCACAAGACAATCAATTTCTATTCCCCCTATGAAAAAAGCCGCCCGGCAAGCTTTACCGGACGGCTTTGGACAACAGCTTGGTGGGCCCCCTGGGAGTCGAACCCAGCACCAACGGATTATGAGTCCGCTGCTCTAACCAGGCATGAGCTAGAGGCCCGTGAAACCAAGCTGGGATAGTATCAAAAATCGCTGTTCCTGCGATACCGCAGCCATAGAGAAAATGCTTCGGTTCTGCCTTTCAGAGCGTTTCTTCCACCAGCAACGTCTCTTTCGCCTTGCGCATGGCGCTTGGGTTTTTTCGCTCGCCCCGTTGGCGGAGGCGGCAAGGGATGGCATAATATCGTTCCTTCGGGGTGTAGCGCAGTCCGGTAGCGCGCTTGCTTTGGGAGCAAGATGTCGGGAGTTCGAATCTCTCCACCCCGACCAGGTTCCAGGCAGGCGGTATAGTGGACCACAAATTTTTTAGACGAGGCGGCGAGCCGAGGACAACACAAGCAGTACGTCAAAGCGAAGCCAGCGAAGTTTAAAGGTTTGTGCAGTCCAATAACGGGATGTCCCGGCAGAGCGCCCGTAGCTCATCTGGATAGAGCACCGGCCTTCTAAGCCGGGGGTAACAGGTTCGAGTCCTGTCGGGCGTGCCAAATCCGTGCGCGTCGGCAACAGTTTTACGGTGGCTGTAGCTCAGTTGGTAGAGTCCCGGATTGTGATTCCGGTTGTCGTGGGTTCGAGCCCCATCAGCCACCCCAAATAAAGGGTTACGTGTATCTGACGAACTTTGGAAGATCGCGTGACCCTTTTCATTCTCGCCCGTTTTTTTCCTCCTCTACGACCGGGAATACGAATTGGCCGCAAAGCCTCAAATTTTTCTATGCGCTCTCTGCGTTCTTTGCGGTTAAAGCGCTTTCATTGAAATAACGTGCGATGACCCGATAGAGGTTGTCACACAGCGCCCTAAAATCATCGCGTGCGGCAACATCGGCAATGGCCTGCGCGCTCATTTGCCGATAGCGGTCGGGATCGCCCGTCAGCCGTAAAACGGTATCTGCCAACATCTCCGGATCGAGCATTTTCGGTGGCGCCAGGCAGTCTTCATCCGGCCAATAAACGAGCGGGAAAAGAGGGGGCGACGCTTGCATCAACGCCTGATAAGTTTCGCTCGATAATGTCGGTTTGAGGCAAATGCCTGTCACGCCGTCACGTACTGCTTCCGGCAAACCATCGACAGCGGCGGCGATCACCGGCACGCCCCATGCTGCCGCTTCAATGCAAGTCAATCCGAACGCTTCGTGCATCGAGGTACTGACGTAGAGATCAATTTCTTCGTAAAACGTCACCATATCATCGAGCAAACCGACCAGGCGGACTTTCCCTTGCAACCCATGCTTTGCAATCAGCGCTTCAAGCATTGCCCGCTCTATCCCTGTTCCGGCGATGACGGCCTCGGCTTCGACGCCGCGCGCGCGCAACGCCTTGACGGTCAACACCAATAAACCGAAGCACTTTAACGGCGCCAATCGACCGGCGCTTCCCAATACCAATGGCCGGTTTTTTTTCAACGTCCGCGGCGCTATGGATCTCCCGACAGGCAACGCGCCAGGGCGTAACGCATTTGGGCACACTTCGATCGGCTGTGTGATCCGGTATTTCAGTTGCAGCGTCCGCTTGGCTGCTTGCGACACCGCGATCACGCCATCGACACGCCGAAAAAAAGCTTCTGCCAGCGTCGGCGCTTGCTGATACCAAGCGCCGCCATGTTCGTAGTAAAGAACAGGGCATGGCCAGTGGCTGTTTTGCGAAAATGTCCGAGCGTCGATGAACTGATTCCAGATCAGAATCAAATCGGGTTTTATTTTTCGGATCAACCGTTCACGGTTGATCGCTCGTAATAACCGCGGTCGCCGCGGCACAGGAAGCCCCGAAAAGGTGTTGACGCCAAAAATCGAGGAGTGCTGAAGAATCGCCGGAGCCAACGACGGTGCAACAGCATCATGGTCGGCAACCGTAAAATGCCGTACCGGAAACGGTGGCGCATGCGCTACAAAATCGGTAAATATCCGCTCAGCGCCACCGACTGTCCGCACATTGATGAGGTGTAAAAGGCGACGAGGCGTCTGCGTTTTGTTCCTCGCCGTTTCGTTCGTTGCCGCTTCACTCGCTACCATTACCCGCGTCCCGTTCGGGCTATCGCCTGGCGATAAGCTTCAAGCATCACACTCATCATGTGCTCAAAAGTCATTTCACGCTGCGCTCGCTCATAAGCGACATCACGCAATTTCGTGGCCAGCAACGGTGATGAGAGCAGTTTCCGAATGGCGTCACACAGCGCGCCAACATCTCCCGGCGTGCACAGCAAGCCGGTTTCGCCGTCAGTAATCATCTCCGGCAAACCGCCCACGCGAGTAGCGATGATGTTGCGCCGCATCAACGCTGCTTGTGCAATCAATCGTGTTTGCGCTTCGGTATCAACGGAAGCAATCACGACAATATCGGCCAGCGCCAGATAGCGCTCGATCTCGTCTTGATAACCGAGAAACAGAATATCGCGCCCCAGCGCATCACCCGCCGCTTTCAAAACTTCCTCACGATACGCTGTCGTCTGTGTCGTCGCTTCGCCGACCTGAATGAATGTCAGCGGCGGCAAATTTTCCGAGTCAGCCAACAATGTTCGCGCCGCTTCAACAAAGTAGCGCTGGCCTTTGTCAGGTCGGATCATGCCGATGTTGGCGATCACTGTCCGATTACCGTCGATTCCCAACGTTTCGCGCAAATTGCCGATATCCACGTTCGGGTGAAACCGCATCGGATCGACACCAGCCGGCATCACCGTCACCCGCTCGGGGCGCGCAAACCGCCGCGCCACCAGCAATTCACGAATCTTGGCTGCTGTCACCAACACGCCGTGGTTGCCACGTCGCCAAATAAAACCATGCAATCCTTTGTAATTGACCGGGTCTGTGATGTGGCGACTGCGCACCACCGCCACCGATGTCAGCCATTTGACGTAAGCGCCATAAAAACTGTCGCGACTGCCGTGGCAATCAAGCACGTCGATACGCTCGCGTTTCAAAAAACGCAGCAATGCCGTCAGCGTCGAAGGATGCAACGACCCTCGTAATGGCAGCTCGAATGTCGGCAAGCCCCTCCTCTGCGCCTGTTCCAGAATTTTCGATCCGGGGCGCGCAATAATCGCCGTCGGGTAACCATGCGCATTGAGCCATTCTGTTTGCTCAACGATACGCAACTCCTGGCCGCCCCATTCCATTGAGGATTCAAAGTGAGCAATGCGAAATCCGCTCATGCTTCACCCTGCCGTGGTGATAATCTCACGAGCGCCGCCAACAGCGCGATGAATAACACCGTTGCCTCGCGGCTGAAAAACAACGCATCTGTCAGCCCCGAAAAAACGTAAGCAAAAACCGCCCCCAGCAACGCCAGATTCCTCGGCTTGGCGCGCCAGCCCAAAGCTACTGCGGCGAAATACATCCACAACAACAAAACGCCGCCGACGATGCCGCGCAACGACAGCTCCTCAAGCAGCTCATTGTGCATGTTGACCTGGCTGTAGTGCGCTGCAACCGGATCCAGGCGGTGTTGCTCCACCGCGTCCCGGAGAATCTCTGCGCGCTTCTCATAACCACCGCCCAGCGGCGCTTGTTTCAGCACCATCACGCTTCCCCGCCACAATTCGAAGCGAGTGCCGATCGAAGTTGCTCGATTTTCTCCTGAAATGTATTGGGTAATGTCGGTATAGGCCTCCATCAAACGCGGCTTGACCAGGTAAGGGTAACAACCGACCAATGTGACTGCCATCAATAGCGCAGCCAAGCCCAATACCTTCCACTTGCGAACGCGCTCACTCAAAATAAGCAACAGCGCACCGCCGATAAGAAAGCAAAACAGCGCCGATCGTGTTTCCGTCCACAAAATAACGACCAGCGTCAGTAAGCCAACACCTGCCAAAGACCCCCAGTGTTTCTTTTCGTCAGCTTGCCTCATGAGTTGTAAACCGAGATAGGCGAGAAATACTGCCGCGACTTCGTAAGCAAAAATCGTCGCTCGCTGATCCCGTTCGTTCCGTCCCTGTTGTAAAACCAATTCATGGCCAACAATCGCGACGAGGCCAAGCAACAACGTGATGCGCAGCGCCTGCGCCCAATGCCCTTGCAAAGAAGATCTGCGCGTTGAAAAGTACCCGATCAACAGCAGCCCCATCAAAAAACGGCTGGCCGTCGATAGATACACTTGCAGCGCATCAATTTGCGGAAAGAAGGTTTGCGCATCCGCGACCGTGTAAGCGACCCGACAAAGCGCGAAGGCGGCCAGCGCTGTCAGTAGAAAAAACACGCCAACGTCAGGGCGTTTTCTGTCCAGCACCCAACCGATTCCAGCCAATCCACAGGTAAAATAAAAAATCTTGCGGGCCTCGACGGGAAACGGCACGGCCAACAGCAAAACAGCCAGAGTCAATCCGCAAACACTCCATTCCAGCCAGGGCGTTATTGTCGCGCGCCCTTCCCGCATGCTGCCATATTTCATGTCGTCTTCACCGCAACAGCTCTTTTCTGTTTTGCAGAAACAATCGTTTGTAGCTCACGCCCACATGCGGCGACAACAGAAAAGCCGACGGCGGAATCTCTCGCATGAGAGAAGCGAAACCTTTCCGATTGTCCCCGCTCAAATCTTTCACGTTGTCCAGCAGAACGCGGCACTGCTTCACGCTCAGAGCTTCAAAAAGTCGTTGCTGATAAGCGCCTCTGATATTCTTTTTCAACTTGGCAAGCATCGACAACATATTTTTCGCTTTGGCGTTATTCAACATGGTGGAAGTGCTCCGGTCATGCTGGCGATAAAAATACAACGACGCCTCTGATGTCAGAATACGCGGCGATTGATCGAGAATATCGGGAGCGACGAAAATATCCTCGTAGCACTCCATTTCCGGGAAGCGTAGCGTTTCAAACAGCTGGCGAGAATAAAGACAGCCGATCAAGTGCCCCATATAACGCCGATGCCGCAACAATTCTTCCCACAGCGTTGCCGTGTCCGAAGGAGAGAAAACCGCTTTTTTCGCCGGCCGCAACACCAGCTTCCCATGAAAGCGCCAAGGCGGCGTTACAATCATATCGGCAGGCTTTTCCTGAACCGCCGTCAACAAAAGCTCGCAAGCGTCAGGCGCCAGCGCATCGTCGCCATCGACAAACATCAAATAGGGCGCGGTCGCCAGAGCCAGCGCTGCATTGCGCGTTTTACCGACATTGCGGAACGAAACATGGCTGACTCTGGCGCAAGCGCATTCTTTGGAAAAAGCGTCGATCAGTTCGCCCGTCGCATCCGTCGAAGCATCATCGACCAGAACCATTTCTAGATGATCAAGCCCGACCGTCTGAGCGCGAAACGACGCCAGCGTTTCGGGGAGGTACGCGGCCTGATTATGCGCCACCAGAATAAGGGAAAGTTGGGGGGTCATTTGTTTATTATCAAAAATTTATCAAACGGAGGCTTCTTCGTGAAACTGCAAGTGATGCAGCTTGGCATAGACCCCCTGCTGCGCCAGCAAAACACGATGCGATCCAAGTTCAATGATCCGCCCGCGCTCCATCACCGCGATCCGATCAGCGTTTTCGATGGTTGACAGGCGATGGGCGATCACAATCGTTGTTCTGTTTTTCATCAGATTTTCCAGCGCCGCCTGCACCAGCCGTTCAGACTGCGTGTCGAGCGCGCTGGTGGCTTCGTCCAGAATCAGAATCGGCGCATTCTTGAGCAGCGCTCGCGCAATGGCCAGGCGTTGCCGCTGCCCGCCCGACAAACGCACCCCTTTCTCGCCGATCAGCGTGTCGAAACCTTCCGGCATCGCTTCGATGAAATCCAGCGCATTGGCCGCCCGCGCCGCTTCAATGATGGCCTCACGATCGGTCGTTTCCTGCCGTCCATAAGCAATGTTCGCAGCGACGCTGTCATTGAACAGCACAACATCCTGGCTCACCAACGCGATCTGCGCGCGCAAACTGGCCAATGTAATCTCGTTGAGCGGTATTCCGTCAAGCAGAATCTCTCCCGACTGCGGAACATAAAACCGCGGAATCAAACTGACCAGCGTCGTTTTACCGCCACCCGACGGCCCCACCAGCGCCAGCGTTTCTCCCGGCTTGACCTCCAGCGTAATACCGTCCAGCGCGTCGCGCTCGGCGCGTGCATAGCGAAAGCTCACATTCTGAAAAGACAACGCTCCCTGTGTTTCATTCAACACGCGCGTCCCGCTGTCCGGCTCCGGCGCTTCGTCGAGAAATGAGAATACACTTTCGGCAGCGGCCAGTCCGCGTTGCAGCGACAACGAAACATTGGTGATGCGCTTGATCGGCGCGAACACCATCATCATCGCCGTCACGAAGGTGACGAAACCACCCGGCGTCAGCGCATCCTGTCGCGCTAAAACTCCGGCGTAAAACAACACTGCCGATAGCGCACAAGCAATAATCAGTTGCGTCACTCCAGTATTGATCGAAGATGTCGTGCGCTGCTTGACGTGGTTCTGACGAATGGCTTTGGCGCCGTCAGTGAAACGTTCAGTTTCATACGCTTCGCCGTTGTAAACTTTGACCACGCGCTGACATTCGATGCTTTCGCCCAAAACCTGCGTCAGTTGCCCCATCTGTTTCTGATTTTCGCGCGACAACCCGCGCAAGCGGCGGCTGATGTATTGGATGCAAATCGCCACAGTCGGAAACACAGTGAAGCACACCAGCGTCAAGCGCCAATCGGTATAAAGCAACAGGCCAAACAGCCCCAATACGGTCAGACCGTCCTTGACAGTAATGGTGATCACATTGAAACCAGCCTCGGTGATCTGGTTCACGTCGTTCATCACCCGCGACACCATCCGCCCCGATGACTGATTTTCGTAGTACGTCACCGGCAACCGCAGCAAAAGCGTAAACATTTCCTGGCGTAACCGTTGCACTAAATGTCCGGACAGCCAACTCGTCGCATATTCGTTAACGAAACTCGACAGTCCACGCAACAGAAAAAGTCCGATAATCGCCAGCGGCACCCACGTCATTGTCCGCGGGTCCTTACCGACAAGGCCGCCATCGACCAGCGGTTTCATCAATGAAACGAAAGCCGGCTCGGTCGCCGCAGCAACCGTCATCGCCAGCAACGACATCGCGAATACTTTCCAATAGCCGCGCAAATACCCCAGCAGGCGCTTGTAAAGCCTCCAACTGTCGGCAGTTATTTTTTTAGGCGGCGCCATGTCGTCTCAATCCCCCTCCCCCCTTGCGGGAGAGGGGCAGGAGAGAGGGGAAATAAGCACCCGAAAATTTGCATCGTTCGCCATAAATAAACAAAATCCCCGAAAAACCGGGGCTACAATGGGATTATAAAGAAGCGGACGGCGGTCCGCCATCGTAACAGCACTCAAAGTCCCTTTTCTACGGCATTTTTAGGGTAAATCCGCACCATCACGATTCGAGGGCCTTTCATTTTCTTGACCACCGCATCAAACCGGTCGAATTCGATCTTTTGCCCTTCTTCCGGGACATCACCCAGTTTCTGCATAATGAGGCCGCCGACAGAATCAACGCCCGCCTCCTCAATGTCGACGCCCAATGCCCGCTCCAGCGTGAAAATCGGCAAACTTCCCTTACCGATCAGTGTGCCGTCATCGAGTTGCGCCCATTCCCGTTGCGATTGCCGGAATTCGTCGCGAATCTCGCCGACCAGCGCTCCCAGCACGTTATCCATCGTGATAAACCCGAGGGGTCTCCCCTGCTGCGTCGTCACCACCGTGAAGTGCGGCGCGCCCTGGCGAAAACGCCGCAACAATTCGGTCGCCGGCAAATGCGTCGAAACCGTCTCGATCGGCCGTGCCAGCGTTGCCAGCGATATCTCCTCGCCGCGCTGAACGGCATGCAACACATCCTTGACGTGAACAACACCTTCGACATGGCCTTCTTCATCGAGATAAGGATAACGACTGAAACGATGTCCGACAATCTTTTCCAGGTTTTTTTCGAGTCCGTCCCTGGCCGACAATACCACCATCTCGTTGGCAGGTCGCATCAAATCGCCGACATCGAGATCTCGAAAATCAAGTGCTTGCGCCAGTACTTTCCATTCGTCGTCGACCGCGTGCGCATCGGTGCGTGAACTGCGCAAAATGACCTTTAACTCCTCCGGCGAATACTGGCTGTCCTGAAGTGTTCCGGTATTAAGCCCCACCACCCGCAAAAGAAAATTCGCGCTGCGATTCAAAACCCAAATCGCCGGATACATCAGCCAGTAAAATGCATACAGCGGAAAAGCTGTCCAGAGACCGACTTTTTCCGCCTGCCGAATCGCCAACAGTTTCGGCGCCTGCTCGCCCACAACGATGTGCAGATATGAGATCGTGAAAAAAGCTATAAAGAACGAGACGCCATGCAAAACGCCAGCGTTTTCGACGCCGACTGCCAGCAACAGTGGATGAAGCAACTGCGCGAACGCAGGTTCACCGATCCACCCCAACCCAAGCGACGCCAGCGTGATCCCAACCTGGCACGCCGACAAATAGGCATCGAGGCGCGCGTAAACCTTGAGAAGAATACGCCCGCGCCAGCCATAAGTTTTGGCAATCGCCTTGACGCGGGTTTGCCGCAGCTTGACCAGCCCGAACTCGGCCGCCACGAAAAACCCGTTCAACAAAACCAACAGGAAAGCGACAAAAATAAGAAAAAGATTCTGCCCCATACGCCGGGAACGTCCCGGCTCCTTTCCGGAACGAAGAAGCCGCTATTTTGCCTGATTGACGCCGGAATGTCTTGCGGAACGTCTCCGCGTGGAGCATTTCATTGAAAAAGCGTTGCCTCTCTCTGGCAGGTTTCCCGGCTCATGGCAAACCACATAGATTTTCGGGTGGGATCACCCTGTCTTGAACAGAGGGTTCATTGCTGACAGCGTTTTGATTATGATCTGATTAAAGAAAAGCCCAGGCTCAAAAAGAGGCCGGGCTTTTCTTCTTTCAAAGAGCGGTTTAAAAGTTATCAACAGGATGGCACGTTTCCGCTATCACTGCCGTAATGATACAGAAAATCATAAACATCTTTCACTTGCCGCTCGTTCAATGATTTTGCACTAGGGCAATATTGAAGAAGCTGGTCGCCCAGTTTGCCGCCCTCAAAGATTTTTTTCCATTCGGCTTGTGTATGCTTTTTAGCCATAGCGCCTCCATCCATACCGCAAGGCTCTTTCATAAAACGGATAAAAGTACGCTGCCCCTTATCCGCGTCAGCAAATGCCATGGAGCTGGCGAACACCATGCCACACGCAGCCATCGCCGTTAACACTATCTTTGATAATTTGTAAAACATTCTTCTCTCCTTATTGATAAAACATCATTAACCCAGCGGCTCGTTAGGAACAATTTCACACTCGCTATTTTCATTGCACTTGATATTGGCGTCGAAATAATAGACGCGAGACATATCCGCCTTGCCTTCGCTTTGCATTTTCATGTAAGCCTCAAGCGCTGTGCTACCCGTCATGCAAACAAATACAACTGTTTTATCTTTTGGAATATCGGCGCTGCTTAACCCGGCAACAGGTTTATTGATTGCTCTGTTGATATGCCCGTTGTTGTAAACCCCTTCTTTGCGCACATCAATCAAAAGCACATCGGCAGACAACTTATTGGCCTGGAGCTGCTCCTTAAACCACTGTCCATCAACCGACCCCTCATCCACACCCAGTTTGATATCGTTCACAAACTTGGCCGGGGCGCTTGCGACAGGCGCCGGGGATGCCGGTTTGGATGCAGGCTTAATGCCTTCTGTGGTCTGTAATCCGGCAGCCTTCCATGCCGGATAACCGGCAGCATAAACTTGCACGTTACGATAACCGTTTGACCAGAGGTGTTCTGCTATCGCATGTGATTTGGCGCAGTCAAATCCCGAGCAAAATGTAATGATCGGTGCGCTCTTATCTACTGGAAAACGATTTGCAAGTTTTTCAACATCGGTATCAGGTATTGCCAGTGCCCCTGGGATGGTTCCGCCCAAAAATTTGGGATACGGTCTTGCGTCCATTAAAAGCGCCGCATTTTTGTCAAAGGCCGTCTGTACTACCCGCGTACCCACCTCAAGAAAATTTTTCGCCTGCCAATCCTTCAGCCCTGAAGCGTAAACTTTAACGTTGGTATAGCCTTGCGCTTTGAGGTAATCAGCCATATGAGCACTTTGACCCTCAGCGCCATCGTCAAACACAATCACCTCCCTGGCTTTGTCCCAATTGCCAAGAACAGCAAGGTCCGGCTTGTCCACAAAGGGGACGTTACGGCTGGATGGAATGGTGCCCGCCTGGTATTCCTCGGCTGTGCGCACATCAATGATCATGGCTTTCGCGTCCGGCCTTGTCCCATCGCCCGTTGCTTTTTTAACAACATCATAACCGACCGTTGCAAACGCTTGCGCCTGTATATGACTCGCCAGAGCTTCGGCGCTGGCCGAAAGCGCGAACCCGCCTCCTGAAGCAAGCATTAAAGCAGCCGTTACCGCTAACAATCTAAATCGTTTTACTTTCATGACTTTCCCCTTTCAATGATGATTGCTCTCTAAACGAAGCAATTTATCAACCACATAGTAAAGAACAAAAGCAACTCCAACACTTCCTAAAACAATCGCTGCTTCTGTCACTGAAGGGCTGTACTGCGCCCACATTTTCACCACCTCATATTCAGAACGTTTCATCGTATCCATGGGATACGCAAAAACGTTATGAATCATGTTGTAACGCATAAAGAAAATACCGATAATTCCCGCCAAAGAAGCCCAAACCATCGCTTTAAATGCTTGCGCCTTGCCTATAGCAACGACAACCAGAGGAATAAGTATGCCCAACAATATTTCTCCCACCCAATAAGAAGGCTGATTGATACTGTATAAAACAGTCTCTGCCCGCTCAGGCATGTTGCCGTAGATACCTGTTAACACGCGCCAGAACTCAAAGAACACCAGAACTAACAATAAGGCGCCCAAAATTCTAGATAGTTTGAACAACATTGTTTTAATTTCTGGCGGAAACTGTAGTTTGTACTTTGAGCCATAAATCAAAAATACAAGAAAACATCCCGCAATCATTGTCACTAAAATAAACGATATGGGAAAATAAACACTGTTGATATAAGGTCTCGCCACAAGCAACGCAAACACAGAGGCCAGGGTAGTGTTTGCGGCAATGCCCACAATCAATGCGATGATGCTTACCAGCTTTAAGCGATGCCGATGTTTTTCAGAGCTCATGCAGAAAAACTCTATCACCAGAATCATCAGATATAAGCCGTATAGTGTTCCCATCCACCAAATAGCGGAGCTAAGCCCGGGACTGATCACGTTGTAAACAACGATTCTGAAAGGATGGCCCAGCTCAAGCGCAATCACCATAAAAGCCGTCACTGCAAAAATGATTGCGCCCGCCGTAGCCCGTTTGCCGATCGTTTCGAACTCTTTCAAACCAAACACATGCCCTAACGAAGAGACCAGACAGAGACCAGTACAAGCCACAGCCCAGAAAACATAACCTGTCAGCAGTAATCCCCACGGATGTTCACGGGTCACGTTATAGGCCCCGTGCCCCTGAATCAAATAAGAGACGACGCCTCCCAAAAACAAGGTCAGCAATGCCACTGCTAAAACGGCCATCGTCAAATTCGCTGGCGTTTTCTCAAAACCGATCCAATTTTTTATCGACAAATTGATTTTCATTTTCTCATCCTGTTCATGCTATCAATCCCATCATGCCCCGTTCACCACGAACTACAGCAAGTAAAACAGTTTGGGTTGAGTCCCCAAATGCGGCTTAACAACCCGATACTCTCTTACCCTGAGCACTTTGGATATTTCACTGTCGGGATCATCCAAATCACCAAATATCCTGACTTTGGTTGGGCAAGTCGCCTGGCAGGCCGTTGTTGTGTGCCCTCCCGCCAACCTTGAAGCACAAAAATCACATTTGTCAACAATCAATTTTTTGTGATTCACATACCTGGCATCATAGGGGCAGGCGGAAATGCAATAAGAACACAAAATGCATTTTTTCGAGTCCACACGAACAACCCGGTTTTCATCGTAATACGTTGCGCTGGTCGGACACACGGACTGACAGGGCGCGTTATCACAATGATGGCACTGCCCTGGATAATACGTTTGGGAAGGGATGGAAATGTTCGGGAATTCTCCCTCCTCCTCTTTCACACCCACCCAAATACGGTAACTGTCTTTGCTCAATGCGACTGAATTTTCTTCTTTGCATGCAGCCTCACAAGCCTTGCAATTGATACAACGCTTGTAATCTATCGCCATTCCATAACGTGCCATGACTTATACCTTTCTTACCTCGATCAACGTATCATGCAAGCATGTCGCGCCATGCATGGGCTCCACCTTATCTTCCACAATCGTTGCACTGCTTGCACCATTGCCTTGCGCCAACTTCATCTGATCTGACTGAATACCGTAGCCATGAACAAAAAAGATTGTCTGGGGGCCTATTTTTTCTGTCGGGTACGCAGGTAGTTGTGCTTTCCCGATACTGGAAATCAGCTCCACGCGATCACCGTGCTTGATTCCCATACGCCCAGCAATACGTTTATTGATCCATGCATAGTTCACTGGCAGCAAATTCAGAAGCAAGGCATTGTTTGCTGTGGATGTCTGTGTGTTTTGCGCATGGCGCCCGGTGATAAAGCGGAATTTACCTTCCGGTATTTCCATTTCGTACTCTTTCCGCCAGGTTGGCATTGCATCAATGCCTTTTTTCGCCAATGCATCAGACAAAACGCATTCGACCTTGCCCGATGGGGTTTGCAGCTTTCCATTCAGAACTGAATAATATTTTTTATCTTCCGGGTAATATTGAAACTCATTCGCGCTTAATTGTTTAAAATAAGCCTCCATATGAGGGTAATAAACCCCCTTTTCTTTCAGTATTTCTGCTGCGTCCGGATAGGCTTCAACCGCTTCCGCATTTAACGCCTCCTGCGTTTTTTGAAACGGTAAAGCCAAGTTGTATTCTTTATAAACCGCTTCCTCATCACCGTCAGCAATCATCTCCCGAACACTTTCGTCGTATTTTTTGGTGACCTCGAAAAGCAGCGGAGAGAGTTTTTCTGCCAACCCTTGCATAATATCTATCACTGGTTTGGTTTCAGGGTGGATGGGATCAATGACCTTATTACGCTGGGCAATTGCAGGTTCAATGCCTGGAAAAACCTTTACTGGATCTGTGCGTTCCAAATAAGTGCATTCCGGCAACACCACATCGCTGAGTAACACTGTATCTGTCGGCATGGTTTCAATGGTGACGACCAACTCCAGCTTTTTCAAAAATTCCGTTGTTTTTTTAATGTCCGGCATGTTATGCATCGGGTTGTGCTTATAAAGAAACAAAGCCCTCACAGGGTAAGGCGCTTTATCTTCCAGCACCATATTCCTGAAAGGCACCCATGCGCCTGTATTGCCAACGGCAGCAGCAGCAGCCCTCTCAATTCTGGGTCGCGCTTGATCATATAAAGGAGCAATTCCCGCGGAAGACTTTAACGGCAACCCCTTACCGAAGCAAATGCCCCCTTTGACATCAATGCCCCCACCCAGAGCGGTAAAGAGAGCCTGCGCACGGCGCAATTGAAAATCATTAGCTGACCAAGTGCTTCTTCTGCCCTGATAGTAAATCGCTTGTGGCGCATGCTTCATGAAATCCCGCGCCACTTCATAAATCTCTTTTGCGGGAATACCCGTGATTTTTTCTGCCCACTCTGGCGTATAGCCGTTGCTTAATATATGTGCTTTATATTCATCAAAGCCATTGAACATACTGTCAACGTATGTTTTGTGGTAAAGATTTTCCTTCAAGGCGACATGGGTTAACGCCAGCACAAACGCCAGATCAGTGCCGACATTAATACCTAAATATTTATCGCTCTTTGCTGCTGTGTTGGTAAACCTTGGATCAACCACGATCAATTTGCACCCGTTGCCCTGGGTTTTCTTGAAAAGGTCCATCGTATCGGGAGTGATAATCGCTTCGGCCCTGTTCGCTCCGGCCATAATCACATATTTGGCGTTTTGCAGGTCTGCCTGGCCTATATTCCCTATCGTCAATGCATGTCCGGAGGTCGCTGTTGCCAGGCAAAGCGTTGAATGGTTTAAAAAATGAGCGGAACCAAAACCATCATAAAATTGCTTGAACGTGTGTTCTCCCATTCCTTCGCCAGCAGCAAAAGCTACCGTGGAACGATTGTCCTCTTCTTCATCCAGAATTTTGACGAGTCTCTCGGCAATATAATCGTGGGCTTCCTCCCAAGTCACACGCCTGAATTTACCGCTGCCTTTTTCGCCATCCCGAATCATCGGGTACTTGAGACGGTCGGGATCATATAAGTGCTTAGTGCCTGCCACCCCTCTGGGGCAAAGCATATTTCTGGACTTTGGAAAGAGCGGGTTGGGGTCCAGCTTCACAACAACACCGTCTTCAACATAAGCATACACGGCACATTTGTTAACGCACATTTCACATAATGTGGCGACCCGATACCTTTGCCCTCTTTTTTCTAAAGCTATTGCCTTTCCCGTATTTATCTGCGTGCTGATGCCGCCCATAACACATAAGGCAACGCTGCCACCTAAAAAGCGTCTTCTTGATATTTCCACTTTTTACCTCGTCAATTTTATAAAGGCACCACTACCATTTGGGCAACAACTCATTTAGACCACTCTGAAATTCCATTGATCTCATTCATCTGATTTGCGCCTAGCTATGGCGAACACGAACTCACCAACGCCGGTACTTCCACCGGAGGTCGCGTCATTGAAATAAAAAGGCGGGGCTCTTGACTCCGGGCTGAGAAGAGCGAGCAGCCATTTTCGAACCGCTGTTGGAAATGTCGCTCGTTTTTCCCGCTGCGATTATTGATGCCATGATCCTGGCCGGCATGATGGGGAGCCGCTGCATCCATCAGCGGCATATGCTCAACGCATTTGTAAGAAAATAAAAATGTCCTTGCGAAGAAAAACGCCTGCATTTTTGCCCCCAGCGAGAGATAACTCTCTGATTTTTTAGTGCGAATATAGCGACATGCAAACACGCCTTGAAAGCGGCTTTGCCGTAGCCACGCCCTGATTTTCTTCTGCCTTTTCCTGCGCTGCCGGCTCGAAATAGGGTAGAAGCAGTTGCTTGAAATTCCGGGGGAATGCGCGCATTTCAACTACGCGCTTTTATTCGCCCTTCTTAAAAGCATGTCTCCTCTGCCATCATCAAGACCAAAACGAAGAAAACCACTTTAAACCCCCTATGTTTCTATATAACTAATCTAATTGCATAGATTTCATAAAGACATTATCCATAATGTGGCTATTCTGGTCAAGGCTTTAAGCATTTATTTCCCATTTTTTCTGTAAAAAAAGACAACTGGGTTCACAATTCGATAACCTTTAAGCGCAACTGGTTATAAATATAGTGAAAGCCACGCGAAAAGCCTTTCGGTGCTTGCTTCAATAATGTTAATGTATTTTAAGATTGGCGTACCGACAAATCTCGCATAATCCTTAAGGAGCCTCTGCGAAACGCTCCTTGTCGTTCTGCACATAGCGAAGCAAAGTTGCAGAAGCCAAGCGCTGCGTGGATGCTGCGGCTTCGTGCAGGATAACAGCCGATGAAGGTAAGGTTACGCAGGAAATTCATTTGATTCTGCCCCATGCTTCGAGGGCGCCTGCCTCTCTCCAGAGCGAAGAAGTTTTTATTTTGCCGGGTATTTTTGTAGGATGACTTCGGGTTGCGTTGTGGGTATTTCTGGAAGCTCATATAATTAACTTTTGTACTTCTTCGGAAAAACGTTTGGGGGGCGGCATGCATATCGTCATCGGCGTCATCACGGCCATCGCCGGACTTATTTGGGCACTCGTCGCATTGCGGCGCGAAGGCGTAAGCCTGGATTCGTTCAACCCGTTCGCCTGGTACCGCCGTTATCAATGGCGAAAAAAATTTCAAGCACACCCGGCTTTGACCGCCGACAACCCGATGGATATTGCCGCCATCGTGTTGCTGCATACCGCCGAATTGAAAGGAGAATTGACGCGCGAAACCCGGCAGGCGCTGCTTGATATTTTTCAGAGTACTTTCAAGATTGAAGAAAAAGAGGCGGACGAACTTTTTTCGGCAACGAGTTTCCGGCTGAAAGACGGATTGTTTGAGAAGCACGCTTCCCGCTTCATTGGAGAACGGTGGAGCTCTTTAGCCGCCGCACAAGCGCAACAAATCATCCCACTCACTCTGAAAATCGCCGCGCTCGACGGCGCGCCCACACCCCGGCAAAGTGCCTTCGTCTCCCTGCTGAAAGAAAAAACACAACCGCCTCCCGGCTCTTCCTGGTAGCGGCGCGAAAAAAAGGGGCGCTTCTCGCGCCCATTACTTTTTTCTCCTCTCCCAAGGGGAGAGGGGCACCGGGACAGCTCCCATCCGTCTTCGACGGACACCCCCTTTGGCAAGGAACAAGTCGCGGCGCCCCATAGAAGAAATACGCCACAGGCAGCAAATTACCGCCCGAATAAAACCCATACGCTCTTCTGCCGTTTTTGTCACTTCCTCGTATTTACGAATAAATCAAAACTGTCTCAGTACTTCTCGAACATCGCCTGAATCTGTTTTGGGTCTTGTGTTTTGGTCAACGCCAGTTGCAGCAACACCCGCGCTTTTTGCGGATTCAATGTGCCGGACGCCACGAAGCCGTATTTGGCATCGTCCACTTCAGCATCCAGTGTCGTAGCTCCTGTCGGCACCCGCGACGAACGCACAACTGCGACACCCTTCTTCGCCGCACCTTCCAGCACCTCGAAGACCTTGTTGTACAAATTCCCGTTGCCCACGCCAGCCGAGACGATGCCTTTATAACCGGCGTCGATAAGCGCTTTCGCCGGCAACTCGGACGCGTTGGCGTGGTTGTAAATAATCCCTACCGGCGGCAACTTGTCGAGCTTTGAAACGTCGAATTCCGTCTTTGCAGTGTGCAGTCGTTCGGGGCTGCGTTGATATGTCACCTTGCCGTTATACACATAACCGAGCGGCCCGAAATTCGGCGACACGAATGTCTGCACTTCCGTTGTGCTGGTCTTGGTCACGTCGCGCCCGTCGAGCACCACATCGTTCATCGCCACCACCACGCCGCGCCCCTTCGACGCCGGGCTGGCCGCAACGACTACCGCATTGAACAAGTTAAACGGCCCGTCGGCGCTCATCGCGTTCGACGGCCGCATCGCCCCGACCAACACCACCGGCTTGTCGCTCTTGACGGTCAGGTTGAGAAAATACGCCGTTTCTTCCATCGTGTCGGTGCCGTGTGTGATCACAATGCCGTCCACGTCTTTTTGCGCAAGCAATTCATTGACGCGCTTGGCAAGTTTCAGCCAAACCTCATCGTTCATATCCTGCGAGCCTATTTTTACAACCTGCTCGCCGGAAACATTCGCCACTTTTTTCATTTCCGGCACAGCGTCGATCAACAAATCGACGCCCACCTTTGCGGCCGTGTATTGGGTTTGTGTCGCCGACTGACTGATACCAGCAATCGTGCCGCCGGTGGCAAGAATCCGCACGTTTGGCAACTCGGCAGCTACTGCGTTCATACCGAAGACACTCCCTGTCGCTATCAGCAAGCCCGCCAAACCGATCTTTTTGAAACACCTCATGAGAACCTCCAGAAGCTATGATGAAAAGGATTTCTATTATCTCCCTTCGCTCGATTAATAGTAAACTTTTTTACGAATTGCGCATGCACAAATAACATCGTTTTGTTTCGCGCTTGTGCTTCATACAGAAGAAAAGCCCACGAAAAGTAAAATATGTTAACCGCGAAGAAACCTTGAAATGCAGAGAAAAAGTTTAACGTTTTGCTGCTATTTCTTGTTCGGAATGGTTTTGCTTTATGGGATTCAAATCTTCTGGACACCCTCCAACGTGCCGCTTGCCTAACTTTTCTTGCCTCCTTTGCGGTTAAAACGGCGCCAAAAATTCGACGCTCCGTATGTTGTCACCACTCGCGGATACTCAAACCCACCGTTTCCATGTAAACTTGTTTTGTTTACGCCATCGCCGTACAGCCCCGACCGGAGCCAATGATGCAATGGGAAAACATCCGCTATTTTCTCGTCGTCGCGCGCTACGGCAGTTTGTCTGCTGCCGCTCGCGCGCTGCAGGTTGAACACTCGACCGTCAGTCGCCATATCACCGCACTGGAAGAGACAGTACAACTGAGTTTGTTCAATCGCCAGCCGCGCGGCTGGCAATTGACTGCCGAAGGTCACTCGCTGTTGCCGTACGCCGAGCGCATCGAACAGGAAATGCTGGCCTTTTCGCGCGCTACGCTCAACTCCGCCGCCGTCGGCGGCACAGTTCGCCTTTCAGCGCCGCCCTTATTGATCGATTCGTTTTTGCTCTCGCGTTTGGCGGCGCAACGCGCCCGCTGGTCGCTGATTGACCTTCACATTGTCGGCGAAGCACGCACTACCGATCTTTCTTACCGCGACGCCGACTTGGCCATCCGGTTGGGGCGCCCGCACGACGCTTCACTGGCCGCCCGTCGATTGGCCGTTCTGGGTTATGGCCTTTACGCTTCGCCCGGCTACTCGCGGAAGCCGCAGGAAAACTGGTGTTTCATCGGCGCTGATGACAACTCCCGTTACACGCCTGAACAGCAATGGCTGGAAACTTTCGGCAACGGACGCCGCTTTGCGCTTCGCTGCGATCAGCCTTCGGGAATGCATGAAGCCGCTGCCGCCGAATTGGGTATCGCGGTGCTGCCGCACTACCTGGCGCGCGCCACTGGCGCGCTCGTGCCGCTCGAAGGAAATTTCGATATCCCGTCCCGGGAAATCTGGCTGCTCATTCATCCCGACGCCCGCAGCATCCCGCGCATTCAAGCCATGGCCAATCTGTTGACCGATCTCTTTCAGCATTACGCGCGCCTGCTGGAAGAAGGCATACCGCCGCCAGATTTGTTTTCGGAAAAATTCGATTCACAGCGTGTTTCATAAATCGCAGGGCACAAGGCGAAGCGTACCCGCCCCGTGCCAACTTGATCGTATCGAAAGCCCCCGTTCGCTATCGCTGGTCGTCCGGGCCATTTTGCGGTATCGTTAACTATTTAGCGCACCCAAAGCGCGCTCCAACCCTTCCCCACAAGAGAGGCTCCCATGATTCGAAACGTAGAAGGCGACATTCTGCTGAGCAAGGCTCAGGTCATCGCGCACGGCATCGCACCGCAAGACCATTTTGACAGCGGTCTCGCACTGGCGTTACGCGAACACTGGCCGTCGATGGTGCGCGACTACCGCCACGCGGCGCGCGCGCACGCGCCCGAACCCGGAAGTATCTGGGTATGGACGGGTGTGGACGGCGATGGCAACACGCGCTGCATCGTCAACCTGCTGACACAAAACATGTTGCACACCGGCCCGAACGCCAAGCCCGGCAAGGCAACATTGGAGAATGTCGGTCGTTGTCTGCGCGAGCTGGCCAAATACGCGCAAAAGGAAAAGGTGCGAAGCCTCGCGCTATCGCGTCTGGCTACTGGCGTCGGCGGACTGGATTGGTCTGATGTTGAGCCGTTGGTCGCCAAGCACCTGGGCGAACTCGATATCCCGGTATTGGTGTACGAGGTTTATCGCAAAGACGTAGCTGCCGACGAACAGTTGGGTTGATAAGGCAGCGGGTACGGCAATACAGGCCATACAAAAGGGCGGGTTGAGCCCCGCCCTTTTTCGTAGTCACGTGAAGACGCAAAGAAAGCGAAACTCCTTCCCCCGCGTGCGGGGGAAGGCTGGGATGAGGGCGTAGGGATGGAGGAAGAAAAAGGGGGAGCACACTTCGTTTTGCCCACCCTACGCCAGCCTCATCACACCACAACCAGATTGTCGCGGTGGATCAGCTCCGGTTCTTCCATGTGCCCGAGAATCGCTTCGATCTGTGATGACGGTTGCCGCAGGATGCGGCGCGTGTCGGCGGCGTTATAATTAATGAGTCCGCGCGCCAGTTCTTTGCCAGTTTCATCGTAGCAGCCGACCACTTCACCGCGCTCGAATTCGCCTTCAATCCGAATCACGCCGATCGCCAGCAGACTTTTGCCTTCCTTCGTCAATGCCTTCGCTGCGCCTTTGTCGAGGGTGAGTTTTCCTGCCAGTTGCAAATGATCGGCGAGCCACTGTTTGCGCGCGAGCAGCGTTGCCGTTTCGGCAATCAGTTGGGTGCCGATCCGTTCGCCTCGCGCAAGACGTGTCAGCACATCTTTTTCGCGTCCGCTGGCGATCACCGTCGAAGCTCCGGAACGCGCGGCGCGCTTGGCAGCGAGCACTTTGGTCAACATGCCGCCTTTGCCGATGCCGGAACCGGCGCCGCCCGCCATCGCTTCCAGCGCCGGGTCGCCGGCGCGCGCTTCTTCAATCGGCGCGGCGTCAGGGTGTCGGCGTGGGTCGGCGGTGAACAAGCCGATTTGATCGGTCAGCAGAATCAACACATCGGCTTCAATCAGATTGGTCACCAAAGCGCCTAATGTATCGTTGTCGCCGACTTTGATTTCTTCGGTGGTAACGGTATCGTTTTCGTTAATGATCGGAATCACGTTGAGCGCCAGGAGTGTACGCAGCGTCGAACGCGCGTTCAGATAACGCTTCCGGTCGGAAAGGTCTTCGTGCGTCAACAGAATTTGCGCGGTCTGCAAACCCGATAGCGCAAACGCTTCCTCATAAGCGCGCGCCAGTCCCATTTGTCCGACAGCGGCAGCAGCTTGCAATTCCGGTATCGCGCGCGGTCGCGCCGCCCACCCCAGACGCTTCATACCTTCGGCGATGGCCCCCGACGATACCAGAAGAACTTCCTTGCCGGCTTTTTTGAGTTGTGCGATCTCCGTTGCCCAACGCAACACCGCTTCGTAATCAATACCGCGTCCTTCGTCGGTGACAAGGCTGGAACCAACTTTGACGACGATGCGGCGGGCGTCCGCCGCCACCGAACGCTTCATGATAAGTCCCCTTGTTTGAATTTCACCGGCACAGGCGGCGCTGATGTGTGCACATCTATCGGCGTCGGCGTTAAAACAACGGGGGCGCCTTCTTCCGTCTCATCTTCCATACCTGGCGGCAGCGCTTCTGCTGGATGCTCATCGAGCCAGAGTGAAATCGCTCGCATCAACGCAGCACAACCGTTGCCAGTCAGCGCGCTGATCGCATAGACCGGCCCTGTCCATCCGAACACTTGCACGAAATCGGCGATGCGCGCGTCGCGTTCTGCTTCGTCGATCATATCGATTTTGTTCAGCGCCAGCCAGCGCGGTTTGTGATACAGCGCTTCGTCGTAACGCCGCAATTCTTCGACAATCGCGCGCGCTTCTCGCACCGGGTCAGTTTCAGGATCAAACGGCGCCAGATCGACGATGTGCAACAGCAAGCGGGTGCGTTGCAGATGGCGCAGAAATTGATGTCCCAGACCGGCGCCCTCGGCAGCGCCTTCGATCAATCCGGGAATGTCCGCCATCACAAAACTTTTGTCCATATCGACGCGGACGACACCCAGATTCGGCGCTAACGTCGTAAACGGATAATCGGCCACCTTCGGTCTCGCCGCGCTGACGGCGCGAATCAGCGTCGATTTACCGGCGTTGGGCATGCCCAGCAAGCCGATATCGGCCAGCACTTTCAGTTCGAGATGCAGACGCCGCGCTTCGCCTTTCTCACCGGGCTGAAATTGTCGCGGCGCCCGATTGGTGCTCGACTTGTAATGCAAATTGCCCCAACCTCCGCGCCCACCCTTCGCCACCAGCGCGCGCGCCTCGTGATGCGCCAGATCGGCGAGCGCTTCGCCGGTCTCGGCGTCGCTCACCACCGTTCCCACCGGCACACGCAACTCCCTATCGTCACCGCCGCGTCCATATTGATCTGAACCGCGACCGTTTTCTCCGCGCTGGGCGCGAAAGATTCTCAGGAAGCGATAATCTACCAGCGTGTTGATGTTGCGATCCGCGATCAGATAAATGCTGCCGCCGCGCCCGCCGTCGCCTCCGTCCGGCCCGCCGCGCGGAATGAACTTCTCACGGCGAAACGAGGCCGCGCCACTGCCGCCGTCGCCCGCATACACTTCGATAAACGCTTCATCTACAAATTTCACGATTTCGCCTTGCGATAAAGCACATACATTTCCGTATCGTCGCCATAACGGCTTCCCGATTTCAGCATTTCAAAACCCTCAAGCTCCGGCACGTTCCGCGATCCCGCTGCACCATATTGCACCAGCAACAACGGACACGTTGCGGCAGCTTCCCGTTCCGGCAGTGTTTTCACCTGCGCATAGTAATAAAAAATCGCCCGTTGCGCTTCGCCGACATCGCGGCTCGCCATGCAACCATCCGCAGCATATGGTCGCAACATCTTCGCCACCACCTCATAACTGCGCCGCGAATCAATATACGGCATCCACATCGTCGCCACCAATCCCCAGATCAGCATCATTCCCACCGCCCAGTTCAACACCGCACGCTGGTTCGATTGCCGCGCCGGGCGCACCAGCAGAATCCACAAGATCGTCAAAAACAACGACACCAATGCGCTACGCAAATGAAACGTCGGCTGATAACCCACCTCGGCATCGCGGAACAATTCCGCCGCGTACGATCCTAACCCATGGAGGTACGCATCCCACCAGAAGAACCACAACACGATGGCGGCCAGGCCGAACGTCAGAATTCCAAACCAGTCGAGCCCCGCTGAACCGCCGCGCGGCAACGTCTCAACCTCGATCGACGCCAGCAACGCCAGCGGCACCAGCAAAGCCATCGCTTCAATCGGTCGAACGTCGGGCATCAGCAACAACGCCACCATTCCGATTACCGCCACACACGCCGGCAAAATCACCTGCGGCGTCCGGAAGCCGCCGTTAAAACCGCGCGCCCGGATCCACACCATCCATGCGATCAACGGCCAGATCGGAAACGCCATCCACGGCAGATTACGCCCCAACCAGCCGAGCTGCTCGACGATTCTCTGCCCGCCCCACCACGCCGATGGACTTTGCGCCGCCCACCATTGCGCAAACAATTCCGGCGAGCGTTGATAAAGCCCCAGCGGCCACAGTGCGTACAACAGCACCGCCAGCACCAGCGCAATCCCCAGCGTCGCCAGATACGGTTTTTGCCGCCAGCCTGAATGCAGGCACGGTAACAGCACCGCCGGCAACAACAACCAAAACCAGACCGTCAGATTATAAGAGAACGCCCCCATCGCCAGCGCGCCGCCGAGCAACACGCCGGCAAGCCCCGGCCGCCGCAGCGCCAGCGCCAGCGCCCACATTCCCAGCGCAACCGCCGCCATCAGTCCCAGTTGCGGCGACAGTTGATGCGCGCGCTCAAACAAGCCAACCGAACCAACCAGAATCAGCATCGGCAACCAGCGCTGCGCTTTGCCGTCGCTTTTGTCGCTATTCTTGCGATAGCGGCTTAACTCGTATCCCGCCATCGAAACACAGCCCAGCATGACCAGCAGCAACAATCCCGCCGCCAGTCGCGCCGCATCGTGCGGCGCCAACCACGATGTCGCCATCTTCATCGTTAACGCCGCCAATTGCGGCGCTAGCGGTCCGTAAGTGAAATACGGCTCGCCAATCAGCGACGGCACCAGAAGATCGCGAGTGTTAACCATCTCCCAGGCAATAACGATGGTTCGCGCATCTTCACCCTTCCAGGGCGCGTGCCCGACCAGCCCCAGCGCCACCCAGGCCAGACACAGCAGCACCAGCCCGCCCCGCTTCAACACTTGCCAGCGGCTGTGCGTTACGCGCATCTCGAGACTTGAGAGATGTGGATTATCCAGTGGCATGGCAATCGGCCCCCCTTTTGCTTGCGGGAGAAGGATGGAGGAGAAGGAAGAGATTGATTTGAAGCGCCAAAGTAAACAACCGGAATTATTCAGGAGCGACTCGCGAATTTCAGATTATAGAGAGAAACCGGAACAAAAAAAGGCAGCGTCGGCTGCCTTTTTTCGCCATTTCGTTTTCGCTCAGGACGCGGCAACAGATGTCCGCTTGTTGCCGTAACGCTGGCGGAATTTCTCGACACGGCCGGCAGTGTCCACAATCTTCTGCTTGCCCGTGTAAAACGGGTGGCAATTCGAGCAGACCTCGATGTGCAGCGGACGCCCGAGCGTTGAACATGTCTTGAACGTATTGCCGCAACTGCACGTCACTTCGATCTCATTGTATTTCGGGTGAATATCGGTTTTCATCAATCATCCTCTTTCTGGGGAGTCTCGGCGCCCGTTTGGTATTCTCTGACGCCCCTCCAACTGCCCGGCTTGCGCTACGCCAACACCAAGCAGCATCGGTTCATAGCTTCCGGGGAATTTATTATTATCTCTCGAAGATGGCGACAAGGCAAGTTTTCCCAACCCGAAGGAATAAGCATCGGCTTGCCCGCTTTTCCAATCCATAAGTCATTTATTGTGTCAAGCTTGTTGCTAGACCATTAACCCTACCGTAAACATGTGGAAAAAAGCATACAGCCCACAAAATTCCCCTTCTTTAGTCATAGTGAAACAGCCGAAAGGGCTCATTTCTTGGTATATATCGAGCATGCAAACGATGAACTAAGCATTAACGGGTAAACAAGCAAACCGAATATTATCGTAACCACCCGCCCTTTTCAGGAGGGCGCATGCTTACCACACAATATCCCTCGCCAACCCTCAGCGTTTTCACGCAAAGGCCTTTCTTTCCGGCGTTCCCCTTTGCGCTTTTTGACGCGCTGTTCTTCCTGTCCGCCCCCTCGATCTGTCGGCGACGACACTGAACAGCAGGGTTTTCCCAGCTTTGATGGCTGGGACTCCGTCTGTGTTCGGCAATTCGCCGCGATCAAATCAGATTCTGCTGGAGCAGCAAGAGAAAAGCGCCGATCTTTTCGAGGCGCCTGTATTACGTCAGATGTACCGGATCATTACGAAAACGCTCTCCAAATCAGGGAGGTCATCATGTGTCGGTTATACAAAACACTGGTTATTCTTTTCATAGCCATCGGTAGCTCACTTGCTTCGGCAGCGGAACTGGACAGCCAGCTCGTCTCGGTGACGGTGAACGGCACGCCGTACACGCCCACCAGTCCTCCCATCACCGTGGCGGCCGACCATGTTTTCACGGTTGACAT
>WQUA01000033.1 GCA_009786025.1 Pseudomonadota bacterium | reverse complement strand
GTGCCAGATTTTGTCAGGGGTTGTGCGGGAAATTTGTCGACTGCCGATGGTGTGCTTTTGTTGGCTGGACATGGCGGAGCCGCGTTCCTGGAAGACGGGCAATGGCATGAGATTTACTGAGCTTGCTGCCGTGGCTGTTCAGTCCGTAGGGGGAAAGGCCGCAAGCTCCGTGTTTCTCTTTGGCGCGAAGCATAGCAGGTTATGCACAATATCGCGCCTCTCATTGGATTGCTGTAATGGTGGATCGCTACTGCTACGCAGCTTATCCACTCTTGCTGGCAAAGCTATTTGCAAATCATGCTTAAGAACCCCATCCCCACCCAAATCCTCCCTTTGAAGGGGAGGGCTTTAACAGTGCTTTGCGCTCTATGTGTTCTTTGCGGTTAAATTAACTTTCTGATTCCTGTCCTCAAAAAACGCTACAACCTCTTTCAACTCCCGTGTTCGCCGCATCGGCGGCAGGCTGCGCCACAGGCGTTTGCCGTAGGGTTTTTCGACGAGGCGTGGGTCGGTAATCATCAGCACGCCGTAGTCGGTTTCGGTACGGATCAGGCGGCCTGCGCCTTGTTTGAGGTCGATCGCGGCTTGCGGCAGTTGCCAATCCCGGAACGGGTCGCCACCGTTTTTTTTCAGGTGTTCGAGACGGGCGGCGAGCAGCGGATCGTCGGGTGGCGCGAACGGTAGTTTGTCGATGACGACGAGCGACAGCGCGTCGCCGGCAACATCAACGCCTTCCCAGAAGCTGGCGGCGCCGAGCAGCACGGCGTTTTTTTCCATGCGAAAGCGTTCTAGCAATTCTGAGCGCGAGGCTTCGCCTTGGGCGAGCAACGGCCAATCCCAGCCGCGCTCGGCGAAAACGGCTTGCAGCCGTTGGTGTGCGTGTTGCAATGCGCGGTGTGTCGTGAACAGCAGGAAGGCGCGACCACGGCTTGCTTCAAGCACCGGTAACGCGACGTCGATCACGGCGTCGGTGTGTTCTCTTGAATTCGGCAACGGCAACCCGGTCGGCACGTACAGAACGGCTTGGTGTTCGTAGTCGAATGGGCTGTCCCAACGCGCGGTCTGGGCGTTCTCCAATCCGAGTTCGCGTTGGTAATGGCCGAATTGTCCGGCGACCGACAAGGTGGCGGAGGTGAGGATCCAGCTTCGCGCCGAGTTTTCGATGAAGCTCCGAAAGATCGGCGCAACCGACAGCGGCGATGTATGTAGTTGCCAGCCGTGTGGCGAGAGATCTGCCCAGCGGATCAGCGGCATTTCGGATTCGGGGTTTTCGATGGCGTCGTCGCTCGCATTATCGTTAACGTCGCACCATTGCTGCAGATCGCACGACAGTGCTTGCGCGCGGGCGGCTATTGCACCGAGGTCTTCGTTGCGTTCGGCGACGGAGCCCAGGTCGGAAGCCGTTTCGTCGAGTGTTTTTGCCAACGTTTGCAGGGCTTCGGCGAAAGCCGGTAACGACATGAGTTGTGAGGCGGCGACTTTGCCTGGAAATTCTCCGGCGGCCAGGCGCAGTTGTCGGATCGCTAACGTCAGCCGGTCGATGCGAGTCAGCAGTTCGGTGAGGTCATTGGCGCCGGTGCGGACGGCGATTTCGGTATCGCGCGCCATTTCCATCAGTTGCATACTGCCGATGCGCTTGCCGAAGAAAACGGTGGCGATGTCGGGCAACTGGTGCGCTTCGTCGAGAATCACCGTGTTGCAGGCAGGCAGCAATTCACTCAAGCCTTCTTCGCGTAACAGTGCGTCGGCGAAAAACAGGTGGTGGTTGATCACGACCACATCGGCGTCCAAAGCTTCTTTGCGCGCTCTGGTGACGAAACAATCGTCAACATGTGCGCAATGGGAGCCCAGGCAGTTGTCGCGGGTCGATGTCACCATCGGCCAGATGCCGGCATGATCGGGAATGTTCGCAAGTTCGCTGCGGTCGCCGCGTTCGGAGGTGCGCGAAAACGAGATGATGGTTTTCAGGTACTGGGCGTCTCGTCTGGACGGAAACAAATCTTCGTGCTGCGCTTGCGCGATCCGGTGCAGGCACAAGTAATTACTGCGCCCTTTGAGCAGGGCAACCGACAACGGTAGTTTCAACGCATCCCGCACCAGCGGCAGGTCGCGCTCAAAAAGCTGGTCTTGCAAGGTTTTGGTACCGGTGGAGATAATGACTTTACCGCCGCCGGTCAGCGCCGGGACGAGGTAAGCGAAGGTTTTGCCAGTGCCGGTGCCGGCTTCAGCAATCAGGCAGCGGCGTTCCCGGATCGCTTCTGCGATGGTGTGCGCCATCGCTTGCTGGCCGGGGCGCGCCCGGAAACCCGGCAGGTGTTGCGCCAGCGGGCCTTCTTCGGAAAAGAAGGCAGCGATGTCGGGAAACAGCGGAACGGTCAAGGTTTGAATACCGTCAGGTTGGGACAGTCTTGAACAGGGCGCTGTTGACCGGGATCGGCCGCCAAGGCATCGCGCACCTGTTGGCTGTAGGCAGCGAAGGCGGAGTAAGGCGCGGCGATTCGCAGCCGGTACTCGGCCTCGGTTTCGTTGGAATATTGGCGGAAGCCAGCTATCGCGACGCTCCAGACCACATACAAATCGTTTAGAACGAAGGCCGCTTCGCACGACGACATCACCTGCGCTTCGCGCAGCGCCGCTTCAAAATACGACGGCAGGCTGGCTTTTTGTTTGCGGCGGCAGAACTCACTTTTCAAATTGTTCGTGCCTTCTTCGGCTTTGTCGAAGCCGAATTCGATTTGTTCAATGGATTTCACTTGCCGACAGACCGTGTAAAGGTGTTCAACGGCGTCCAGAAAGCACTCGATGGCTCCGATCTTGGAAGGGTGCGGGCAGACAAAATCAGCCGATGGCTGGGGGAGTACGTCATGCGGCTCGGAGTCTTGTGAAACGGATTGCGGTGATTTCGAGGCGGATACTGTCGGAATTTCCGGATCAGTCAACGGAACAGCGCGGCTCCAAGCGATCCCGCCGAGGAAAAAGGCGAGACAGACATACAGCGGGAAACGGTATTGCACGGAAAAACTTTTGAAAAGTGTAAACTATCTATGATACCGTAATCAGCAGCCGAAGGCAAGCGAAAGGAAATGAGCGGCGAAAGCAGGGTAGAACGAAAAATAATCGGGCATGAACTGTGAAAAAGTTGAAATCGGTCGGTGTGAAAGGTGTGCGTTGACTGGTGAGGCGAAAAAGAAGAGGCGAAAAGGGTGGGGCGAAGGTAAAATCACTTCATTGGGAAATGATTGGTGATGAAACAGGCCTCCATTTATAGCGCATTGGGCTTGGCGGAGACGGCGTCCGATCGGGAGGTCAGACACGGGCTGCGGCAAGCGTTGCGCGAAGATTACAAAAAGGTGCGCGACAATCTTGGCGTGCTGGAGGATTTGCTTCGTTTTTACAATCAGGCGAGCCAGATTCTGAACGATAAAAGTCGGCGCAAGTTGTACGACGTTGAGTGGAGCTTGTCGAATTCCAGCGAAGAGCAACGTATCGATTTTGTTTTGCGGCAGGCAGCGGAAGGAAAGCTGGCGCAGCCGCTGGACGGTATATTGGCCGATGTCGATGAAACGGCGGCGGTACGATTGGTGACGGCGCTGGGGGAGATGCCAAAGCCGGCCTCCAACTTGGAATTGGTGCCGGAACGAGCCGATCTCGGGTTGAATATACCGCCGCCGCGTCTGGTTTCGACTCCGCCTCCTGTAACTCCCGTAGCAGCCGATTCGCCGGGAAATCAGGAGCCAGGCGGAGGAGAGGCGTCGAAGGAAGCGGTTCCAGTGTCGCAGCAGACCGGCGAAAGCGAGGCGGACAAAGGCGAGACGGCCAAAAGCGGAACGACGAAAGGCATGCCGTCGGCGCCGACAACGCAGCATTACCATCCGATATTGACCGAGAACATCGGCTATTCGCGCTCACCGATTTCTCAAGGGCTGGGCGCCGGTTTGACGGCGGTACTGATTGGCGCATTGTTTTATGTGACCTGGGAATACGCGGGCAGACCTTTCGAGATAGCGCAGAGTTGGGTCTGGATGGTCGGATTGCTGTTGGCTTTTCTGCTCTACGGCATCGGCTGGCAGCAGGGGCAGCGTCGCCGGGAAAAGGATTTCGCTTTGTCGGGGTCTCCTGATGAAGTTGCGATCAAAGGGTGGCGACGGCGACAAACTATTTTCCTGGGAAGCAATTTTCTGACGGAAGACCCGAGTTGGGTGTTTCAACTGCGTTTAACCGAGTTGGAACGGGGTCGAATCAACCGAACCAGTTACCCTCGTTTTCGGCGACGGGCGCTGGCGCGGTTGTTCGATTATGCGCTGTGGGGATGGTTGCTGTTCTTTCCGTTGTACGAATTGGCCAAGCTTGATATTGTTCCGCGGCCGCTGTTTCAGATCATCGGCAATCCACTGGTGGCGCCGGTGCTGATAACGTTCACATGGATTCCGGCTGAGGCGTTGCTGATGGCGGCGGTGGGGACCACGCTCGGGAAATGGCTGTTCGGCGGTTACATCCAATTCCGGGTATCGACGCCCTATGTGCCGCGTAGCGCCAGTGACTGCTGGCGCTACGCGCTGCAACGGGCGTTTCGTGTCTGGTGGCAGGGCGTGGCGATGGGCTTCGCGCCGCTGGCGCCGATTGCGGCGGCGCGGGCGCGGGCGGCGGCTGAACGATTTGATGAGACCGATTGGGATGAAGCGTGCGATGTGTTGGTGACGCACACGCCGATGAGTGCTATTCCAGGCATTATCGGTGGATTGGGTTTGGTCGTGTTGTTGTTTATGTACATGGCAGCGTGGCAAAAACCGTTGCTTGAGATGGCGGAAGAGACCGGGCTTTGGGTTGCTCGGCAGATTGAGCGGGGACAAGGCGCTGAAACGGCAGCGCCGCCGACAGCGCCGCGCGGCCCGATTGTTTCACCGACGGAGAACAGGGCCGCGAGCGATCATGGGAAGACGGGCTCAGCGCCGACGCCGATTGACCCGGAGACCGCAGAGGGTTTGCGCAAGCTGGAGGAGTTCCGCGAAGCCATCGTCAATGTTCGAGAAGAAAGCCTGTTGTTGCTCGACAGAAAGGATTGGAAACGCGCGTACGAAAGTTGCCAGCGTTGGGCCAGACTGGAGGTCACCAATCCGGCGCCGATGCGTTGCCAGGGCACGGCGCTACAGGCGATGGGACGACATCAGGAAGCGATCAACGCGTTTCGCAGAGCCAAAGTGTATGCGCCGGAAGACCGCTCGCTCGATGACGCCATCGCGCATTCACAGGAAGAGATTTTTAAAGAGCTTAACCGTTGAGGGCGTTTTTCATGAAAGAAGATATGAGGATTTTTACCAATGCCGTAGTGACGCTGAATTTCAGATTGCTGGACAGCAACGGCGAATTGATCGAGCAGAACGATGCGCCCATAACGTATTTGCACGGTGGCTACTCTGGCCTTTTTCCGAAGGCCGAAGAGGCGTTGAATTTCAAAACCGTCGGCGACAAGATCGCACTGTCGCTCGACCCGGAGGATGCTTTCGGCGAATACGATCCGGCGTTGGTACGGCTCGAATCGCTTGCCGATTTGCCGCCTGATACTGCTGTTGGTGGCTATCTGTCTTCGGGTGACGAAGACGCGCAAGTATGGCGAGTGACCGAAATTTCAGATGGCAAAGCAGTACTCGATGGCAACCACGAGCTGGCTGGGCAGCGGGTGTTGTTTGAATGCACGGTGTTGGATGTGCGCGCGGCGACCGAAGAAGAAATCGAACACGGCCACGCGCACGAGACGCATGGGCGTTGCCATTAACAGGCATCAGAAGGCAGAAATCAGAGCAGAGGTCAGAAATCAGCCTGAAGACCGCGCACACCCAAGCCCTTCCCACCAAGGAGAGGGGTGGGGATGGGGTTCTTGGGCAACGCTTCGCTTGTTTACTGCTCGCTGCGTTACAGGGGTTGTTGCTTTTTTTACCATCGTCCCGGCGAAAGCGGTGATCCGGGGATGTGTGGGGAAGTTTCGTCAGGGCTGGCGTTTGGCCTCTGATTCCTGATCCCGGCGTCGGCGAGCGGAAACCGCTTTAGGGGACTGATCCCACCATAATTGCAATCCTTCTTTTTGCCGGTTCGAAGTTTCGGGATGGGCGCGCAAGTAGTTACGCAACAGGGTATCCGCTTCGGAAACAAAAAGATGAGAGGGCAGAAATACGTTTAGCAGCATATCAATTTCCTATATCAATTTTCTGTTTGCGGTTTCTTGTTTGCAGTTTCCTGATCGGCAGGGCGCCAGAATACCGGAAAAAAGCTCAAGAGGAAACCTCGGGCGTTTGCCTGACCCGCCGCATCGAGCCTTCCACCATTTTGAACCCGTAAAGGCGGCAGTCGAGCGCACCGTTGAACAACGGGATACGTCGCTCGGGTTTTAGTCCAACGAGTTTGGGCAATTGCAGGTCGTTGCTGAAAAACCAGGCGTGCCAACCGGCAAAATGCTTCTTGAGCGTAGCGCCAAGGGCAGGGTACAGTACGGCCAGCGTTTCGCTGTCTTCGAGGCGAACACCATAGGGCGGGTTGGTCAGCCAGATGCCGGTGGGGGCGGGGGCTTCCCGCTGACGGGCATCGGAGGCGGAAAAGACGATCCAGTCGGCGATATTGGCGTGCGCTGCATAGGTTCTGGCGCGCCCGATGGCATCTTCTGAAAGATCGCCGGCGAATATCGTGGGAGACTTCGGAGCGGGACGTATTGCGTCGCGCGCCTTTTGCTTTAGCCGCTGCCAGGACTGACCATTGAACCAGTTGAGTTTTTGAAAACCGAAATTGCGATGCAATCCCGGCGCCTGACGAGCGGCAATCAGCGCGGCTTCAATGGCGATGGTGCCACTTCCGCACATCGGATCGAGCAAGGGAATGTCGGGGCCCCAATTGGTGAGCATGAGTAGCCCTGCGGCCAGGTTTTCGCGCAACGGGGCATCTTCGCTGAGTTGGCGGTAACCGCGTTTGAACAGCGCTTCGCCGGTTGTGTCGATATAAAGCGAGGCTTCCTTGTCGGAAAGATAGACGTGAACACGCACGTCGGGCGATTGCTTGTCGATGGAGGGCCGGGGCTGTCCCTCGGCGCGAAAACGGTCGCAGATGGCGTCCTTGACGCGTAGTGTGGCGAACGACAGGCTGGTCAGCGGCGAGCGCGTTGCAGTCAGATCGACGCGCAGGGTGCGCTGCGCGGAAAAATGGTGCGTCCAATTGATGTCGTAGGCAATTGCGTAAAGGTCATGCTCGCTCCGGTAAGGCTGTTGGGCGATACGCCACAGGATACGGCTGGCCAAACGGGATCCGAGGTTAACACGATAGGCCAGAGATAATTCGCCCTGAAAAAAAACGCCGCCGGAAAGAATCTGCGGTGCAATGGCGCCCAATAGAACCAGCTCGGACGCTAAGGCATTTTCAAGACCGCGCGGGCATGGCGCAAAAAAAGTTTCATCCATATAAATTTATCAAGCAACATAGAACATAGCGAGCAGTATAAAACTAACCGCTATTTTTGAAAAAACCCCCAAATTCAAGGTTTTATGATACCGCGAGCGGTGGTATGTGTGCAGACGATAACATGATTTGCAACAATAGTTTGCAGTTTTATGAGGCGACTGTGGAAAAAATGCCCACAATCCGGGAGAACGACAATCGGCTGATGTTGCGGGCGCGCCCAATCAAGGACATCGGCAAGTGGAATCACATCATCATCTTCTCCGTGTACAACCAGTGTATTGGCGGGGGCGTCGGCAAGCGCAAAGCGTTTTGCCGCTGGTGCGACCAGCACAGCCATCGCTGGCGTGGTTTGTTGAGCAACGCGGGTTTGAACGTAGGCGCCGAACGAAAAACCGGCCAGCGCCAGTGGCAGTTCAGCTGCCTGCGGCAGGCGGGTTCGCGCATACTCGAGCGCTCGCAGGGCGTCGTCAATCTCACCGTTACCGTGATCCCAGACGCCTTCCGAGCGCCCGACACCGCGGAAATTGAAGCGCATCGTCGCAAAACGGAAGGCAAAAAAACTTTTGGCGAGCGTATAAACGACCTTATTATCGAGCGTGCCTCCTTCCAGCGGGTGCGGATGCGCGATCAGCGCGAGGCCGCGCACTTTTTCGGGGATGTTGAGCGCGATTTCCAACGCGCCAGCAGGGCCGTCGATAGTACGGCGCTCCAGGGATTGGGCGTTCAAATCTGCAACCTCTTGACAATATGGCTGCCCGACAAATGTTGGTCGATGATTTCATCGATATCTGACACGGTGCGGTAGGTGTACCAGACAGCTTCGGGGTAAACCACCAGGCATGGCCCTTCTTCGCAGCGGCCAAGGCAACCGGCACGATTGATGCGGACACGGTTGTCATCGGTCAGACGCAGCGCTTTAACACGATCTTTGGCGTAAAGGTACATTTTTTCGGCGCCGCCCTGCGCACAACAGTGCTCGCCTGGCGATCGCTGGTTACAGCAGAAAAAAACGTGGTGTCGGTAATGGCTCATGATTTCGTGGGATCAGGTATCAGGTGTTAGAGGGTTGGGATTGGGAATAAGTTTCCCGCTTTTGCCAGCGGGGCGATATTAAAACACATCAGGCGATTCTCCCCAACGAGGGCGTCCGGCCAGAAAAAAAAGCCAGATTCCGGCAGCCAACGGCCACATCAGAAGAATCGTGCGGGTCAGGCCGTCAAAATGCAGCAGATGTGCATAGCGGTCGTTGAACAGCGAGGAGGGCATACGCGCGGACAGCAAGTCGGGCAACAGCAGTGGCGCCAGCAGCGAAGACAATAAAATAACCGAGCAGACAGTGACAGCTTTCGGGCGCGATAAAGTAAAAAAGCCATAAAGCAGCAAAAAACCCAGCACCATTGCGACTCCGGTCGCTGTACGCCCGAGGTAATGGGCGCGCACAGCGTCGCTGAGCGTAAGCCAGATCGCGATATTTTTCAGCACAAACGCTGCCAGAATGATTAGCACCGCCGTTAGTACGGCGTGGCGGCGGTCGCGTACCAACAAGGCCGCGAATAAGCCGATGCCGGAAATCTGAAAAGCGCCGATGATGATTTCTGCCAGCATTGACCAACGGGCATCGGCAAACGGTACGGTATTATCGGGCCAGACGGCAGCAAGAACCGTCGGGTCAAAGGCGATTGAGAACAGAGGAATGCTGGAATTGGCCTGTGCCGCCAGCCAGAAAACGAGCAGCGCCAGCCCGAAATCGCCCAGCAGGCCGGGGAGGAACAAGCGGCGCCAACGGTAAAGCGCTGCGCGTAGCGACAGCAGCGCTGCCAGTCCCCAGGCGATAGCGCCGCCGACAGCGGCGCCGAAGGTATTGGCGAGAAGGTCATAGAGATCGGCGCAACGTGGCGGCATCAACCATTGGCACGACTCCATCGCCAGCGATAACAACGCGCCGGCAGCGGCTGCCCACAACAGGCGATAGCGGCGACTGCCAAGGCCGACAAAGAGGCCAAACGGCAGGTAAGCGAAGAAATTGACGATAAAATCGGCGCGATAAAAATGGGCATGACCGAACAGCCAGTAGGGCGTTCCCGCTAGCGGCATTTCCCAGCGAATGAACGGATAAAGGCTGGCGTAGACGATACACAGCGCGCAGAGCAGTGCCAGCGCCAGCGGCAAATGGCTGCGGTCACTGTCAGGGCGCATTGCTGGCTCCTGAAGGAAAAGAAAAAGACGCCAGGGAGCGACCCATGACGAAAAACGGTGAGGTGGAAGAAGAAGGCACGTTCGAGGGAGGCATCATTTCCCCTTGGATTATAGCCATTCCCCAAAGATATCGCCCTTCTTTTGGCCTTTGACCACCTTATCCCTTGTTGCAGGAAAAGGGAAAAGGCATGCAAAGATGTGATCAACTTCCCTCGGCTGCTTGCAAGGATGGCGGTAGCAAAAGGAAAAACTTGAGTAACCGTCGGGGCAACGGCTACAATACTCCTTTCCGGTTCTCCTTATGCACATGGATTTTTGCTCCCGCCTGATGAGGGGCGGCGAGTGAGCGTGAGCGTTACGAAAGCGAAGGGTCATGTCTTTTTCTTCTCCACAATTTTCTTTATTGCCACCCTTGACGCCGGCTTGGCTGGCGTTGGCTGATGGCACGGTGTATGAAGGCATCAGTGTCGGTATCGATGGCGAGGCGGTTGGCGAGACCGTATTCAACACCGCGATGACCGGCTATCAGGAAATCCTGACCGATCCGAGTTACGCGCAGCAGCTGGTGACGTTGACGTATCCGCATATTGGTAACGTCGGCGTCAATCTCGAGGACATCGAGGGCGACCGTCCCTACGCGGCAGGATTGATTGTCAAGGATATACCGAATCGAGCGTCGAATTACCGAATGACGCAAACGCTCGGTGATTATCTGCGGGAGCATGCGGTGGTGGCTATTGCCGGCATCGACACCCGTAGCCTGACGCAGCATTTGCGCGAATATGGCGCCCAGCCCGGGTGCGTAATGGCTGGCGCGCAGGCGACGCCGACAGCAGCGCTTGAAAAGGCGCGAGCGTTTCGCGGCTTGGCCGGCATGGATCTGGCGAAAGTCGTTTCGACCAGGGAGCCCTACGCGTGGGACGAAACCGCTTGGGAGCCGGAGAGGGGTTACGGGCGGATGCTCTCGCCGCGTTTTCATGTCGTGGCTTACGATTTCGGCGTCAAGCGCAACATTCTGCGGATTTTGGCGTCGCGCGGTTGCAAATTGACTGTGGTGCCGGCGCAAACCAGCGCCGAAGAAGTACTGGCGATGCAGCCCGACGGTGTGTTCCTGTCGAATGGGCCAGGTGATCCGGCACCGTGTGACTACGCTATTGAAGCGGTGCGTACCCTGATTGCGCGCGGCATACCGACGTTCGGCATTTGCCTCGGCCATCAAATCATGGCGCTGGCGGCGGGTGCTTCGACGTATAAAATGAAATTCGGTCACCACGGCGGCAATCACCCGGTGCAGGAACTTGAAAGCAAACGGGTTTTCATTACTTCGCAAAACCACGGTTTTGCCGTCGATGCCAAAACCTTGCCGCCGAATGTGCAGGCGACGCACATATCGCTGTTCGATGGCTCGCTGCAAGGGTTGCGTTACCTTGACCGGCCGGCCTTTTGTTTTCAGGGACATCCCGAAGCTTCACCGGGGCCGCGCGACATTACGTCGCTCTTCGACCAATTCATCGACCATTTCTTCGACCTGATGGCGCACGCCTGACCCGAGATTCCCATGCCTAAAAGAACCGACATTCACAGCATTCTCATCATCGGCGCCGGCCCGATCGTTATCGGCCAGGCGTGCGAATTCGATTACTCCGGCGTGCAGGCGTGCAAGGCTTTGCGCGAGGAGGGTTATCGCGTAATTTTGGTGAACAGTAATCCGGCGACGATCATGACCGACCCGGAAACGGCCGATATGACCTACATCGAGCCGATTACCGTCGAAGTACTCGAACGGATTCTCGCCGAACAAAAACCCGATGCGATTCTGCCGACAATGGGCGGCCAGACCGCGCTGAACGCGGCGCTTGATCTGCACCGTCGTGGGTTGCTCGAAAAATACGGTTGCGAATTGATCGGCGCTTCGCCCGAAGCGATCGACAAAGCCGAAGACCGGCAACACTTCAAAGAAGCGATGGAAAAGATCGGCCTGCAATCAGCGCGTTCCGGCATTGCTCATTCGCTGAAAGAAGCGCAGGAAGTGCAGCGCCAGATTGCACAGGCAACACAGGGCAGCGGCTACCCGGTGATCATCCGTCCATCGTTCACGCTTGGCGGCACCGGCGGCGGCGTGGCGTACAACCCGGAAGAGTTTCAGGAAATTTGCCAGCGCGGACTGGATATGTCGCCGACGCACGAGTTGTTGATCGAGGAATCGCTGCTCGGCTGGAAAGAGTTCGAAATGGAAGTTGTTCGCGATCGTGCCGACAACTGTATCATTGTGTGCTCGATAGAGAACCTCGACCCGATGGGTATCCATACCGGCGATTCAATCACGATTGCGCCGGCGCAGACGATGACTGATAAGGAATACCAAATCATGCGTAGCGCGTCGTTTGCGATCCTGCGCGAAATCGGCGTCGATACTGGCGGCTCCAACGTGCAGTTTGCGGTGAATCCGAAAGACGGTCGGCTGATCGTGATTGAAATGAACCCGCGAGTATCGCGTTCGTCGGCGTTGGCGTCGAAAGCGACCGGCTTTCCGATCGCCAGAATCGCCGCCAAACTGGCGGTTGGCTATACGCTCGACGAGCTGAAAAACGATATTACCGGCGGGGCGATTCCTGCTTCGTTCGAGCCGACCATTGATTACGTCGTGACCAAAGTGGCGCGTTTCGCGTTTGAAAAATTTCGCGAAGCCGATCCGCGGCTGACCACCCAGATGAAATCAGTCGGCGAAGTGATGGCGATGGGACGGACGTTTCAGGAATCGTTGCAAAAAGCGTTGCGCGGACTGGAAATCGGCGTTGATGGCTTTGATGAACAGTCAAAAAACCGCGACGACATCATTGAGCAGCTGAACGAAGCGGGGCCGATGCGACTGTGGTATGTGGCCGATGCGTTTCGGCAGGGAATACCGTTCGACGAAATTTACAGGGAAACTGACATTGACCCGTGGTTCCTGGCGCAGATTGAAGAAATCGTCGCAATGGAAACGCGACTGGCGGCGCGAACACTTGAAACGTTGACCGAAAAAGAAGTGCGTGTGTTGAAAGGCATGGGTTTCTCCGACCGCCGGTTGGCCAAGTTGTTGAAAACGACAGCGACGGCGGTGCGCGAGAAGCGTTTGGCGCTTGGCGTCAGGCCGGTTTATAAGCGCGTCGATACTTGCGCAGCGGAGTTTGCCAGTAGCACAGCGTATCTGTATTCGACTTACGAAATACCATTGTATGGACAAGCGCACGGCGTTTGCGAAGCACGGCCGAGCGGACGACGCAAGATCATGGTGCTGGGTGGCGGACCGAACCGGATCGGGCAGGGTATCGAGTTTGATTATTGTTGTGTCCATGCGGCGATGGCGTTGCGCGAGGACGGTTTCGAAACGATCATGATCAACTGCAACCCGGAAACCGTATCGACCGATTACGACACATCCGACCGGTTGTATTTTGAACCGCTGACGCTCGAAGACCTGCTCGAAATCGTTGACCTCGAAAAACCGGAAGGCGTGATCGTGCAATTCGGCGGCCAGACGCCGTTGAAACTGGCGCTGGCGCTCGAAGCACATGGTGTGCCGGTGATCGGCACATCGCCACAAAGCATCGACGCAGCTGAAGACCGTGAGCGTTTCCAGCAATTGCTTCACAAATTGAATTTGAAACAGCCGTCGAATGCAACGGCGCGGACGGAAGCGGAAGCGCTGCGGTGTGCTGAATCCATCGGCTATCCGCTGGTGGTGCGCCCATCATATGTGCTGGGCGGTCGCGCGATGGAAATCGTTCATGAATCGCGCGATCTCGAACGCTACATGCGTGAGGCGGTTATCGTGTCGCCCGATTCGCCGGTGCTGCTCGATCATTTTCTCGACGACGCGATTGAATGCGACGTTGACTGCATCGCCGACGGCGAGACCGTGTTTATCGGCGGCGTGATGGAACACATCGAACAGGCGGGAGTGCACTCCGGCGATTCAGCGTGTGCGCTGCCGCCGTATTCATTGTCGGCTGCGACCGTGGAGGCGATGAAGACGCAAACGCAGGCGATGGCGAAAGCGCTCAATGTGATCGGCCTGATGAACGTACAATTTGCGATTCAGAAAACAGCGGGCGGCGATGTGATTTACGTTCTCGAAGTCAACCCGCGTGCATCACGCACTGTACCGTTTGTTTCCAAAGCAACGGGATTGCCGTTGGCGAAAATCGCGGCGCGTTGCATGTCAGGGAAAACATTACGGGAACAGGGTGTTCTTAAAGAAGTGACACCGAAACGGATCAGCGTCAAGGAAGCTGTATTTCCGTTCCGCAAGTTCCTCGGTGTCGATCCGGTGCTGGGGCCGGAAATGCGTTCGACCGGCGAAGTGATGGGGATCGGCGAAACCTTCGGCGAAGCATTGTTTAAAGCGCAACTGGCGGCAGGCGTGCGCCTGCCCGACAGCGGCACTGTACTGTTCACTGTCAAGGACGGCGACAAAGCGCGGGCGGTCAAAGTTGCGCAGATGCTGGTGGCGATGGGCGGTTATACGCTGGTGGCGACGCAGGGCACCGCTGACGCGATCCGCGCTGCTGGCATTGAAGTGACCACCGTCAACAAACTCAAAGAAAGCCGCCCGCACATCGTCGATATGATGAAAAGCGGTGAGATCGCGATGGTGTTTACGACTGTCGAAGAAACGCGGACGGCGATTGCCAATTCACGGCTGATTCGCATCACAGCGTTGGCCAACAATATTCCTTATTGCACCACCATCTCCGGTGCGATGGCGGCGGTGGAAGGGTTGAGATCGCTGAAAGGCGGGAGCTGGAAATTGTATCCGCTGCAGGCGGGATGAGTTTCAGAGGTCAGATATCAGACATCAGGAAATCCCCTCTCTTTCAAGGGCAGGGTTAGGGTAGGGATGAGGTAAGTGAGCGGAGCAATTTGCCGTTGACGCAAGCCAAAGAGAGACGTCGTATTCATTCATAACCTGCTACGCTTCGCATTAAAGAAACGGTGGATTGTGGTCTTCGCCCTATCCACCGTTGCTTGCTACGTCACAGGACGATAAAAACAGACATGGAAGAGATATTTAAAATTTTGGCAGCGCCTTTTACGATAAGTAAAATTTCCATTGAGAATCCTATGGCTGTAGGTAGTGACATGACGATAAAGATTGAATTGCTCACAACCGAACAAGGATCAAGAATTATAGAGTTTGAAAATGTTCACGAAATTAATATCGAATCACGTTATGGAGGCCTTGATTTTTCCTCTCCCAACCACTCGATTGCCATAGAGGATTTATCTGATTGTCAGATGGAAGGAATCAAATACAAGGTTGCCATTTCGGAAAACGCCATGACTTTTTATTGTTGGAGAATTAGATATGCATAGCGGCAAGGACGAATAAGCTACGCAGCGGCGCAATTCGTGGTCTTATCCCCTCACGCTTTAATCCGGTATGGATCGAGCGATTTCGTTCAACATGTGTCTCATTAAAAACAAATCTTTTTCTTTCTGAGCCACAATTTTTAGCTTGTCAAACGATTTTGAACCTTCATTTTTTATTACCCAAATAAAAGCGCCCAACCTCCAGTGTTCAGAGCCATTGCCGTACTTGCCTTCAGCCATCCTTTTATTGAATTCATCTGTCCCTATATCTTCCAATAAAAATTTTAGTTGGGCGTTAAAAAGTTCGTCGCTGTACAAATTCAGCTTTCCCCATTCACCGGGGAAATCCAGAAATTTCAAAAACGTGTTTTTCGATACCATGAGAACACCTCGATCGGTATTGTCATCACCGGCCGGGAACATAATGTGGTCCCTGCTTTTTAATCTTTCGGCCTGAACACCAAACGCAAATTACGAACGAAGACCTCGGCGCGTTCCGGTTTCGGTAGCGGTGATGATTTCATGATCGCGCGGTAAACGGCGTCGTCGTAGGCGGCGTTGCCGCTGCTCTTTTGCAATTTGGCGTCGATCACTTCGCCGGTCGGAAGTTGAATGATCAGGAAGATCGCTTCAGGGTTACCTTCAATGTTGGGCGGCAGATTGACGTTTCCTAAAACTTTGATACGGATGCTTTGTACCCAACGGTCTTGCGCGGCCTGCAATTCGTCGCGCTTTCTCTGATCAGCCAACATTTTTTGCAATTCGGCTTCGCGCCGTGCCGCTTCTTCGCGCGCCTTCTGTTCGGTTTCTTTGCGTGCTTTTTCTTCTTTTTCTTTCTTTTCGCGTTCGAGGCGCTCTTTCTCCGCCTTTTCGCGCGCGGCCTTTTCCTTCTCGATGCGCTCTTTTTCGAGTTGCTCCTTTTTCAGCTTTTCCTGACGCGCTTTTTCCGCCGCTTCTTGTTTGCGGCGCTCTTCTTCTTTCTTTTTCTTGATCGCGATTTCAGGATCAGGTTGCTCCGGCGGTTTGACTTCTGGCGGCGGTGTGACGGGCGGCTTTGGCTGCGGTTCCGGCGGCGGTAACGGTTTGGGGTCCGGCGCTGGTGGCGCATACAACTCTGCCGTGACCGGTTCCGGCGGCGGGTTGCGCCAGGAAACGGAGAAAACCAGAAGTCCGATGAAAACCAGATTGGCGGCGATGGCGAATATCAGCGCGAGCCAGAAATCGGCGCGGCGTTTGGGGACATTGGAAGAGTGTGATGGCTGCGACGGCATGATCATGGCGGTTTATTTCGCGCCGGGGACGACGAGCAGGCCGACCTTCTTGATTTGATTGCGTTGCAGCGCGTCGAGCACAGCGACGACACTTTCGTAACGCACGCTTTTATCGGCGGCAATCACGACGGCCTGATCGGGGTTTTCCTGTTGCTGCGCGATCAATCGAGGGATCAGGTTTTCCATATTGAGGCGCTGCGCTGGCTCATTCGGTTTGGCGCGGTTGCGCAACTGCAATTGGCCATCTTTCTGAACGGTGATCTCGAACGGTTGTTTCGGCGTGATGGTGGCGCTGCCGACGTTGGGCAATTCGATTTCGCCTGGTGCGACCAGCGGTGCGGTGACCATGAAGATAACGAGCAGCACCAGCATCACGTCGATATACGGCACGACGTTCATCTGGTTGATGGTTCTACGAACGCGGGGCATGAAAGTCTCCGTTCATTCAGGCGCTTTGCCGTTGCAGGATGTTGGCGAATTCTTCGATGAAGGTTTCGTAGCGTGTTGAGAGCCGATCAACATCATGGGTGAAGCGGTTGTAGGCGATGACCGCCGGAATGGCTGCGAACAAACCGATGGCTGTAGCGATCAAGGCTTCGGCAATGCCCGGCGCGACTTGCGCCAGTGTGGCCTGGCTGACGCTCGCCAGGCCGCGAAAGGAATTCATAATGCCCCAGACGGTACCAAAAAGGCCAATGTACGGCGATACCGAGCCGATGGTGGCCAAGCCCGGCAGGCCGGCGTCGAGAGCATCGAGCTCACGCTGGAACGCCACGCGCATCGCGCGGCGCGTGGCGTCAACGGCAACAGCGCCGGAGCCGCCCTGTTTGCGGTGTTTGGTGTATTCGCGGAAACCGGAAACGAAGATGTGTTTCATGCCGTCGCCAATGCGGGCGGCACCAAGACTCTGGTAAATCGCGTTCAGATCGCCGCCGCGCCAGAATTCATCTTCAAACTGTGTGCTTTCTCGTGTGGCGCGACGCAGTTGCAGGGTTTTCATGCCGATTCGCAGCCAGCTCCAGAGTGACAGCGCCAGCAGAATGACGATAACGACTTTGACGATAAACGACGACTGAGCAACCAGCGCAAAAATAGAGAGATCAGTTTGAACATTCAAGATGTTATCCTTTCATGAAGCCGGAAACAGAAGAAGGGAGAAGCGTGCGCAGTGTTGCGGGGATTCGGACGGGGCGCCAGCGGTCGGCGTTCAGGCAGGCCAGTGTTACGCGCGCATCGGTCAGCAATTCGGCGGATGTACTGCGCCGGATGCGTTGTGCCAGCGTGAAAGAAGCGGCACTGGTTTCGATGGGCTCAACGGAGACGGACAACCGATCGCCAAGGCGCGCACCCAGCAGGTAATCCACTTCAACGCGAGTGACGACAAACACGGTGCGTTCGCGTTTTTCGAGTTCGGCCAGTTCAATACCCAGATGCGTCAGCCATTCGGTACGGGCGCGTTCCATAAAGCGCAGGTAGTTGGCGTAATAGACAACGCCTGCCGCGTCGGTGTCTTCATAGTACACACGTACCGGCCACTCGAACGCATCGTGCCCCTGCATCGCGTCAAACTCCTTCGAGAAGGTCGCCGCCTTCACGTTTCGGTGGTATCAGATTGAAATGGAGGTACGACTGCAATGTGGCGACGCGACCGCGCGAGGTGCGTTGCAGAAAACCCTGCTGGATCAGATAAGGCTCGATCACATCTTCGATGGTATCGCGCATTTCGCCGATGGCGGCGGCGAGGTTGTCAACGCCGACCGGGCCGCCGTTGAATTTGTCGAGAATGGCGCTGAGTAATTTGCGATCCATGATGTCAAGCCCTTGATGATCGACATCGAGCATCGACAAGGCGGCGTCGGCTGTGACGCGGTTGATCGTGCCGTCGGCGCGGACATCGGCGTAATCGCGCACGCGGCGTAGCAAGCGGTTAGCAATGCGTGGCGTACCGCGCGCGCGGCGGGCGATTTCGCCGGCGCCGTCGTTGTCGATTCGGATGTTGAGCAGCGCCGCTGAGCGGTGAACGATACGCGTCAACTCTTCAGCGCTGTAAAACTCCAGCCGAGCGACGATGCCGAAACGGTCGCGTAATGGATTCGTGAGCATTCCGGCGCGGGTGGTCGCGCCGACCAGTGTGAACGGTGGCAAGTCAATCTTGACGCTGCGCGCCGCCGGACCTTCGCCGATCATGATGTCGATTTGAAAATCTTCGAGCGCCGGATAAAGGATTTCCTCGACGACCGGCGACAAGCGGTGAATCTCGTCGATGAACAACACATCGCGCGGCTCGAGGTTGGTTAACAGCGCTGCCAGATCGCCCGGTCGTTCCAGCACCGGCCCCGACGTTTGCCGAAGATTGACGCCAAGCTCGTGAGCGATGATGTGCGACAGTGTGGTTTTGCCCAAACCGGGTGGGCCGAACAGCAGTACATGATCGAGTGCCTCGCTGCGTTTGTGGGTCGCCTCAATGAAGATCGACAACTGGCCGCGGATTTTTTCCTGGCCGATGTATTCATCAAGTGCGCGCGGCCGCAGCGTTCGCTCGAACGCTTCTTCCTGCGGGCTGGCCACGGTGCTTTTGATAACGCGGTGCAGGGTATCGTTTTCGATCATCGGGAATGGCTTTCGGCTTTACGTTTTCGACAACTGTTTCAATGCCTTACGAATGCCGTCGGTGACATCAATGTCAGCGGGCAATTCGCGAGTGGCGGCGCGTGCTTCTTTTTCGTTGTAGCCCAGCGCCAGCAGTGCATTGATCACATCGAGAACGCCGGATGACGCGCTGGCCGCGACATTACCGCTGCCGACAACGGGGGCGAGTTTGCCTTTCAACTCAAGCAGAATGCGCTCGGCGGTTTTTTTGCCGATACCGGGAACGCGCGTCAAACGCCCGACTTCCTGGATGGCGACCGCTTGCGCCAACTCTTCGGCGGACAAACCCGACAGCACTGCCAGCGCGGTTCGCGCGCCGATGCCGGAGATTTTGGTCAGCGCGCGGAAAGCCTGGCGCTCGCGCTCGGCGGCAAAACCGTACAAGGTGTGAGCATCTTCACGGACGATCAAATGGGTAAGCAGCGTGACGGACGCGCCGGTTTCGGGCAGGTTGTAAAACGTGCTCATCGGCACCAGCAATTCATAGCCAACGCCCTGTACATCCAGCAAAACTTGCGGCGGGTTTTTTTCGAGCAGGATCCCGGAAAGACGACCGATCATGAGTAACGAGCGCGAGTCATAACAATGGGCGCCATTATCGCACGAGGGGGCGGGGCATATGCTGGGTAAGCCAGCCATGCTCATGCCTGTTCATGTACAGCCTCCCATGTATACGTGTTTCGCCTCAAAAAAGTAGCCCATTGCGCTTTTATCATTGTAAATTTGTTGTAATAAAAATCCCGTTGCGTTTCACAATTTGCTGATAAATGTATCAAAACTGTTTCTAAAATCTCTTAAAATGCTGTTAACTGCAAGAATCATTTGCTTTGGATCAATGGCATCACAGATATTTTTTTACAACAAAATCTGACGTGTACCATGCAGTCTGGTTTTTACTTTTTCTGTATTACTGGGAGGATTAGCGATGCAAAAGAGATCTTTCTTTGCTTTGCTTCTGGGGCAACTTTTCCCCCGGCAAGCTGCGAAGGTTTTCGTCATGGGCGTGCTGGCAAGCCTGTCCCTGTCGGCGAGCGCGGCGCCGACGCCTTTTCCGACAGGAAATCCAATTATTTTTGTCTCGGAGGGAGTGCCGAAAGCCAGCCTCAACCCGACCTCGATGGAGCTTTACTCTGTTGAACAGATACCTGGCGGCGATTTTAAGTTCACAGAGATCGGCACCAGTACTATTGTTTACAACGCGGTGGGTTTCCATACTTCGGATATGTACCTCTATGCTATCGAGAGGGGCACCGGTAACTTGCTCAGGATCGGCCAGGGGGGAGAAGTCGAAAGACTCGGAGCGGTGTCCGGCCTGCCCAGTAACGCTACCATCGCCGGCAATGGTTCTTTCAATGCGGGCGATTTCGGTGATGAAACGTGTGCACTTGCCAACTGCCAGGATATCCTCTTCGTCAGACTCGGCAGCAACGATACTTCGTACACCAATAAGTTGTGGGCGATCAATATCAACACGCTGACAGCTACGACGATTACCTTGAAATCTGCGGTACCCAATACGTCGGATATTTTCTTTTCTGAGGGATATCTATGGGCGATAAATGGTAACGTAACAGGAACAAACGCAAAAGCGATCGTTTATCGAATTGATCCATCCAGCGGTCAAGTGAATACGTTTACGTTGCCCACTGTAGCGAATAAAGCCATCACAACCGACGGCATCATCCGGCAAGCCTATGGAGCACAGTGGCGGTATGGCAACGGAGATTTCGGGATTGCCGGCAATGACACAGGTGTTGCTTATCATATCAAGGTCACCACTGATGCAAGCGGTGTGCCGTCTTTTCAGATTGTCTCTGCCCTTTCTGCTCCTAATTCGGCGAATAACGACGGCGCATCTTACGCCGGGGCACCGATAGACATGTCGATCACAAAGACTGTATCATCGGCGGCCTACGACCCTGGAGATACGATCTCTTATACGTTCACGGTCAAGAATAACGATCCGGCTTTCTGGTCTTCCGGTTCAATCATCACGGACATGCTGCCGACGGGGCTGAGCCTCACGACGATTCCGACCGGGTGCTCGATCAGTAGCAACGTGTTAACCTGCGCCGTGGGCGCGTTGAAGGGGGGAGAAGAGACCTCGATGACTGTTACGGGAACCATCTCAGCGGGCGCTAACGCGCCGATTTCCAATAAGGCTACCGTTACAGGCAATGAGAAGGAGAAGGATGAGGATCTGTGGGACAACACGTCAAATACTGTCGTGACAAACCCGAAAACGACCCCGACTGTGCCGATTGTCGGCATCACCAAGACCGCCGATGTCGGTGAAATCGCGCCCGGGGGAACAATTGTCTATACGATCAGTGTAGAAAATGAAAGTAGTTTCGACGCGACTGATGTTGTCGTCAGCGATCCGGTTCCCGCCGGCGTCGATAGCTTCGAGTGGACTTGTGCGGGGGTTGCGTGTCCGAGCGCAAACGGTATGGGCGCCATTAACGACATGCTTACGAAACTGGCTGTTGGCGATAGCATGGTATATACGGTAACGGCTACTGTTTCGAGCGCTCCGCCGACTTCGATTGTCAACACGGCCGAGTTGACAGTGCCGGGTGGTGAGTGCGCCCAAGGTGAATGTGCGTCCTCAGCCCCAGTCCCGGTGGTCGCTGTTACTATAATATCGCCGCCCAGTTTAGCGGCATCTGTTCCGGCTCTGTCATGGACGGCTTTGCTTTGCTTGATAGCGCTGTCGACGGGCATTGCCGTGCGATGCGCCGTTACGCGTAAACGTTAAAAGAAAAACCGGAGAGCGCAATCTGCGCTCTCCGCATCATCAGGATAGAAAGAAGCGTTTATCTTCTTTGAAAGCCTGTTCGGTTTGGTCAATCGGACAGCGGCCAAAGGGGGCTCGGCCCAAGCAGAAACCCTCTGGTTTCCTGCTTACGCAGGAGCGGCGAAAAATATCCAAAGGCGCAACAGTGCAACCATTGCAAGCAGTGCATAAGCGGCCGCCAGAAGATCGTCAAGCATCACGCCAATACCGTTCTTCATGCGGGTATCGAAATAGCGGATCGGCGGCGGTTTCAGAATGTCGAACAATCGGAACAGCACGAACGCCAGCGCGATGTGTTGCCAAGAGCCATCAGTGAAAAAAAGCATCAACACGAAAGCGGCAATTTCGTCGATGACAATACCGCTATGATCGGGTTCGTTCAGGCGTTGTCCGGTGATGTGCGCCGCCCAAGTGCCGACGGCGATCAGTAGCGCAGTGGCAGCAAGGTAGAGGGCGTCGTTATGCAGAGCGCGCAGGAATAACGCGACGGGGATGGCCGGCAGCGTTCCCCAGGTGCCCGGCATTCCCGGCAGAAGGCCGCTGCCGAAACCGAGCGCGATGAAATGCGCTGGGTGGTGAAAGAGAAAGGCGGGTGGAATGGGGTCTCGCTTGCTCATGGTTGGGCGCTCCTCTCCCCTTGCGGGAAAGGGGCGAACAGTGAAGAGGAGGGGGCGGCCGGGAAATGATCGTAGGCGGCGGGCAATGTCGGCAAAGGGCAGTATTGCTCGTCGAAGACGGTAAGCCCGGGCGTTGTCGTGATGATACCGATACGAGTCAGCGGCAACGCCAACTCATGCGATAAGGAAGTAAGCGTATCACGAGCATCGGGCGGCGCAGTGAAGCATAGTTCATAATCGTCGCCGCCGGCCAGCAGGCAGTAAAGTGCCAGCGGGCGTTCAGCGCTCCTCACCAGCGTTTTCAGCGCCGGGTGGCAGGGCAGACGCGACAGTTCAATCTCGGCGCCGACGCCGGAAGCGTTCAGGATGTGTTCCAGATCGCCGATCAGGCCGTCGGAAACGTCAAGGGCGGCATGAGCGAGACGACGTAGTTTCAGGCCGAGAGAGACGCGCGGTTCCGGCGTTTCGAGGTGGGCGCGCAGGGCGGTCAGCGTCGTTGGATCGAGCACGATTTGGTTCTGCAGCGCGGCTAATGCCAGCGCGGCGTCGCCAAGCGTGCCGGACACCCATAAATCATCGTTCGGTTTCGCTCCGGCGCGGGTCAGCGCTTCACCGGCGGGCGCTTCGCCGGCGATGGCGATGGTAAAACTGCGCGGTCCACGCACAGTGTCGCCGCCGATCAACGAGACAGCATGACGCTTGGCCAGCGTGAAAAGACCGTCGCTGAAAGCGGCGAGCCAGTCAGAATCATTGTCGGGCAGAGCGCCGGAGAGCAGTGCCCAGCGCGGTGCGGCGCCCATCGCCGCCATGTCAGAAAGATTGACCGCGAGAATTTTGTGGCCGAGCGTGGCCGGCGGCACGTCGGCAAAAAAATGACGCCCTTCGACCATGGTGTCGATAGCCAGTAGCAATTCATGGCCGGGCGTCGGTGCGACGATGGCGGCATCGTCGCCGACGCCTAGGCGCACCGCGTTGTCAGCGGGTGGGCGCTCGAAGAAACGGCGGATCAGTTCAAATTCGTTCAAGGCACATCCAAAAATAAGTTTTTTCTCAATTTTCCTTTTCCCGGCCTTCTCCCGGCTTCACCCGCAGGCGGGAGAAGGAAATGTGGCGCAACCTCATTCCTACCCCAACCCTTCCCTTGAAGAGGCGGGCTTTAGAGGTCTCCTTTTGAAAGGGAGGCGGCGAAGCCGACGGGAGTTGCCTCACGTATCGTATCAAAAAACGGGATGATGGCACCCACATTCGCCTTGGCTGCCGATCTCGCAACGTATAATTCATCTTTTGTGGCGCTGTCGTAACTGTAACCGTTTCGGGGAACGCTTGATGAGTGAAATTCTGCAAATTCGTGGCCGTTGCGCTTGTTCGGCGTCCCGGCGTCGCCGCCTGCTGGCAAAGGCGCGGGCACTGGGAATTCCGCTGGCGCAATTATCGGCGCGTTATTGGCATTTTGCCGAAGTGACGACAGCGCTGAACGGCGATGACGCAGCGCGGTTGCGGCAACTGCTGGAATACGGGCCGCGCGATGTGGCGGCAGACGATGATGTCGAAGGGCAGCAATGTCTGGTCGTGCCGCGGCTGGGAACGGTGTCGCCCTGGTCGTCGAAGGCGACGGATATTGCACATCGTTGCGGGCTGGCGAAAATCGTGCGGCTGGAGCGAGGGATTGTCTATCACTACGCGACGGAGAACGGAGGATTGCTTGACGACGCGCAACGCGCGGCGTTGTATGAAACACTGCACGACCGGATGGTAGAGACGGCGCTCGATCATCTCGATGAAGCAGCGCGATTGTTTGAACATCATTCGCCGAAATCGCTGGCGTCGATTCCGTTGCTGGAACGCGGACGGGCGGCGCTGGAAGAGATCAACACGACGCTGGGCCTGGCGCTGGCCGATGACGAGATTGATTATCTGGTGGAACGCTTTCGATCATTAGGGCGCGATCCGACCGATGTTGAATTGACAATGTTCGCGCAGGCCAACTCGGAGCATTGCCGGCACAAAATTTTCAACGCACAGTGGATGATCGACGGCGCGCCGCAATCGCAATCGTTGTTTGCGATGATCCGCGCCACGCACAAGGCGCATCCGCGGGGAACGGTGGTGGCGTATTCGGACAACGCTGCGATTATGGAAGGCGCAATCGCGGCGCGTTTTTATCCCGATGCGACGCGGCGCTATCAAGCGCACGAGGCTTTGACGCATACGCTGATGAAAGCGGAGACGCACAACCATCCGACCGCGATTGCGCCGTATCCGGGCGCGGCGACTGGTTCCGGCGGCGAAATCCGCGACGAAAGCGCTACCGGCATCGGCGGTAAACCGAAAGCGGGAATGGTCGGTCTTAGCGTGTCGCATCTGCGCCTTCCCGGATTGCCGCAGCCTTGGGAAGCGCCGCTCGAAAAGCCGGAGCGCATCGTGTCGCCGTTAACCATCATGATTGAAGCGCCGATTGGCGCGGCGGCGTTCAATAACGAATTCGGGCGTCCTGGCATTGCCGGCTATTTCAGAACTTTCGAGGGCCGCTGGAACGGCAAGCATTATGGCTATCACAAGCCGATCATGATCGCTGGTGGTTTTGGCGCGATTGATGCGCGGCATACAAAAAAGAAACCGTTGCCGCCGGGGACGCTGTTGATTCAACTGGGCGGCCCGGCATTTCTGATCGGGTTGGGCGGCGGCGCGGCGTCGTCGATGGCGAGCGGCGAGAATTGTTCCGAACTCGATTTCGATTCGGTGCAGCGCAGCAACGCTGAGATTCAGCGTTGCGCACAAGGCGTGATCGACCATTGCTGGCAAATGGGCGACGCCAATCCGATTCTGTCGATTCATGATGTCGGCGCTGGCGGCGTGTCGAACGCTTTTCCCGAATTGATTCACGACGCTGGCGCTGGCGGCGTGATTGAATTACGAGCGTTGCCGAATGAGGAGCCAGGGATGAGCCCGCGCGAATTGTGGAGCAACGAAGCGCAGGAGCGTTATGTGCTGGCAATATCGCCGGAAGCTTTGTCGTATTTCGAGGCGCTGTGCAGGCGCGAGCGCTGTCCGTTCGCAGTGGTGGGTACAGCCACCGACGACGGGCATTTGAAAGTAACGGACGCGCATTTCGGTAACGCGCCGGTGGATGTGCCGCTCGATCTGATTCTCGGCAAACCGCCGCGTATGCAGCGCAACGTAATACGGGAAAAGCGAGCGCCTCAAATGTTGGCGCTGGCAAACGTTGGCTTGAAAGAAGCGTTAACACGCGTGCTGCAATTCCCGGCAGTTGCCGACAAGTCGTTCCTGATCACCATCGGTGATCGCACGGTCGGCGGGTTGATCGCGCGCGATCCCCTGGTTGGCCCCTGGCAAGCGCCGGTAGCTGATTGCGGCGTAACGTTGGCTGATTTCCGCCATACGCACGGCGAAGCGATAGCGATCGGCGAAAAAACGCCGCTGGCGACGATCAACGCGCCGGCGTCGGGACGGATGGCAGTTGCGGAAGCGTTGACCAATTTGGCGGCGGCCGATATTGCCGGTGATGCTGCCGACTGGAGTCGCGTCAAACTGTCGGCGAATTGGATGGCCGCTGCTGGACAGCCGGGCGAAGATGCGGCGTTGTACGACACCGTACAAGCGGTGTCTGAACTGTGCGTGAAACTCGGCGTGTCGATTCCGGTCGGCAAAGACTCAATGTCGATGCGTACTGCCTGGACGGCGGACGACGGTTCCGCGCGCAACGTCATCGCGCCGGTATCGCTGATCGTGACCGCATTCGCGCAGGTCGATGATGTACGCCGGACGTTGGCGCCGCAACTGCAACTGGATGACGGCGAAACGCAACTGCTGTGGCTCGATCCGACGCGCGGCAGGCGGCGACTCGGTGGTTCGGCGCTGGCGCAAGTATATGGCCAGGTTGGCGATGAGACGCCCGATGTTGACGATGCTGAAACCTTGCTGACGTTTCTGCAACTTATTCGCTCGCTGAACCGACAGGGAAAATTGCTTGCCTATCACGACATTGGCGATGGTGGCGTGCTGGTAACCTTACTTGAAATGGCGTTTGCGACGCATGCCGGACTGGAATTGCATTTCTCCGATGAGGCGCCGTTGCTTGATACGTGTTTCGCCGAAGAACTCGGTGCGGTGGTACAGGTGAAAGTGGCAGATGTCGCAGTGGTTAAGCAAGTGGCGGCAAAAGCCGGGATCGCAGTGGTAGCGGTCGGCACACCGCGTGCCGGAGGCAGAGCGAACATTGTCGTATATCATGGCGAAGATCGGGTGCTCGACGAGCCACGCGTCGCATTGCAAGTGCTGTGGTCGTCGACATCGCTGGCGATGCAGGCGCTGCGCGACAATCCGGAGTGCGCCGACGAAACGCGCCAGGCATTGCTCGACGCTGACGATCCGGGAATGCAGGTGTGGCTGACGTTCGATAAGAATGAAAGCATTGTCGCACCGTTCATCGCGCGCGGCGCGCGTCCGGGAATCGCGATCCTGCGCGAACAAGGCGTCAACGGCCAGGTGGAAATGGCGGCGGCGTTTGATGCGGCGGGGTTCGATACGTTCGACGTGCACATGAGCGATATTCTCGAGGGACATACTTCATTGCGCGATTTTAAAATGATCGCAGCGTGCGGTGGCTTTTCTTACGGCGACGTATTGGGCGGCGGCGGCGGCTGGGCCAAGTCGATTCTGTTCAACGCGCGCGCGTTCGACGAATTTTCGGCGTTCTTCGCGCGCGATGACGTGCTGGCGCTCGGCGTGTGCAACGGCTGTCAGATGATGAGCCAGTTGCGCGGAATGATTCCGGGCGCGACGCATTGGCCGGCGTTCGTGCGCAACCTGAGCGAACAATTCGAGGCGCGGTTATCGCTGGTTGAAATCGTTGAAACGCCTTCGGTGTTGTTGCGTGGGATGGCCGGTAGCCGTTTGCCGGTTGTGGTAGCGCACGGCGAAGGTTATACCGAGTACGTTGATGCTGCGCAGCAGGCGCGCGCGCAAGCGTTCGCGGCAATGCGCCACGTCGATCACTATGGGCAAGCAACGGAGCGGTATCCGTTTAATCCGAACGGCTCGTCGGGGGGCGCTACTGCCTTTACGTCGGAAGACGGACGTTTCACCATCATGATGCCGCACCCGGAGCGCGTCTTTCGCGCCGTGCAGATGTCTTGGCGGCCGCGCGAATGGACAAATACGGGAATGCATGAAGGCGACGACGCGTCACCCTGGCTGCGAATGTTCCGCAATGCGCGGGCGTGGATATAACAGAGAGCAGAGGCCAGAAGTCAGATATCAGATCATGAGTGATTTTAAAATTCTTGCGCCCATGTATAAGCAGATGCTTCGGTTTTCTTCTCTAGGCGAGGAAAGAAAAACCAATGGAACCATATTCTATGGGCGGGCGCCGCACGTTGCGCCGGCGGCATTCTTGCATAAGCGCTATCCTCCTCTGACGGACGAACAGATCACAGAATTGGGAAAAGTCATCAGGAATAAAATACCCGACCATCTGGCCGATTTATACCGTGAGTGCAATGGCTTGCATTATTTTTCAGACACCTTATCAATAGACGGATTGAGAACAGGCACGATTGACCAACCCTACGATATTGATATACCGAATATACATGAGCGGCCCGGGGATGCGGGGGCTGATATTATATTTTTTGGCGGATATACGTGGGACGGCAGTCTTTTTTATACGAAAACAAACGACCCCAAAGTATATTGGTGCGCAGGCGACTCTGCCAAGCCATTGAAATCCTGGAACTCAATAGAAGATTTTATT
>WQUA01000032.1 GCA_009786025.1 Pseudomonadota bacterium | reverse complement strand
CCCCGGCGGCTTGCTCGAATATTCGGTCGTGTATACCGACCGCGCCCTCAATCATATGTCGCCCGCATTCCAGTCGGTGATGCGGGACATCGCCGCCCTGCTCAAGGAAGCCTACCGGGCGCAGTCGGCCATCATCGTGCCCGGCAGCGGCACGTTCGGCATGGAGGCCATCGCGCGGCAGTTTGCCGGCGGCAAGAAATGTCTGGTGATTCGCAATGGCTGGTTCAGCTATCGCTGGAGCCAGATTTTTGACATGGGAAACATCCCCGCCGAAACCATCGTGCTCAAGGCGCGGCCCGTGGCGAGCGGCGCGCAAGCGGCCTTCGCGCCGCCGCCGATTGACGACGTGGCGGCGGCGATCCGCGCCCAGAAACCGGCGCTGGTGTTCGCGCCGCATGTCGAAACCGCCTCCGGCATCATCCTGCCCGACGCGTACATCAAGGCGGTGGCCGAAGCGGTGCGCGCCGTCGATGGCCTGTTCGTGCTCGACTGCGTTGCGTCCGGCGCGATGTGGGCGGACATGAGTGATCTCGGCATAGACGTTCTCCTCAGCGCGCCGCAAAAAAGCTGGAGCGCGCCGGCCTGCGGCGCGTTTGTCATGTTGAGCGCGCGGGCGCGGGAAAGGATCGAGGCGACGACCAGCAGCAGTTTCGCCGCCGATCTGCGCAAGTGGTTGCAGATCATGGAAACCTACGAGAAGGGCGGCCACGCTTACCACGCCACGCCGCCGACCGACGCGCTGGCGGCGGCGGCGCGCGTGATGCGCGAGACGCGCGACTGGGGCTTCGCGCAGGCGCGCGCGGCGCAGGCGGAACTCGGCGCGCGGGTGCGCGCATTGCTCGTCGGCAGGGGCTTCAAGAGCGTTGCCGCGGAAGGCTTTCAGGCGCCGGGCGTGGTGGTGAGCTACACCGATGACGCGGACATTCAGTCCGGCAAGAAATTCATCGCGCAAGGTTTGCAGACTGCCGCCGGTGTGCCGCTGATGTGCGACGAACCGGCGGATTTCCGCACTTTCCGCATCGGCCTGTTCGGCCTCGACAAGCTACAGAATATCGCGCGCACCGTGCAGCGCCTGGAAGATGCGCTGAAGCGAATAAGCGAAGCATAATCCGTAACCACGCCATTTGATGTGAAGCACCGCTGATTTGTTCAAACCGGCAATGTCTCGCGCCAGAAGGCGCGCCCTTGGATCGCGCACGCCTGCCCTGGCCACAAAACCCTGACGCCGCAAAAAAAGAAGCTGCGGGTGCGAGGTGGCGCACAGGAATATGGAGGCAGGCCATCCTAAACATGGATTGTGAAGTATAATTTTGGGCACGATCCTTTTTCCCAAGATTGCGTCATCGGCGATGAACGGGGATATTTCCACCCACAGCGGTTCTCCTGCGTTTTTCTCATCCTTCGTGCAGCAAGGCGCGCTATTGATGGCGCTTTTTTGCGTATTGGTACTGGGGAGCATGGCATTCTCCACCTGGATGGCGCTTCGCGTTCAGGGAAACGCTCATATTATCAACAAGGCCGGCACGCTACGGATGCAGAGCTATCGGCTGCTGGCGACGCTCAGTCTGACGCCTCACGAAAGCGATCTCTTGCGCTCGCTCGCCGATGCTTTTGAAGCGGACATCAGCAGCGCGCCATTGCGTTCCGTCCTCAGCCGGGAGGGCATGGAGGGCGATTTGCTGAGCGTTCAGGATTATTGGTTCAACGCCCTGCGTCCGAATATGCTGCGCCGCGATGACGTTCCGCTTGTCGCCGATCAGGTAAGAACTTTTGTCCAGCGCATTGATGCTCTGGTCGCCGGCCTCGAAGAAAAGACTGAGCAACACATCCAGCAAACCATTCTTTTGCAGAAAATTTTCATCGCTTTTTCCCTGTTGTTTCTTGCGGGTTTCGCCCTTTATTTGCACCAACGCATCGTGTCTCCATTGCGCAAGTTGCTTGTCCTTGCTTCGGCCATTCAGCACCGCGATTTCCGGCAGCGCGCCGACCTTCGCCACCGCGATGAGCTTCATCTGCTGGCGCAGACCCTGAATACCGCCGCTTACGAACTTGAGCAAAGTTATCAAAGTCTTGAAAACCGCATTGCCGAAAAAACAGTCGATCTGCAACAGAAGAACGAAACGCTGGCATTTCTTTATGAAGCCTTGCGCGCTTTGCACCACCGCAATCTGTACGATGATCGTCCGCTCAGCGAGCGCTTGAGCGCCATTTTGGAGCGTGCCGGAAGACTCTTGCCGTTCAGCGAGTTGACCCTTGTTCTTGACCGTAACAGGACACCGCCTGCTTCAGACGCCTCCACGTCCGGTGCACAGCGGTGGCTGCTGGTCGATTCGCAGGTATCCTATGGCTGGATCGAGGGACATCTTCCTCCTGGTGTGCCGCTCATTGAGGAGCACCGTCGGTTGATGTCGCTGCTCGCCGATGCTTTCATCGTCACCTTGGTGCTGGAAGACCAGAGCCACCAACGGGAACAATGGTTGCTGACGGAAGAAAGAACCGCGATCGCCCGCGAGCTGCATGATTCGATGGCGCAGTCGCTCTCTTATCTCAAGTTGCGGTTGGCCGCCTTGCAAATGCAGTCAACGCTGTCGCCGGAAGAGCTTCATAACGCCCTGGCCGAAATGCGCAACGAAGTCAATGTCGCCTACCATCAGTTGCGCGAATTGCTGACAACCTTCCGATTGCAGCTTGATCAGCCCGGCCTCGATGCTGCGCTTAGAAAAACTGTTGCGGAGTATAGCCATCGCTTCGGCTTTCCAATCAATTTCGACGATCAGCTACGCACCCTGTTGCCCGCTGATAAAACCATCCACCTTTTGCAGATCGCACGCGAGTCTTTTCATAACATCGAAAAGCATTCTCACGCGACAGAAGCTTCGCTCAAAGTGTTTCACGTCAATGACGAGATCGTCCTGAGCATTACCGATAATGGCCGTGGTCTGCCGGAAGACCTTCAGCGGAGGAGTCATTACGGCCTCGCCATCATGCGGGATCGCGCGCAAAGCCTGGGAGGAACGTGTCGGATAAGCAACCGGCCGGAGGGCGGCGTCGAAGTGCGTGTCGTTTTTCCTTTTCATTAACCTAACTGATAACAGCGCCATTGAAGAACTGAATCGATCATATTAAGCTCCTTAACCCAACTGCGGGAGGAAAACCGCCATGAATGAAACGCCTGCCACCGTCGTTCTGATCGACGACCATCCGATGCTACGCAACGGTATCAAGCAACTCCTGTCGATGGCCCCCGATCTTGCTGTCATCGCCGAAGCGGGTAACGGCCCCGAAGGCATTGAATTAGCACGTCAACACGACCCTGACCTGATTCTTCTTGACCTCAACATGCCCGGCACGACAGGGCAGGATACGCTGATCGGCCTGCGGCAACACCCGTTATCGGGACGTATCGTTGTTTTTACCGTTTCCAATCACGAAGAAGATGTTGCTAACGCCTTTAAATGCGGCGCCGACGGCTACCTGTTGAAAGACATGGAACCCGAGGAACTTCTTGCGGCACTGCGACAGGCGACCGTCGGCGAAATGGTGTTGAGCGATTCGCTGAAACCTGTACTCATCCACAGCTTGCGGGAAAAAAACCTGTTTGACGGCGAACGTCGCCTCGACGACTTGACCGCGCGCGAGCAGGATGTTTTAAAACTTGTGGCGGCGGGCCTGCCCAATAAAACCATTGCCAACCGGCTTAATATCGCCGAGAGTACCGTCAAAGTCCATGTCAAAGGACTTCTCAAAAAACTGAAACTCCGCTCGCGCGTCGAAGCCGCCGTCTGGTTTACGCAAGAGCAAAAGGACAAATGATCTTTCTGTTCAGCGGGATGGCTGCATTTGCTTGGCGATGTTACGACCGGTCTATTACGCACAGAATCCCAGGCTCCTTCCCGACCAAGCTCAGTGCCCCGCCTTCAAATAAAGCCGCAGTATCTTCTTCTCCGGCGAGTCGCCCCGCACAAAATAAAGGCGCTGGCCGTCGCCCACTACGGTAAAATCGGGGGTGACAAGCGCGCGGTTCATAGCTTCAAGCATTTTCTGGCGCAAGGCTTCGAGCTGTTGATTGCCCCCACAAACATCGGCTTCGACGTAAAACTTTTCGTCGGCGGTATGACCGACGGCAAACGATGGTTGTTCGTCGGCGCAAGGCGTCCCGCTGCGACGCAATACCCAGGGCTCGTTGTTGACGACGGCGAATACAATGTCCGATTTGAATTGTTGGCGTCTGGCCTGGTTTTCGGGGGAATCCCATTCGGCTGGTCCGTAGTGCCTCTGGAGCCAGTCGCTGGCGGAAACCAGCTGTGACGGCGCCAACAATTCAAACGAGAAGCCGTTGAACAGGCTCAGTTGCCAAGGGCCGCTGCGCTGCACGGTTTCCCGGTAGAAGGAGGGAAGCCGTGCTCCCAGGCGCTTTTCGGCGGCGACAAGTTCCTCACCGCTGACCGTCCCCGGCATTTGCCAGTTGATTTGATGAGCGGAAAAAGCATCCGGGTCGGCGCGAGTTATATCACGCATAACGCCCTGCCAGACAGTCAGAAATCCTCCCAAAGCGGTCGGTCGGTTTACGGCTTCCGTTAAATAGCTTTGTGCCAGCAGAATTCCTCGCCCTTCTACTTTGACCCGCTTTCCCGGCTTCATGCGCGCATAGCCTTGCAGCTCGTACCTCTGCGGCTTATAAATCTGGGGGAAAGTCATTTCATCAGAAGTATTGTTTTCAAAATAATCGACATGAAGTTCTCCGGCCGGTTGTCCGGTTAAACCCAGAGAAACTTGAACGGTTTCTTCGATCTCATCTTTACCGAGCTTTTGCATTAGCAATGGATTTGTCGACGCTTCCTGCGCCATGCTTGCGGCGCCGACAGCCATCAGCCCTATTCCTACGGCCACCAGGAAAAAGGGGGCTCGCGCAGTGAGCAGCGCTTTTTTTATGGTCGTGTGCTTGCAAAAATAATACATAAAAACAATAGATTAACAAATAATTTGAACCTAATTTATCACCATTTATGCCAAAATGGATAACGCTTCGTCAATCCGGGAAACGCCAATGACTTCAATATCCTCAGCAAGTCGTTTAGGTTTGTTGGGAGCAGGAACCAGAATCTTCTTGAAGCCCAACTTTGCCGCCTCACGGATGCGCTCCTGCCCGCGCTGCACCGGCCTGATTTCTCCCGCCAGGCCAACCTCACCAAATACTGTCAGTTTATGCTCTAATGCTTTGTTTTTATAGGAAGAATATATTGCCATTAAGGCTGCCAGATCGGCCGCAGGCTCGTCGATCCGGACACCGCCAACGACATTGATAAAAACATCGAAGCCGCCCACCTGCGTACCGCCGTGCCGGTGCAGCACCGCCAGCAAAAGCGCCAACCGCTGCGGATCAATGCCCACCGCCAGCCGTCGCGGCATCATCCCGGACATCACCGGATCAACCAGCGCCTGGATTTCCACCAGCAATGGCCGCGAACCTTCCATCGTCGCCATCACCGCCGCCCCCGGCACCGGTTGCGCGTGGCGCGACAGGAAAAGCGCGGAAGGATTGGCGACGCCTTTAAGCCCATGTTCAGTCATCCCGAACACGCCCAATTCATTGGCCGCTCCGAAACGGTTTTTCATCGCCCGGATCAGCCGATAGCTCGAATGTGTATCGCCCTCAAAATACAGAACCGCGTCAACAATATGCTCCAGAACCCGTGGCCCAGCAATCGCACCCTCCTTCGTCACATGGCCGATCAGCACCAGCACCATCCCGCGCTCTTTAGCGAAACGGGTAAAACGTGCCGCGCACTCGCGTACCTGCGCCACGCTGCCCGGTGCCGAACTCAGGCTTTCCGTGTACATGGTCTGGATCGAGTCGATCACCACCACTTCCGGCCGCGCTTTCTCCAGTGCGGCCAGTACCGCTTCCAGTTGCACCTCGGCCAGAAGCTCTACCGGAGCGTTGATAAGCCCCAGTCGGTGTGCCCGCAACGCCACCTGCTCGACCGATTCCTCACCGGTTACGTACAGCGCGCGGCGCAGTGCGCCCAGCGCCGCCACCGCCTGCAAAAGCAACGTCGATTTTCCGATCCCGGGGTCGCCGCCGAGCAGAACCACCTCACCCGGTACAAACCCGCCACCAAGCACCCGGTCAAACTCGACCATGCCGGTCGGGATTCGGGGCGCATCGCTCGTCTTCACCGAACTCAACGCGCGAACCTCTGAGCGTGAACCGGATAAATTATCAAAGCGGCGCGACGGTGGCGCAGCAACTGTCTCCACCAACGTATTCCAGGCATTGCAATGCGGGCACTGCCCTTGCCATTTCGGCAACTGGCCGCCACATTCGGTGCATTGGTAAAGTGTTTTGGATTTTGCCATCAGGCACTACCGAGAGAAACCAAAGGGCATTATAGACGGATTGAACAGCACTGCGGCTATCCCTGCCGCCGCAGCGCTCCAAACAATAGCCCGTCTGCCGCCAATCCCAGCGCCAATCCCCAGAAGGCGGCGCCGATACCGAAGAACGAGATGCCTGAAGCCGTCACCAGAAACGTGATCAGCGCTGGTTCGCGCCGATTCTCGCCAGAAAAAGCGGCGCCGAGGCTGTTGGCGAGCGAGCTGAACAAAGCCAAGCCCGCCAATGAGGCGATCAAGGCGCTGGGCAACGATGAAAAGAAACCAGCAACGGTAGCGCCGAAGGAGCCGATCAGAAGATAAAACGCCGCGCACGCAACGCCTGCGACGTAGCGCCGCGTCGGTTGGGGATGCGCCTCCGGTCCGGTACAGATAGCAGCGGTAATGGCGGCCAAATTGATACCGTGCGCCCCAAACGGCGCCAACAGCAGCGACGCCAACCCGGTGGTCGTTACCAACGGATTGATGGGCGTGTCGTAACCGGCAGTGCGCAGCACGGCGAAGCCAGGGGCGTTTTGCGACGCCATCGCGACAAAACAGAGCGGTATGCCGAGGCCGATCATCGCGGAAAAGGAAAAATGCGGCCATGTCCACTGCGGAACCGCCAGCGCCGCCGGAAAGCCTTGAAAAGCCAGTTTTCCCAAGCCGAAGGACAGCGCGAATCCGACTACGAGCGTGACCACGATCGAATAGCGCGGCCACCAGCGGCGGCCAATCAGATACGCCAACACCATCGGCAAAACCAGAGCCGGTAATTGCTCTAGCGAAGAAAACACGCCAACACCGAAACGAAACAGGATGCCTGCCAGCATGGCGGCGATGACGCCAGTCGGCAGTCGGTTCATGATGCGCGAAAAAAGCCCTGTCGCCCCCAAAAGCGTGATGAGCAGCGCTGAAAACAGATACGCGCCTATCGCATCGGCGTAGCTGTATTCGGCCAAGCCGGTAACCAGCAGAGCCGCGCCCGGTGTGGACCAGGTTGTGATAACGGGAGCGCGATAGCGCAGGCTGAGGTACAGACCGGTAACACCGCCGCCGATGGAAATCGCCCAAAGCCAAGACGAAAGCTGCACGGGCGTCAGATGGCCGGCCTCAGCCGCCTGAAACACGATGGCCAGAGGGCCGGCGTAGGCGACGACAACGGCAATCAGTCCGGCGACTACGGCCGAGGCGGAAAAATCCCGTAAAAAGGATTTCAAGCGGTCCATGGCGGGGTTCAAAAAGTAAAGCGGAGCCTATCAAGTGAGCGGGTGTGTTGCGAATGCTTTAATCGCCGCCACTCCCGGAACAAAGAGGGCGGCAAGCGTAACAAAGTGAAGACGCTCCGCCTTTGTGAACAGTTTTGGTTTTGCTATGTATTTCCCTGCACCTTTACCCTCCTGCCCTAACCATTTCCCGCAAGCGGGGGGAGAAACCTCACCCGCGGGAAAGGCCGGGATGAGGTTAGCGACTCTGAAAAAGTGCAAGCAACCGAATCGAAGCGGCCCTAATAAAGACCCGCATTAAGCGGGTCTTTATCTATTTCAAAGAATCAGCCCCGCGGCGGAATGCGAAGCATTTGCCCCGGATAAATCTTGTCGGGATGAGTCAGCATCGGGCGGTTGGCTTCAAAAATCCGGTTGTATTCGTTGCCCTTGCCTTTCCCGTAAAATTTTTCAGCGATCGCCCACAGCGTATCGCCTTTTACGACAGTATGCCATTGCGCCTCCGGCGCAGCTTGCTTGACGGTCATGGCATCTTCGACCTTTTCGATGCCTTGCGTGTTACCGCAGCAAAGTACGACTTTTTCACGCGTGACCTGATCAGCGGCTTCGCCCGAAACTTTGACCGTACCTTGCGCCATATTGACGGTTACATCGAGGTTGGTAACCTGCAACCCCATTTTGTTGATGTAGGCGATAATGTTCTTCGCTGCTTCGAGATCAGCCGTAGCGGCTTGGGCGCCTGCGGCGGGCGATTGTGCTTGCGCTTTGTTGATCCCCAACAATTTCTCGCCTGCCTCTTTGATAAAACTGAAGAATCCCATAATGTATTCCTTTCATGTAGTTACCGACGTTGCCCGTTTAAAAGAACCGGGCATCACCATACGATACCTTATTCGGCCTTCGCAGAGAAAAATTTCGTGAAGATTTTACGTTGTTGCCACGATTTCAAATGAAAAAGCAACAAGCGCTGTCATGCAGGCGCCGCAACATCAAACAATATGGTCGGAAAATAGCGCCCGCAGGAACCGATGGAAATGCGCCATTCCACTCTCTGTCGGATACTGATACGGCCCCACCTCGTTACGCCCTGCCCTTCGCAAAGCCCCACGCCCCAACTCCATTCGCTCAATGATTTCCCGGTCTTCTTCAGCCGTTTCGAGATACGCCCTTTGGCTAACCTCGATGAAATCAGGAACGGCCTCAATCGCCGCCTGTGAATGATAAAATTCAATGATGTTGCGATAGCGCCGCACGCCAGTCGGCCATACGGTGGACACCACCAGCATCTGCGGATAGCACTCGACCATGATGTTGGGAAAATAGGTAAACCAGACGGCGCCGTAGCGCGGCGTCCCGCCCTGGTGATGAATTTTCACTGCGCGGGCGTACGCTTCGTAGGCAGGCGAGCCGTGTTTTCCCAGTTCACGGAAGACACCGAGCAACTGCGCTGAACACCATTCGCCGAAACGCCATTCGAGCGCGTCGCAGTCAACAAAATGGCTCAGCCCCGGATGAAACGGCTTCACATGATAATCTTCGAGATAGACCTCGATAAACGTTTTCCAGTTGCCCTCGTATTCATCGACATGCGTGCTGTGATAACGGTAGCCACTGAAATCAATATGGGTCTCCATCGCCAGCGAACGCAAATCGTTAGCAATATCGCGCCCGTTATCCTCAAACAACAAACCCTGCCAGTTGATCAGCGGCGTTTCCGGCAAATCCAGACACGGCTTGTCCTTAAAATGCGGCGCTCCCTTGAGCTTTCCCTGAGCGTCAAAAGACCAGTGGTGCAGCGGGCACAGCGTACTGCGCGCATTGCCGCGCCCTTTGAGCATAACAGCCTGGCGGTGTCGGCAAACATTGGAAAACATCTGAACGCCGGTTTCGGTGCGTTTCAGAAAATCGCCACCCAGCTTCGGTTCGAGTACATGGTAATCGTACAGATTCGGGACCATCAATTCATGGCCGAGATAACGCGGCCCCTTGACGAAAAGCCGCTCCACCTCTGCTTCGTACAAGGCTTCGTCGAAATACGACGAGATGGGTAGTTGCGACGCCGCCTGTAAAGACGCCATCGCTTCATTGCTCGACGGACTTTCAGTCATCGTTGTTCTCCGGTGATACGAAACGCCGTGACTTACCGGCGCCATGCCATTTGCTATTGTCCCTCACCCTTTTCATCAGCGCAACTTTTTAGCGCTTCTCCAGCGCTGCCCAAGCCTTTTCGACACGCTGAAATGAAACCGGCATTGGCGTTTTCAACTCTTGCGCGAACAGCGACACCCGCAGCTCTTCCAGCAGCCAGCGGTATGCCTCAAGCTGCGGATTGCAGGCGCGTTCTTTCCACTCCTTCTTGTCGCGCGCCAACCGTTCCTGATAGCGTTGCCAATAAGTAAGCAATTGCGCGCCATGTTTCTGATCGCGCGCCGTCCGTTCCGGGTACTTGGCGATACGACGGTCCATCGCCTTGAGATAGCGCGGCAGATGGGCCAACTGCGGCCAGGGTGTTGCCGAAAAAAAGCCGGGATACAAGAGCGCGTCGCGCTGCGCCTTCAATTCCTGGACCAACCGCGAAAGCGCACCGGGTGCGCCGTTCATCCTGCCCGTCAGTTGTTGATGCTCGGCGGCGATTTCTCCGAGCAAACGAAAGGCGCTTTCCGCGACGGCGGTAAAACGGGTGCGCGCGCGTTTGACTTGTTCGTTGAATGCTTTTTCATTACGCGGCAACGGGTCGTCACCGATAAATGCGCGATCACAAACCGCGTTGAGAACATCAGCCAGCAGGCGATCAGAGGGAATCAACGGCTTTAATTGCAGCGCTGGTTGCTGAAAGCCAGGCGGCTGTTTTTCCCAGCGTGTCAACAAATCCCTGAGCGCAAAGCGAGTCAATCGCACGATGCCAGCGCGCGTGTCCTGCAACGCCGCTTCCGGCGTATCGCGCAGTAACAGCGCCACCGAATCGCCTTCATCGACCAGCGCCGGATACGCCGTCAATTTCTTCCCATGATGCATGAGCGCCAGCGTTTCCGGCAAATCCCCGAAGTCCCAACGCACCAGCCCGTGTTTTTCGAGCGATGGGCCGTGATCCTTACTCACGCTGGCGCGCAAACTGACCTGCGCCATTTCTTTGAGTTCCTGCCGCAGCTTCAAAAGATCGCGGGATTGTGCTAATGGCGTACCATCGGCGTCGATCACTTCATACAAAACCCGCAGATGCGACGGCAAATCCTCATCTTTCCAGCCGCTCGTATCGAGCTTGCCGCCATAGTTTTTTTCGTACCAGGCGCACAGCGCATTCGGTAAAGATTGTTCACCAAATGGAGTTGCTTCCAGAAACGCCGTGACCGCCTCCGGCAACGGCACCAGCCGGTTGCGTTGCGCTTTCGGTAGCGTCTTGAAGTACCAGGTGATTTTGTCGCGCACCATACCGGGAACCAGCCAGGACATCCGAGCTGCGTCAATTTGATTGAGCAACGTCAATGGTGCGGTCAACGTCAAACCGTCGAGTGGATGTTCCGGTTCAAAACGATAGGTGAGCGGCAGCGCATTGCCTTGTACCTCCAGCGTTTCGGGAAACAAATCTTCCGTCACCCAACGCGCCGCATGCCGCATCAAAAGTTCGCGCGTCAAAAACAAACGCTGCGGGTCGCGGCGTTCGCTTTCTTCACGCCAACGCTCAAAACTCGCCAGAGAATTGACTTCAACCGGAACGCGCTCGAAATAAAAAGCAGCGATGGTCTCGTCGTCCACCAGAACATCCTGACGCCGCGCCTTATGTTCCAGTTCGGCAACTTTGTCGATGAGTTGCCGGTTGTGCGCCAGAAACGCCCCCTTCGTTTGCAGATTGCCCGGAACCAACGCCTCCCGCACAAAAACTTCGTGCGCCGCTTTCGGATCGACGCGAGAGAACGATACCGGTCGCCGCGCCACCAGCGTCAAGCCATACAATTGTACACGCTCAAATCCCGTGACTTCGCCGCGTTTCTCGTCCCAGCTCGGATTGAAGTAATCGCGATTCACACGGTCGCCCGCCACTGCTTCAATCCACTCCGGTTCGATTTTAGCGACACAACGCGCGTACAAACGTGAAGTTTCCGTCAATTCCGCCGCCAATAACCAGCGCCCGCCTTTTTTGACGCCGCTGCCGGGATGCGCAAAAAAGCGATTTCCGCGTGCGCCCAGATATTCGTCGCCCTCATCACTCTTGGTTCCGATGTTCGAGAGCAGGCCGGTCAACAGCGCCTCATGCAGCGCGCGATAGCGCTCCGGCGTGGTTGTTTTCGGAAGTTCTTCGCTCCACTGCCACTTTTCTTCCCTCAAAGTGTTGACCAACTGCTGATGCACGTCGCGCCATTCGCGCAAGCGCAAATAATTGACGAACTGCGCGCGGCAACGATCAACGATTTTGCGATGCGATAGTTTTTCTTCACTCAAACCAGTAAAGAATTCCCAGAGCGTTACCAGTGATAGAAAATCGGAACGCTCGTCGCGGAAACGCAAGTGCGCCTGATCGGCGGCCTGTTGTTTGTCGAGCGGCCGTTCGCGCGCATCCGGTACCGACAAGGCGCTGGCGATAACCAGGGCTTCGGGGAGGCAGGTTTTTTCACGCGCCGCCAGTACGATACGCCCGATTCTCGGATCAAGAGGCAAACGGGCGAGCTCATGACCGGCCGACGTCAAATTACCGTCAGCTTCCATCGCACCCAATTCGCGCAGCAGTTGATAACCGTCGGCAATCGCGCGCGAACCAGGCGCGTCAACAAACGGGAAAGATTCAGCCTGCCCCAGCTTCAACGCTGCCATTTGCAGAATCACCGACGCCAGCGACGAACGCAAAATTTCGGGATCGGTGTATTCAGACCGCGTCCGAAAATCTTCTTCGCTGTACAGCCGGACGCAGATGCCCGCTTCGACGCGACCGCAGCGCCCTGCCCTCTGGCTGGCTGCTGCCTGAGAAATTTTTTCGATGCGCAACAACGTGGTTTTGTTGCGAAGGCTGTAACGCTTGATCCGCGCCAGTCCGGCGTCGATCACATAGCGAATGCCCGGCACCGTCAGCGAGGTTTCCGCCACATTGGTGGACAGCACGATGCGGCGACCATCGCTCCGGCTGAAAATACGCTGTTGTTCCGCGACCGACAACCGCGCGTAAAGCGGCAAAATTTCCACCCGGCTGGCGTAAGGCCGCTGCTGCAAAGCGCGACGCAACACGTCTGCCGTCTCCCGAATTTCGCGCTCACCCGGAAGAAACACCAGAATGTCGCCGGAACCGCTGCGCCACAATTCCTCGACCGTGTCGGCAATTGCGTCCTCCATCCCCTCTTCGTCGTCAGCATCCTCGCCGACATCATTTTCTCGTCCCAACGGGCGATAACGGATATCCACCGGATAGGTGCGCCCCGACACTTCGATGATCGGCGCTGGCGAGTTCTCCGTGCCAAAATGGTGGGCGAAGCGATCGGCGTCAAGTGTCGCCGAGGTGATGATCAATTTCAGATCAGGGCGTTTGACAAGCAATTGCTTCAGATAGCCGAGCAGAAAATCAATGTTGAGGCTGCGCTCGTGCGCTTCATCGACGATGATCGTATCGTAGTGCGACAACCAGGGATCGTGCCGCGCTTCGGCAAGCAAAATGCCGTCCGTCATCAGTTTGATGTACGCATCGGGGCGGGTGTGATCGGTGAACCGCACTTTGAAACCGACCGCCGCATTTTGGTCGCTCCCTAGCGGGGTTTTCAATTCATCGGCAATGCGTGTCGCCACCGCCCGCGCTGCCATCCGTCGCGGTTGCGTATGTCCAATCAACCCCGCTTCGCCCCGCCCCGCCGCCAGACAGATTTTCGGCAATTGTGTGGTTTTCCCGGAGCCAGTTTCACCACAGACAATCACCACCTGATGCGCCCGAATCAACGCTTCGATTTCGTCCGCGCGCTGCGAAACCGGCAATTCCTCAGGATAATGAACGGTTGGTTTCTGTCGAGCGCGAGCTTCGCGCTTTGTTACGGATTGCGCGATTTCGCTTTGCAGCTTCTGTCCTTCCGCTGTTTCGCTTTTACCCTTGTGCATCCGGCGCAAGCGCGCCTCGAGTCGATAGCGATCGCGGCTCAGAGTTTTGGAAAGCTGTTCTTGAAGCAACTCGAATAAGGCCATTTTATCGATTCTAAAACAAACGGCGCCTGTGACGGCGCCGTTCAATGAACAACTCTGCCAGCCCCGATGTCGGGTAGCCTGCTATTCGATACCCTTCACAATGTCTTCGACCACTTTCTTCGCGTCGCCAAACACCATCATCGTCTTGTCCAGATAGAACAGCGGATTGTCAACGCCGGCGTAGCCAGAAGCCATCGAGCGTTTGTTGACGATCACGGTGCGCGCCTTGTGTGCTTCAAGAATTGGCATTCCGTAGATCGGGCTGCCTTTTTCTTCGGCGAGCGGGTTGACCACGTCGTTGGCGCCAAGGATCAGCGCCACATCGGCAGTGCCGAACTCGTTGTTGATGTCTTCCATCTCGAAGACCTGGTCGTAAGGCACTTCGGCTTCAGCAAGCAGGACGTTCATATGTCCCGGCATCCGTCCCGCCACCGGGTGGATCGCGTAACGCACAAGCACGCCTTTCTCGATCAGTTTCTCAGCCATTTCCTTAACGGCATGCTGCGCGCGCGCCACCGCCAGTCCATAACCCGGTACGATGATGACGCTTTCAGCATTGCCCATGATGAAAGCGGCGTCGTCGGCGCTGCCCGATTTGACGGTTCTTTGTCCGCTGCCCGCAGCCTGTGTTCCTTCTTCCGCGCCAAAGCCGCCGAGGATCACGCTGAAGAAGCTGCGGTTCATCGCTTTGCACATGATGTACGACAGGATTGCACCGCTGGAGCCGACCAGCGAGCCGGAAATGATCAACATCGGATTGTTCAGCGAGAAGCCGATGCCCGCTGCCGCCCAGCCGGAGTAGCTGTTCAACATTGAAATCACGACGGGCATGTCAGCGCCGCCGATTGGAATGATGATGAGAACGCCGAGCAGGAAAGCGATCGCGGCCATCACGATGAACGGCATCCAGCCACCGCCCATGAAAAACCAGGCGCCGAAGCCGATCATCACGATCGCCAGTATCAGGTTCAACCAGTGCTGGCCGGGGAACACTACTGGGGCGCTTCTGATTTTGCCCGAAAGTTTTCCGAAGGCGATGACCGAGCCAGAGAACGTAATCGCGCCGATGAAGGTGCCGATGAACAATTCGAGGCGACTGCCGGTCGGGATCGGCGACATCAGCCCCATTGCCGTCGGGTTGTTGACCGCCGCAACCGCAATGAAAACAGCCGCGAGACCAACCAGCGAGTGCATCGCCGCCACCAGTTCCGGCATTTGCGTCATCTGAACGCGACGCGCTACGACCGAGCCGATCACGCCGCCGACGATAATGCCGCCGATGATGCCGCCGATATTGCCGGTAGCGGTGTAGGCGACGATCAAGGTCACAACGACCGCAATCGCCATCCCAATGATGCCGAGGACGTTACCGCGCCGCGCCGTGGACGGATGCGACAAGCCTTTTAGCGCCAGGATGAAACATACCGAGGCGACGAGATAGCTTAAAACAACTTGATTGGCGCTCATCATGCCTCCTTCGCGCTTTGCGCCGAATCTGTTTTAGCTTTCGGCTCTTTTTTCTTGAACATCTCAAGCATCCGACGCGTTACCAGGAAACCGCCGAAGACGTTGACCGACGCCAGCGTGACCGCCAGTATCCCCATATAACCGCCCCAGTCGTACGCGGCGGGCGCAGCAGCCAGCATCGCGCCGACCAGAATAATGCCGGAAATGGCATTGGTCACCGACATCAGCGGTGTATGCAGCGCCGGCGTGACGTTCCACACTACATGGTAGCCGACAAATATCGCCAGCACGAACACGATCAGGTTGACGACAATCGGATCAATCCCTGCAACCATGGCATTCTCCTCGTTTACGTTTTGGCGACAGCCAACGCGCCGTCTTTGCACAGCAGCGTCGCCTGAATGATTTCGTCGTCTTCCGGCAAAGCGAACGCACCGCTCTTGGCGTCGATCATCAGTTGCAGGAAGGTGAGTACGTTGCGGGCGTACAGCGCGCTGGCATCAGCGGCAACTGTCGCCGCCAGATTGACGCAGCCGACGATTTTAACGCCGCCGACGCTCACCGTTTTTTCAGCCTCGCAGCCTTCGACGTTACCGCCCTGCTCTGCCGCCAGATCAATGATGACCGATCCCGGCTTCATCGCCGCCACAGTCGCCGCCTTGATCAGCTTCGGAGCCGGGCGCCCCGGAATCAGCGCGGTAGTAATCACGATATCCATCTGCAACGCCCGGTCGTGGACAATTCCCGCCTGCCGCGTCATCCACTCCGGCGGCATTGGCCGCGCGTAGCCGCCGACGCCTTCGGCGATTTGCCGCTCTTCGTCGTTGGCGTACGGCACGTCAACCCACTTGGCGCCGAGCGATTCCACCTGATCCTTGACACTGGGTCGCACATCGGAGGCTTCGACTACCGCGCCCAGCCGTTTGGCCGTCGCAATCGCTTGCAACCCCGCGACGCCGACACCCAGCACCATCACCCGCGCCGCTTTCACCGTTCCCGCCGCCGTCATCAGCATCGGCATGAAACGACCGTACTCGCACGCCGCCAGAATCACCGCCTTGTAACCGGCGATATTGGCCTGTGACGACAGTACGTCCATCGACTGCGCCCGCGTGATACGCGGCAATTTCTCCAGCGCAAAGGCGGTGACGCCGGCTTTCGCGTAGCTTTCAACCGCGGCACTGTCGAACGGATTGAGCAACCCGATCAACAGCGCACCTTTTTTGAGTTTCGCCAGTTCGCCAGCGTTCGGCCCGCGCACCTTGAGCACGATATCGGCAGAAAGCGCCTCATCCGCCGAACCGAGTTTGGCGCCGACTGCCTCGAAAGCTGCATCGGGCAGACAACTTGCGGCACCCGCGCCACGCTCGACAATGACCGTATGGGCACCACTCGCCAGCAGCTTCTTGACGGTTTCCGGCGTTACCGCCACCCGGGTTTCGCCGGGGTGATGTTCCCGAGGAATACCGATCAACATAGTTTTACCCTTTTCATGACCTCTCCTGAAACGACCGAACCAAACTTCGGAAATACCGAAGTAAAATCTGCTGGATTATAAGATAAACTTTCCGTGAATGCCTTTCTTTTTACCGGTTTTTTGCAGACTTGCCATGGCTCCTTTGTTGTTACTGTTGCAATTCACCCTGATCGTCATCCTCATCGCGCCGTGGACGGGGCGTTTTCCGGCTTGGACCAGCGTTTCGGCACTGACCGCTTTTGTGTTATTAACCATAGGCTTTTTGTTGTTTCTCTGGGTCTTGCGCCATAATCGCCCCGGCAATTTCAGCTATCGCCCGGAGCCGCCAGCGGGTAACCGGCTCGTCACCGGCGGCCCTTACCGGTTTATCCGCCACCCGATGTATCTGGCGTTGCTGCTGCTGATGACGGGGGCCGTCTTGCTGTATGGCGAGCCTTGGCGCTGGCTGGCATTGATCGCGTTGAGCACGGTTTTACATTTCAAGTCCCGACTTGAGGAACGCCTTCTTTGCGCGCGCTTCCCCGAATACAGTGACTACATGGCTCGAACAAAAAGCATTTTGCCGTTTTTGTTGTAAACCACCCTCACACATAACATCAAGAACAGTTTATAACATATTGTTTTAACAATATAAAAAATTAAAGGCAAAGCTTGTTTTTGAATCGCGCCATCTTGCGCTATGATTCAGCTTTGTGTTTCCGAAGGTCTCCATGAAACAGACGTTCCTCGACTTCGAGCAACCCATCGCCGAATTGCAGGCCAAGATCGACGAACTGCGCTGCGTCGATGAGGACCCCTCCCTTGATATCTCCGAAGAGATCGGCCGGCTTCAGCAAAAGAGCAACCAGCTTGTCGAAGATATTTACGGCAAACTCTCAGCTTGGCAAATCACCCAGGTGGCGCGCCATCCCCAGCGCCCTTACACCCTCGATTACATTAGCGCGCTGTTCACGGACTTTCACGAACTGCACGGCGACCGCGCCTATGCCGACGACTTCGCCATCGTCGGCGGCTTCGCCCGTTTCGACGGCAAGCCCTGTATCGTCATCGGCCACCAGAAAGGCCGTGACACCAAAGAAAAAATTTTCCGTAACTTCGGCATGCCACGCCCGGAAGGCTACCGCAAAGCGCTGCGTCTGATGAAACTCGCGGAAAAATTCGAGTTGCCACTGTTCACCTTCATCGACACACCCGGCGCCTACCCCGGCATCGGTGCTGAAGAGCGTGGCCAGTCGGAAGCAATCGGACGCAATCTCTACGAAATGTCGGTGCTGAAAATTCCGGTGCTCGTCACCGTGATCGGCGAAGGCGGCTCCGGCGGCGCGCTGGCGATGTCGGTCGGCGATTTGATGTACATGCTGCAATATTCAATTTACTCCGTGATTTCGCCGGAAGGCTGCGCCTCGATTCTCTGGAAGTCCGCCTCCTACGCATCGGACGCCGCTGAAACCCTCGGCATCACCGCGCCGCGCCTGAAAGAATTGGGACTGATCGACGAAATCATCCCTGAACCGCCCGGCGGCGCTCATCGCGACCACGCGCAAACCATGACTACCCTCAAAGTCGCCTTGACCGAAGGACTCAAAAAGCTCAACAGCCTTTCAGCGTCCAAGCGATTGGCGATGCGGCAGGAAAAAATCATGGGCTTCGGGAAATTCAAAGAAGGGAAAGAACCGGTTGCGCCTTGATGTTATAAAAATTTAAAAAATGCTCTGAAATAGCAAACTTAAAGTGGGCGCTCATTGGTTACATCAATCGTTGTTTTATGCGTTAGATGGACACAATGTCGTTGCGGCTGATTTTCCGGCAACATTGGAACTTGAAAATGTGAAGAAACGAGCTGCCGACAGTCACATCGCTCTTATAGATACTTCTCTCTTGACGGAAAAGCTGTTTTCAGTTCTTTGCAAGACCTTATAAGAAAAGAAGCAGGAATTACCATAGAGCCGCATTGGTAATATCAATTGAACAGAAAAGACTTTTTTATTACGCCCTCCATCGAGCGCGCCCTTTTATCGTTCCCGCCAACGGAAATGCCCCGTTCGCTTCTCGTCGCCTTTTCCGGCGGGCTGGACTCCGTTGTGCTGCTCGATGCGCTTCACCGCTGGTGCGAGAAAATGCCGTATGTCGCCACGCTCTCTGCCGCGCATGTGCATCACGGCCTGTCGCCCAATGCCGATGCCTGGCTGGCGTTTTGTGAGCGTTTCTGTGCCGAGCGCGGCATCGCTTTTACGGCGCGCCGCCTAACGCTCCCGCAAAAGCCGCAAACCAGCCTCGAAGAAACAGCGCGTCTGGCGCGACACGCCGCATTGCGCGAGATAGCCGGGGAAATGGGCGCCGATGCGATTGCCCTGGCACACCACCAGGACGACCAGGTGGAAACGCTGCTGCTGCAATTGTTGCGCGGCGCCGGGCCGCAGGGGCTCGCCGCAATGGCTGAATACCTCCCCTCTCCTGATCAACCTCCTTTTCAAAGGGGGTGTCCGTCGAAGACGGGCGGGGGGTTGTCTCAATCACCCTCTAACCCACCAACCCCAGCCCCCTTTCCAAAGAGGGTGTCGGCAAAGCCGGCGGGGGTTTGCTGCCCGCAAGGGGGGGAAGGCGTCAATCCAGCCTTCTGGCGTCCCCTGCTCAGTATACCGCGCACCGCCCTGCTCGCCTACGCCCGGACACACAAACTGGAATGGATCGAAGACGAAAGCAATACCGAGATCGGCTTCAAGCGCAATTTTCTTCGCCACCGTATTTTCCCGGTACTGGAAGAAGCGTTTCCGGCGTATCGCAAAACGTTGAGTCGCGCAGCGGCATTGCAGGCTGAAACGGCTGTACTGCTCACAGAGCTTGCTGGTGTTCATCACAAAATCGACGTGGCAAAAGCGCGCTTCCCGCTGGATTCATCATGGTTGGCCGCACTGCCTGAAGCGTTAGCGCGTCACGCACTGCGGATCGCCTTTCGCCAAGTCGGGCTAAGAGCGCCAACATTCGCCCGCCTGAACGAAATGCTCCGACAACTGCGACATGCCCGCCCCGATGCGCAAATCGAATTGCGGCATGGCGCGCGATGTCTGGGCGTCTATCGCGGAAAAATCATGCTGTACACGCCCGTTTCGCCGTACAAAATTCTTTGGCGCGGCGAAGAGCATGTGACGCTGCCGCATGGCGTCCTGCACTTGAAGCCGGGAAAGGAGTGTGATTTTTTACGCGACGCTTTGGGTCGGGGAAAAGAAATCCTGATCGCCAGTCGTTTACACGAACAGGAGTATCTGAAGCCCGCCGCCAATCGCCCGCGTCGGTTGCTGTGTGACTGGCTGCGCGAAGCCGGTATCCCGCATTGGGAACGCGATGCCTGGCCACGGATTTATTGTGATGAAGGGATTGTTTTCGTCCCCGGGATAGGAAGAGGCGAAGCCGATGAGGCGTGGTTAAGCTTCCTTCGGTCGCCGGAGCAGCCGCCAGAATGAAATATCCGGGTTAGAGCAATCCCGCCCACGCCAGCGCTTGCGCAGTAATGTTCATCAACGCTCCCGGAAACAGCCCCAGCGCCAACAGCGCCAAGCCGTTCAGCGCCAATACCGTGCGCGAGATGACGCTCATTGATGGCAGCGCTGCCTCTTTGCCTTCGTCGGAGCCGGAGAAGAACATCAGACGCACCAAGCGCAGGTAGTAAAACGCCGCGATGACCGAAGTGAGGATGGCAATGATCGACAGCCAGACAAAACCGTTCATTAACGCAACGCCGATCACGGCAAATTTTCCGTAGAAACCCAAGAGCGGCGGCACTCCGGCCAGCGACAGCATCGCCAACGCCATTAAAACCGCGCGGGCCGGCGAACGCTGGTAAAGGCCGCGAAAATCTTCGAGATCGCTGCCGCGGCTCAACACGCTCTTCCCACTTGCATGTCCGCTGCTCGCATTTTTGTCATCACCATCCGATGTTTCATTCATCGACAGCAACACGCCGAACGCGACCAGATTGGACAACACGTACGTCAAAATATAAAACAGCGCCGACGCAAAACCATACTGATTGCCCACCAGCGCTCCAAGCAACAAATAGCCCATGTGGCCGATGGTCGAATACGCCAACATCCGTTTCAAGTTAGGCTGGGCAATAGCGACCACGGCGCCAATGACCATCGAGAGCACAGCGAGCAGCGCCAGCATGGTCTGCCACTGGAGCAACAGCGACGACAGCGGGCCGCTCATCAAACGCAACAGCAGCGCCACAGCCGCCAGTTTCGGCACAGTGCTGACGAATAAAGCAACAACCGTCGGCGCGCCTCGATAAACATCCGGCGCCCACATATGGAACGGCACCACGCTCAATTTGAATCCCAGTCCGGCAACGATGAAGATCAGCCCCAAAAGCAGCAGCGTGCTGCTGGAGCCGGATTCCATCGCCTGATGCATGATGGCAAACAATCCCAGCGAACCAGTCGCCCCATAAACGAGCGAAATACCATAGAGCATGAATCCCGACGCCAGCGCGCCGAGGAAAAAGTATTTAAGGCCGGCCTCGATCGATAACGCATCGTCTTTGCGCAGCGCAACCATCGCGTATATCGGCAACGCCATCAATTCCAGCCCAAGATACAACGGCACAAAATGGTAGGCGCCGATCACTGCCAGCACGCCGAGTGTTGAGCACAGGAACAACAGGAAGGTTTCCGGCTGCCACAGTTTTTGTCGGATCAGCGAAGCACGCCCATAAAGCAACGCCAGCGACAGCCCTATCAATGCGGCGCTCTGCATCAGCAGAGTCGTCGCGTTGCGCAACAGCATGCCACCCATGATAAGTTGGGGATTTTTGATGTCTTGTGTCAGCCATAGCGCCAACAACGCGATCCATAGCGCCAGTTGCGTCAACCTATACGCTGCCGCCCCATCCTTGGAAGGATACAACGTCGCGATCAACAGGATCAGCACCAACGCCGCCAGCAGCGTTAATTCAGGAATAAGAGGTATCAGGGAAAAAGTCATGGCTTTGCCGTTCAGAGTTTGGACAGCGCCATATGCGCCAGCAGTTGTGTAACCGAAGCGTCCGCCATCCCCAGAAGCGCTTGCGGCCAAAGGCCGAATCCCAGCATCACCGCCGCCAACACGCTCAGCAACAGGCGTTCCCGCATTCCAAGATCAGACAACGTGCCCACCGTCGGGTGCGTCACCGGGCCGAACACCACACGCCGAACCATCCACAGTGTATAAGCGGCGCCGATTACCACCACGGTCGCCGCCAACAATCCGGCGCCCAGTTGGTAACCGACCGCACCCAGTATCACCAGAAATTCGCCGACAAAACCCGAAGTACCTGGCAATCCGATGTTCGCCATTGCAAAGAACACCAGCAATGTCGCCAGCCAAGGCATCGCATTGACGATGCCGCCGCAATCGGTCAATCGACAATCGCCCATCCGCGCTTTCAACGCATCGGCGCTGAAAAACAACGCCGCAACGACAAGGCCGTTCGACACCATCAACAGCACCGCACCTTTCAGCGCCACCGCGCTGAACAAGAAAAAGCCGAGCGTCACCAGCCCCATGTGCGCTACCGAGGAATAGGCGATCAAACGTTTGAGGTCAGTCTGCGCCAGCGCCACAAAGCCAAAGTAAATCACGGCCAGCAGCGACAGGGCAATCATCCAGGGCGCCAACACTTGCGCGGCGTCGGGAACGATCGGCAGCAACAGTCGCAGAAAACCATAAGCGCCGATCTTGGTCGAAGCCAGCATGATTGCGGCGCCGGCCGGCGCTTCAACGTAAGCGTCGGGCGCCCAGGCATGCAGCGGCCACATCGGCGTCTTGACCGCGAACGCCAGGAAAAATGCGCCGAACAGAACCAGTTGCATGTACAAACTGAGCGGCAAATGCTGCCAGGCTTCCAATGAAAAGGTTTGTGAAGCACCGTAAAGGTAAAACAGCGCCAGCAGCATGAACAGCGAGCCGAACAACGTGTAGAGGAAGAATTTGGTGGTGGCGTACTTTCGTTGCGCGCCACCGAACATGCCAATCGCCAGATACATCGGGATCAGCATCGCTTCAAAGAATACGTAGAACAGCACGGCATCGCGCGCCGAAAAAGCGCCGTAGGTAAGCCCTGACGTCATCAGCAACGCTGCCAAGTAACCACCCTTGCTGTCGGCTTTCTGTGCGGCGATCACCAACAAGGTGATCAGTGCATTCATGCCAATGAACAACACCGATAAACCGTCGATCCCGAGCGCGTATTCGACACCGAAATACGGAATCCACATCGCACGTTCGGAAAACTGCATTGCCGCCGAAGCGGATTGAAATTGGCAAAGAACATAAACCGCGATAAAGAATGTCAGCCAGGCAGCGAGATTCGCCAGTTGGCGAGACAACCGTTCTCTCGCGAAGCAACTCAAAGCCAACACCGCAACGCCTGCAATGATCGGCAACCAAATCAGCAATGAAAGCACCGGCACGTTCAATTCTCCGTTCATCAGCGCATTCCCCACCAGGTTATCAGTACCAGCAGCCCCAGCACCATTGCAAAAGCGTAGTGGTAAAGGTAGCCGGTTTGCAAATAGCGCAACGATTGTGCGCCCCACTGCACCAGCCGCGCCGAGCCTTGCACCAGCACTCCTTCGCTCCAGAACCGCTCACCGCCGCGCACGAACCACGACGCCACGAAATGCGCGCCACGCACGATCACACGTTCGTAAAGCGCGTCGATATAGAAATGATTTTTGAGCACACCATAAACAGCGCCCAATATGTGCGTCAATCGTCCCGCTGCTGCCGGGGCTGATAACGTAAAGTACCAGGCTACCGCAATACCGGCCAATGCCAGCCATAGCGGCGGCGTCAGGAACGCATGCAAGAAGTAGTCAAGAACTCCTCTCCATTCAGCGTGAAGAATCGCTACCGCCGGGTGCGCAACGTAGTCGCCACGAATCGCGGTACCGAAATAATCTCCGATCAACACCGGATTCACGAACAAAATTCCAGCCAGTACGGAACAAGCTGCCAATACGATCAATGGTATCGTAACGACCCAGGGCGATTCTTTGGGTTGTTCATGGTGCTCTTTATGCACCGCCTTATGCGATTTGTGTGCGCCGTGCGATGAATCGCCATGAGTTTTTTCGTTATAGCGCGGTGCGCCATGGAACGCCATGAAAATCATCCGGAACGTGTAGCAAGCCGTCAGGAACACGCCGAGCATCAGCGCCCAATAAGCGTAAGTGTGCCCCGTCACCGTAGCGAACCGCGCCGCCTCAATGATCGGTTCCTTCGAGAAAAATCCGGCAAACGGCGGCAATCCAGCCAGCGCCCAAGCGCCGATCAGCGCCGTCCAATAAGTAATCGGCATCCGTTTGCGCAGGCCGCCCATCTTGCGCATATCTTGCTCGTGATGCAACGCGATAATCACCGACCCTGCCGCCAAAAATAACAGCGCTTTAAAGAAGGCGTGGGTCATCAGATGGAAGATCGCCGCCGAATAGGCCGACGCGCCCAGCGCTACCGTCATGTAGCCCAGTTGCGATAAGGTTGAATAAGCGATGACTCTTTTGATGTCGTTTTGCACAAGCCCCAGCAACGCCATTGAGATTGCTGTCGTTGCGCCGATGATGATGATGAACGACAGTGCCGTCTCCGAGCCTTCAAACACCGGGCTCATCCGCGCCACCATGAAGATACCGGCGGTGACCATTGTCGCCGCGTGGATCAACGCTGAAATCGGCGTCGGGCCTTCCATCGAATCGGGCAACCATGTATGCAGCGGCACTTGCGCGCTCTTGCCCATCGCACCGACGAAAAGGCCGATGCAGGCAACGGTCAGCAGCGGCCATTCCAGTCCCGGCCACAGTGAGACATTCAAGCCTTGAAGCTCATCAACCCGTGCAAAAATTTCGTCAAATCTGAGAGTGCCCAGCGTCGCAAAAAGCAAGCCGATGCCGACGATAAATCCGAAATCGCCGACGCGGTTCATCAGGAATGCTTTCATTCCTGCTTTGGTTGCCGAAGGGCGCGTGTACCAGAAACCGATCAGCAAATACGACGCCAGTCCGACTCCTTCCCAACCGAAAAACATTTGCAAGAAGTTGTCTGACATCACTAACATCAACATCGAGAACGTGAAAAACGCGATGTACGCAAAGAAGCGGGCGTAACCGGGATCGTCTTTCATGTAGCCGATGGTGTAAACATGCACCAGAAACGAGACCAGTGTGACGACCGTCATCATCAGCGCCGACAACGGGTCGATCAGGAAACCGACAGTCAGCTTGGTCCCGCCGAGATCGAGCCAGGTGTACAACGTCACATTTTCGGCGTGAATGTTTTGCCCCGGCCACAAAACGGCTACTTGATACAGCACGTAGGCCGAAAGCACAAACGAAATCCCTACCGCCACACAGCACGCCCAATGCGACAAGCTACGCGGCACACGGCGGCCGAAAAAGCCGGCAAACAGCGCCGCGAGCAGCGGCAACAACGGAATGAAAGCCAGCATCATCGAGCTATCCTTTCATCACATCGAGCGCCTGCACAGCGATATTGCCGCGACGACGGAACAACAGGATCAGCAACGCCAACCCGATGGCCGATTCGACCGCCGCCGTTGCTAAAATAAACACGGTCATCACCTGACCGGACAAATCACCGTAGTGCGCCGAAAAAGCGACGAAATTGAGGTTCGCCGCCAACAGCACCATTTCCACTGCCATCAGCAACACCAATACGTTGCGGCGATTGGCGATGATGCCGACCACGCTGATCACCAGCAACGCTGCCGCCAGCAACAGATAATGCGTCAATGTCGGTTCCAGTCCCGGCATTTCAATGCCCTCCTTCCGGCGAATGAACGGTTACGTCTTCGGCTTCCGTCTCTGCCGGCATGGATACGATCCGCAAGCGGTCATCACGATTGACGGCAATCTGCTGAGCCGGCTCCTGCCGTTTCGCAAAACGGCTCTGCCGATGCGTTAGCACAATGGCCGCGATCATCCCAACCAGCAGGAGCACGCCTACCAGTTCCAGCGAATACAGGTATTGGCTGAACAGTACTTTACCCAATTCGCGCGTGTTTTCCATCGACACCGCATGTTCCGGCAACGCGATATTCGCCTTGGAGCCGTTTATGATCAGCAACGCAATTTCCAGCAACATCACAACGCCAACCACCACAGTCGGTATCAAGTGGCGCTGCCAGCGTGGCGGCCATCGGGGATCTCGTACGTCAATCATCATCAGGACGAACAAAAACAGCACCATCACCGCGCCAACGTAAATCACCACCAGCGCCAATCCCAAGAACTCGGCGCCAAGCGTGATCCATATCGCCGCCATCGTGAAGAAAGTCTGCGCCAGCGCCAACGCTGCGTGTACCGGGTCCTGCATAATCACGACGCGCACAGCAGAAGCCAGCAGGATCACTGCCAGCACATAGAAAAGGAACGCTGAAAAGCTCATATCGTGGTCAGCCTCATGGTGTCATCGGTAAGGAGCGTCTTTTTCCAGGTTTTTGGCAATCTGCGCTTCGTAATGATCGCCGACCGCCAGCAACATGTCTTTGGTGAAGCACAAATCGCTGTGTTGCTCGCCGTGGTACTCGTAAATCTGCGTCAGCACTATCGAATCGACCGGGCAGCTTTCCATACACAGCCCGCAGTAAATACACTTGCTGAGATCAACGTCGTAGCGCGTCGTACGCCGGGTGCCGTCCTCGCGCTCGGCAAGATCAATCGTGATCGCCAGCGCCGGGCATACCGCTTCGCACAACTTGCAGGCGATGCAACGTTCCTCTCCATTCGGATAACGACGCAGAGCATGGAGGCCACGAAAACGTGGGCCTTGCGGCGTCTTCTCTTCCGGAACGCACACCGTAAACTTCGGTTTGAACATCCGGGCGAAGGTCAACTTCAGCCCGCTGGCCAAATCCAGCAACAACCAGGTCTTTAGAAAATGCTGCAGCCGGTTCATGCCCCGCCTCCGAACAAAGCCGACCACCGAACCGCCACCGCAACGACGATGATCCACACCAGCGTCAGCGGGATAAATATTTTCCAGCCGAGTCGCATGATTTGATCGTAACGGTAACGCGGGAAACTCGCCCGCACCCACAGGAAAATAAACAATAGCCCGGCAACTTTGAGCGCCAGCCATAAAAATCCGTCGCCCAACGGCGCTACGCCAAAAACCGTCATTTCATTGAGAAGCGATAGCGGCGCCATCCAACCGCCGAGGAACAGGGTCGCCGCCAGCGCCGACAGCAGAATCATGTTCATGTATTCAGCGAGGAAAAAGAGCGCAAACACAATTCCCGAATACTCGACATGGAAACCGGCGACCAGTTCGGATTCGCCCTCCGCCATGTCGAACGGGTGGCGGTTGGTTTCGGCGATTCCTGAAATGAAGTAAACAACAAACAGCGGGAAGAGCGGCCATACGTTCCAGTGCCAAAAGCTGCCCGTCTGATGGCGAACGATATCACCGAGGTTCAGCGTGTTCGTCAACAAAATTACGCCGACCAACGCGAACCCCATCGCCAGCTCGTAAGAAATCAGTTGCGCGGTCGAGCGTAACGATCCGAGAAGCGCGTAGCGCGAATTGGACGCCCAACCCGCCAGAATGATGCCGTAAACGCCGACCGAACTCATCATCATGATGTACAACAAACCAGCGTTGATATCGGCCAGCCACAGATTTTCCGAAAACGGCATCACCCCCCACGCCGCTACCGCAGGCGCCAGCGCCAGAAGCGGCGCAAAACGGAACAATACGCGGTTGGCGCGCGCCGGTATCACGACTTCCTTCAGCAGCATCTTCAATACGTCGGCAAACGGTTGCAGGAAGCCGTTAGGACCAACCCGGATGGGCCCGTAGCGCGATTGCATCGCGCCAATCACGCGCCGCTCGGCCAAAACCAGAAACGCCACACACAAAGGCAACGGTACCGTAATTACGACGATTTTTATCATCGTCCAGATCACCAGTCCCGGTGTGCCCAAGCTACCAAAGAAATCCGCTAACCACTGGATCATGATGCAGCCTCCAGATGGAACTTACCGCACACGTCGAAAGAGGCGGTTAACGGATGCGCCATGTCGAAGCGCACGGTATCCGCCGGCAATGTTTCATCGCACGCCCAGGAAAGCGCCATCGTTATTGCGCGCTCGTCTTCGCCTTGTTGTATCCTCACTGTTCCGCCCTTCACAAGATTCAGGCGCGCCGCCAGCGCCGCGTTCATTGTAACCTGCGGCGGCGCCGCTAAAACCGTTCGCTGCAATGAGGGCGCGCGCCGCGCCAGAGGATCAGCATGATAGATCGGCACGCCTGCAACCCGTTCCACCGTTTTGTTCGTCGCCGCTTTCGGCAGCGTCATGTCAGTAATGCTCGCCGTACGGTTCGACAAGCGTGCGGCGATACTTTCCGCCGACGGCACGCACGAGGCACGCACTGCTTCCGGCGTTTTCTCGGTAAACGGTTGATCAAGCAACCCAGCCAGCGCGGCAATCACTTGCCAACCCGGCCGCGTTTCGCCGAGCGGCGGCGCAACGCCGTAGAACGATTGGGCGCGCCCTTCCATGTTGATGAAGGTTCCCGACGTTTCGGTGAATGGCGCGATGGGTAATACAATATCCGGCAACACGCCTTCTTCCGCTGGACGGAAAGGCGACAGCGAAAGTACGAAATCAGCTTGCCGCAGCGCCGCCAGCGCTGTGCCGCCCTGTGCAATGTCGAACGGCGCTTCCGCGTGCAGTAACACATACGCCTTGCGCGGCTCCTCCAGCATTGCCCGTGCGTTCAATCCTTTGCCCTGCGGTTGTACGCCTGCCAGCGCCAGCCCGACACTGTTGGCCGCCTCCGGCAATACGCCGAGGTTCGTCCCTGTGTACTCGGCCAACCGTTGCGCCAGTATGTGCAGGAGCGCCGCGTGTTTGTGCTGTTGCGCAAAGCTGCCGAGGAAAATCGCTGATCGTTCCGGCACTGCCAGCAACGAGCGAACGATCGCTGTATCTTTTTCTGTTGGCGTTATTTCATTGAATGCCGCCGGTAATGCTTGCGTCACTTTCGCTTCGCGATGCGCCGCCACCACCAGTGCCGCCAGCGCTGCCGCCAGTTGCGACGGCGGCGCTATGCTCTCGTGCGCCAGCGGTAACTGCCAGTCGGCGTGTACCGAATGCACGTTGGAAATGGCAGCGCCACGCCGCGCTGCTTGCCGCACCCGCGCCGCTAACAACGGCTGATCGTGACGCAGGAAGCTGCCGACGAACAACGCCGCTTTCAATCGCGACACATCAGCAATCGGCATTCCCAGCCAGGGCGCTTGCGATGAATTATTGTCTTGCGAGAAATCCTGTTGCCGCAAACGATGGTCGATGTTGTCACAGCCCAGCGCTCGCGCCAGCCGTGTCATCAATGTTGCTTCTTCAAGCGTCGCATGTGGCGAGATCAGCACGCCCAACGCGTCACTGCCGTCGCGCTCGATGATATTTCTGAGGCGGGCGGCCGC
>WQUA01000031.1 GCA_009786025.1 Pseudomonadota bacterium | reverse complement strand
ATGTTCGCGCAGCAGGGCGACGCCTTGCTTTTGAAGCCGCGGCGTGGTCGCGACGCGCTTCCAGTGCGCGGGGTCTTTGAAATGGGGTTTGGAAACCGCGACCAGCGGGCGGCGCACTTCGTCTGCAAGCCAGCCGGAGAATTCACGGGACGGTTTGCCGATCACCGGAGCGGTGCCGCTGACGATATCCTGCAACCCGATATGGCTGTCGCGCCGGAAGCCGTCGGGGGGCGTACGCGCAACGATTCCCGCCAGCTTGCGGCCATTCAGACCCACGAACCAGCGAACTTCTTGCGGGTATTGGGTGGTTACGGCTTTCATGCATTGAGGCGTCTTGCATTCGCTTGGGTACGCCGACCACTTGGAACCTTGATGCGCGAACAGCAGCCGCACTTTCGCGCTATGGCCCTGGCCCGTATACATCCCTGGCACGTCTTCCAGCATCCCCAGCAGAATGCCGTCTTGCGCCCATGCGTTTGCGCCGGCTGCCGCCAGAAGGATTGCGAAAAGAATGCGTTTCATCATGGTGTCAGTCCGCAGGTTCAGTCGATCTACCAGCAAAAGGAATTGCTCATCGCTTTATCAGTAATAACTCAGGAATGATCATTTTCGCGTTTGTGAGTGAAGAGACTGATCGAATGGGGTTAGAATCGATTATTCTATCGCAAATTACAATATTCAATCCGTAAGCTGAGTCGCCAACACAGCATTGCACCATGTCCGGGCAACAAAAAATGCAGGGGCTGACGCCCAGCCTTCAAACTTGTAGCTAACCTAAGGAAGACCAATGCGCATAGAAACTATTGACGATCTTATATTGAAACTCAATGCAGTGTTCGATGGATTCGGGCCTCTTGAGCACATGAGTAATGACACAGGGTATAGCGTTCTATTTGCGATTCCTGGAAAAAAGGCCAAGCTCCTGATGGAAAACCTTAACGCAAAAAAACGAACCGATCCTGCGTTATGGAATGGAGCAGCGGGAATGTTTTTATATACCAATGAACAAGAAAATTGGAACCTGTCCATGAAATCAGGCGCGCACATGATCGAATGCGTAGCAACAGTGACTTCATTACATAAGAAGTGGTTTGAGGAAAATAACCTTCCGTGGCCTTTCGCCTGATAGCACAGGCTGGGTCTCAGATCCAGCCTGTGCTGATTGGGAGTGCTTGCGGTGCTTCGCATCGGACGGTACATCTCTGGCTCAGCCGTTGGGCCATCAGCGCAACCTGCGTTAGATACTTTCAGCCATGAAAAGTCTGCTCTACTACGTTCTTGCCGCTCTCTTTGCATTCTGCGGCATCTCGCTCGTAATCCCGACGATTAGAAACCTATCCGAGGGGAAAAGTATTTATATATTTATGCCTGTTATCGCCATTGGCTTTCTGTTTGCTGCAGTTAAAGCACTACAGAAGGCACGCGATTGAGCAGCCCGCGTAAGCGGAGATACAGCGAAGTGTAACCCCAGTAAGCTACTGAAGCTGGGATTCCACTGCGTTTCATCCCATACGGTCTGAAAACTCTTGGGAATGGTGTGCGGACAGTGGAACGGCTTGTGTGGCGCCCCCAATATTAACTCGTCGCAACCCCGGATGTTCCGGTATCTATTACACTTGCTCGGTGATTCCGACACTTTGCCCGGTGTACAGGTAACGCTTCCCGATCTCCCGGCGCACCAAGCGCTTGAATTCCTGTTCCGCGGGGGAACCCGCTTCATCGCTGCCGAACAAGGCGAACTCGATGCCCGGTAGCCGGGGCAATCCGGCATCGTCCAGAACCGGAAGGGCCAGTTCGATGGCGAACGCCCTGGGCAGCGCGGTGATGCAGAGGCCCGCTCCAACCGCGGCGCGGATGCCCGCCAGGCTGGGACTCGTGTAGGCGATGCGCCACGGTCGTTCGTTTGCCTGGAGGGCATCGCTGACACAAGCCCGATAGAGACAGGAAACGGGGAAAACGGCGAGCCGGATTTCCTGCCTTTCCATTGAATGGAGCGCTTCGGGAAGACCCACCCACACCAGGCGGTCCTCCCCAATCCTCTCGCCGCGCGTATCTCCCGCCCGCCGTTTGCCGACGGCAAAATCAATTTCGCCCCGATCCAGACGATCGAGCAATTCTCTGGTAATGCCCACGGACACATCCAGATGAACCGTCGGGTAAGCGCTCGCAAACTCGGTCAGCAGCGGCTGCAACCACAGGGTCGCAATATCTTCCGTCAGCCCGACGCGAACCGAACAAGGCGCGATCAGCGGCGAGGTCACTTGATGCCATGCGGTCTCCATGCAATCCAGGATGCGACGGGCGTAAAACAGCATCATTTCCCCGTCGGGATTGAGCTCGACGCTGCGGGTAGTTCGCCTGAACAGCGGCCGGCCAATCGACTCTTCGAGCCGGCGCACTTGCTGGCTGATGGCCGATTGAGTCAGGTGCAGACGCTCGCCCGCGCGAGTGAAGTTCCCGACTTCGGCAACCGCCATGAAAGCCCGCAACCCATCTGGTTCAAACATACAGACACCTGATTAATTAATATATGTGATCAATTTTATAAAAATATATCGTTTTACGCAAATTATTTTAATTGATAAATTGACACTCGATGCAGTGCCAGCGTAAATGGCGTTGCTCAATCCATCGAAACCATAAAATCAACGGGGGGGATATGAAATCTGGATACATGAAATTGGGCGGTGTGGGCGCTTCACCGTTTCTGCTGATGTTTTTGGGCGGTGTGCTCTTTGCGAGCATCTGGAGCGGCGCGTTCATCGCCTCGAAGGTCAGCCTGAACGATATACCGCCCCTCTGGCTCGCCCAAATCCGGCTTGCCGCGGCGGGACTGATCTTCTTTCTCATCTCGCGCGCCACGACGATCCGGTTCTGGAAAGAGGCCACACCCCGCTGCCGGACAGAAATCCTTGTCGCGGGCGTCTTGTCGCAAGCGGGCTATCTGGGGCCCATGTACTGGGCGCTGTGCTCTCTGCCCGCCGGCACCGTCACCGTTGTCGTCGCTTCACTCCCCTTGGTCGCGGTGCCTATGGGCGCCCTGATTCTGCGCGAACGGATCTCCGGCATGGATATTGTGGCGGCGCTGGTCGGCGCCTTCGGGGTAATCATCGTGGCGATTGGGCGAGATGCTGCTGCTGTAAATTACACAAATCTGGTTTCCGCGCCGGTCGTCATCACCTTCCTCGCGGTACTTGCCCTGGCTGCCGGCAACGCGCTCATCAAGCGCTACGTGAACTTGCAGACGATCGGCCCTGTCTGCGCGCTACAGATGATGGCGTCGAGCTTTGCCCTGCTGCCTTTTGCGCTGTATTTTCATGGTTGGCACCCCGGTTCATTTTCGCATCATAGTATAGGTGCGTTTTTGTATCTCGTGCTTATCGGCTCGGTGCTGGGCACGTATGTCTGGATGAAGGTGCTTCAGTTCTTTACTTCCAAATCGGCAAACATTTTCTTCCTGCTCACGCCCATCTTCGGTCTCGGTATAGGGTATTTATATCTTCATGAGCCATTGACCTGGCAAACATTGGGGGGGGCAGCACTGGTGATTGCCGCAATTATGTTTGCCGTGTTGAATTACCGGCGGCGCGATCATCCATAGACGGGGGAGCACCAGTCCCAACAAGCCTGGGCATTGTACAATGCCCAGGCTAACGACCCCGCCAGCGAACTAAGGCTCCTCAATGTTAGGCAACTCATGAAACGATCGCTACTTGGCATCCTGCTTTTCTGGTGGGCAACTTCGTTGCTTGCTCAAACGTCGCCGCACAGCTTTGTGCCCAGGGATGGATTCGTGCCAACTGCCGACGTTGCCATTCGGATCGCGGTCGCTGTTTGGGAACCGATCTATGGAGAGCAAAACATTGCGCGGCAAAAGCCTTTCAACGCGACACTGACGAATGGCGTTTGGCTGGTTCAAGGGTCTTTACCGCAAGGCTGGGCTGGCGGCACCGCACTCGCCGAAATCTCCCAAAAAGATGGCCGGATTTTGCGCGTGAGTCATGGTAAATAACCGCATGATGCTTTATTTACTCTGGATGTGCTAACGTGCACCGGGTTAAGTCATGAAAACCGCACTCAACCGCCCTGCACTTCCAGAGGGCTGGTTTTATCCGGAGGACGCTGCTACCGCCGCACACTTACATGCAGAGCTTTTGCTTGAGTTGACGGCAGGTCATTTACTGTTTGGTTGTGTCGTCAAACCTTTCGCTTATCGTCATGGCTCCGACGATGTGTTGTTCCAGCACCAGAGCAGCCCACGCTTCACAGTCGTTCATTTGACCTGGATCGGTAAACCAGAGATAGATGCAAAGCACCCCACTGTAGAATACGATGGAACATTCGAAGGGTTTGTTGCTGAGGAAGAGAGGCGTTATGGGCTTAAACCACCAGCGGCCTAACTGCGTTCAACCCGGACGATTTCGCTGCCGCTTCATTCAGGCATTAGACCAAATTCAATGAAAACCCGATCTGTTTATATGGGCAGATATCGAAAATACATCATCGTTGCTATTTTGATCGTTGGCGTCGCCATTTTTATGGTGCGCTGTGGTTTCGTCGGCTGCGTTTATACGGAGGAGGTGCTTCCGGCGCCCAAGGAACTTGTCGAGGCGAAAATAGTTGTTTTCGGCCAAGCGTATCTTGCGAAGGGCCACGATCCTGACTATGGTTGCCTTCCTGTTTTCGGCAAGATCGAACGTGAAATCGTTGGCCCCATGGCCTTCAATATGTCCCCAAATTGGAAAGAAGACATCATAAGGAGAGGGCGCACCGTGGAACCGCTTGCTCGCGGAACCGAATTCAAGGTAACAGGCATTCTCAAGATGACCAAACACGGCATCACCACCATTGATTCCGGCCGTGGTCCGTTCTATTTTCTGATCTTGAAAGATAAGGACGGTTTGGAATATCAGGTCTATACCATCGAGACGGGAATCAATGACCAAGACAGATTCCTGCAATATGTTCCCGCCTCGGAAAAACCGGGCGAACCCATGCTGCCCAAACTTCTGGGCTCCAACAGCTTCAAACGCGGGTCGGATAATTTTTCATTTACAGGCGCCAGGCCATAGCTGTGCGATTCTGCGGCGATTGTTTTAATAGCGGGCTATCTCGATTCCATTCGCAATCCAACCGAACTCACGTAACAACTGCGGAAGCAAACCGCCTGCTTATTCCGGAAGAACAACGCCTGGTTTGTTGGATAAATGAAGGATGGTTCGACGTTGCAGCGTCGCCATCGGGCAGCGCTTGCTGTGTTTCAACAGGGCGTTGTTTCTTTTATCGAAGCAGTCCGCTCTAAACCGCGGTGTACCCGCCATCGACCGCCAGCGCAGCACCGGTGATGAATCGCGCTTCATCCGAAGCCAGGAACAAGATAGCAGCAGCCACATCCTCGGGTTCGCCGGCATGGCCGATCGGGTGTTTCTCCGACATGAGCTTGAGATAGGCGGGAAGTCCACCTTCCATGCGACTGCCGAGTTCTCTGACCAGCGGCGTCAGAATGGTGCCGGGGTGAATCGAATTGACACGGATGCCTTGCTTGCCATAGGTAACGGCGTCCTTCTTGGTCATGAGGGTCACCGCGCCCTTGGCGGCATGGTAGGGCGAAAGCTCATGCGAGCCGACCAGCCCATAGATGGACGATATGTTGACGATACTGCCTTTGCCGTTCTTCAGCATAACCGGCACGGCATACTTGGTGCAGAAGAAAACACCTTTGACATCGACAGCGAAGACCGCATCCCATTCCTGTTCGCTCACCTCGTGGGTTGGCTTGTCAACACCGGTGACACCGGCGTTGTTGACGAGAATGTCAATTCGACCAAAAGTTTTCTCAATCTCGGCGAAGGTGCGCTTGACTTCTTCTTCTTTGGACACATTCATCGGCCAGAATCGCGCTTTGCCGTCAGCGGCTTCAATCAGCCGCAACGTTTCCCGCCCGTCCGCTCCGTTCACATCGGTGACGGCGACCGTCGCGCCTTCTTTGGCGAACAGGATGGCCGTGGCGCGCCCCATTCCTGCTCCGGCGCCAGTGATCACGGCCACTTTGCCTTCAATACGTTTCATCATCAGCCCCGTTTTTCTCTGCCTGCGATGGTTGGAGCTCACGCTCTAACCGGAAGTTTCGATCAGAACCCCGCTCTCGCCCTTCCCCCCTTTCAAAGGGAACGTCGGCGAAGCCGACGGGGTTTGTCCTCATGAAGAGAAACGTGTCTCGCCGCTCAGTTGGCAACGCCGGTGGGCACTTCTTCCAATTGAGCTTTGGCCACCAACTGTTGCTGATAGAGCGCTTCCAGATTTGTCGGCGGCAAATAAAATGCCGGAAAGCCAGCGTGGCCGACAGCGGAGGCAACGACTTCGCGGGCGTACGGAAACAGCACTGACGGTAAATGCGTAGCAATCAGCGGTTGCAGCGCCGCTTCCGGCAGGCCGGTGATGTTGAAGATTCCGGCTTGTTTGGTTTCAACCAACAATACTGTTTTGTCTTCGAGCTTGAACGTTAACGTTACGGTCAGCACGCTCTCGTAAGTGTCGTCGGCAATCTTGTTCGCTTCCGCGCGCAGTCCCATTTCGACGTTCGGCATCTTTTCCTGTTGGAAAATCTGTGGTGCGGCGGGGTTTTCGATCGACAAATCCTTGACGTAAATTTTCAGAATGCGAACCTGCACGCTGTTTTCTGCCGCAGCCGGTTGGGCGGCGCCTGAGTTTTCTGCCATGATGGTGTTTCCTTAGTGAGTCTTGATAAGTAAAACGAGCATTTTACCGGATTTGTGCTTATGCTCCGGTTTGCCCTTTAAGCAATGGATCCAAACCACCCGCTCGGTCGAGCGCCGCCAGATCATCGAAACCGCCGACGTGGGTGTTGCCGATGAAAATCTGCGGAACGGTGCGGCGACCGGTCTTGGTGATCATCTCGTCGCGCCTCTCTGGCGCTTCGTCAATCCGGATTTTGGTGATTTCGGTAACACCCTTACTCTTCAACAACATTTCAGCGCGTTGGCAGTACGGGCAGACCGCCGTCGAGTACATGGTGACATTGACGCGTTCATTTTTTGGATTTTCCATTACTTTTCTCCGATGATTTTTCCTGCGTTTTTTCCGTCGTTTTCTCAACCGGCAACCCGGCTTCCTTCCAAGCCACCAGGCCGCCCTGCAAGTTGTGAATGGTTTTTTCCGTACCGGCCAGAATTTTGGCGGCGGAGAGGCTTCTTTGACCGCGGTCGCAATAAACCAAAATATTTTTGGAGGATCTCTTGCGCAGTTCGGGCAATTTCTCCCGAAGTTCGGCCAGCGGGATGTTGATCGCTTTGCCGAGATGGCCGGCGGCATAAGATGCGGCATCGCGCACGTCAAGCACGATAATGCTTCCGGCGTTGATCAGCTTCGTCGCTTCCAGTGTCGAGACGCCGACTGTTGGGGAAAAGCGGTTCTGAATCTGTGGCCATAAAATGAGCAGTATTCCTGAGACCACAAAAACGATGACTGACATCCAGTTTTTGATGAGAAAATCCAAAAGTTCCATGAGGCTGACGTTCCGACGCGAAAAAATTGAATCATAGCGTATTCGGATTTAGCCTGTTTCCTGTTTCATGCGTTTTGCATAAATCTTTGGCCGGAGCGGCAGGTAGCGTGAAGCGCAGGCGCTGGGCAATGTCAAAGGTACAAAAACACAAACCAACGTCATTCCCCCGCGCGAGTGCGCAGCCGCGGATGGGCGAGCAGGCAAACGGACGGAAATTGGTATATAATTATTGTCTTTTTTTCGCTTAACTCTTTGAGGCATAACGATTATGGTCGTCATTCGACTGGCTCGCGGCGGCGCCAAGAAGCGCCCCTTTTATCATGTGGTCGTCGCTGATTCACGGAATCGGCGTGACGGTCGGTTTATTGAACGCGTCGGTTTTTATAACCCGATCGCCAACGACAAGGAAGAAGGTGTTCGTCTGGCGATGGATCGAATCACATTCTGGCAGGAGCGCGGCGCGCAAATGTCGGACACGGTGGCGATGCTGGCCAAGCGCGCTGCCAAAGCAGTGTAAATAGCGGCACACGTTTTACGGAGATGGCAGCCGCCGAAGTCGTGATGGGGCGCGTGGTTGCGCCCTATGGCGTCCAGGGCTGGCTGAAAGTGCAGTCGTTCACTGCCAGCAAGGACGCGCTGCTAACGTACCGGCAATGGTTGTTGGTGGATCGCAGCGGCGCGACACGGGATGTCCGTCTCAAAGAGGGTAAAGTCCACGGCGAGTACGTGCTGGCGGCTCTGGAAGGTGTGACAGCGCGTGAGGACGCGGCGGCGTTGCAGGGCATGTCGATCACTGTGCCGCGCGAAGCCTTGCCCGTACTGGCTCCGGGAGAAGTGTATTTCGTCGATTTGATCGGTCTGAAGGTGATCAATCGTGAGGGCGAAATGCTGGGGGCAGTAACGGCGGTGCAAGAATATGGCGCGCAGCCGGTGTTGCATGTCGAGCCGCCAGCAACAGAAGGCACGGAAGGAAAAAAAGCGGCGGAGACGCTGATTCCTTTTGTCGAAGCGTATATCGACGCGGTTGAATTGGAAGCGGGTTGTATCAAAGTGGGTTGGCAGCGCGGCGGTTAACACCCCCCCGCACAAACCCCGTCGGCTTCGCCGACGCTCCCTTTGCAAAGGGGCTGGGCGGAGATGGGGTTCAGCGTCCAACAAGGAAGGATTGAGGGCAGCACGCCATGCGAATGGATGTGGTGACGCTTTTCCCAGAGATGGTGGAGCATGCAGCGCAGTTCGGCGTGGTCGGACGGGCACTGACGAAGCATTTGTGGTCGCTGGCGTTGTGGAACCCGCGGAACTACACCAGCGATCCGCACCGGACGGTGGATGACCGGCCTTATGGCGGCGGTCCCGGAATGGTGATGCTGGCCGCGCCGCTGGCTGCTGCGTTGAACGCGGCGCGTGCGGCGCAAGCGGAAGCGGGCTGCGCGGTGAGCCGGGTGTTGTATCTGTCGCCGGCGGGAATGCCGTTGACGCACGCGCGGGTGACGGCGTTGAACGCGCTGGCGCAGCAGGGAACGGGTCTGATTTTGTTGGCGGGACGTTACGAAGGCATCGACGAACGTTTGCTGGCGCGAGAAGTGGATGAGGAGATTGCTATCGGTGATTTCGTCGTGTCGGGTGGAGAGTTGCCGGCGCTGATGTTGATCGACGCGTTGGTGCGGCAGTTGCCCGGGGCGCTGAACGACGCGGGATCGGCGGAAGAGGAGTCGTTTGTTGACGGACTGCTCGATTGTCCGCATTACACGCGACCGCCGGTGTACGAAGGCGAAGCGGTGCCGGAAGTGCTGTTATCGGGCGACCATGCGGCGATTGCGCAGTGGCGCCGGAAGCAGGCGCTGGAGCGAACAGCGGCGCGTCGCCCGGATTTACTGGCGCAGCGCGGGTTGACGGAGAAGGAAATATGTTTGCTGGAAAAGGTTCAGCGGGCAGGGCGAAAGAAATAAAGTTTTCGTGGCTGTGGTGAAGTCAACCGCGGACACAAAAGCGGCGGAGATATTTTCCGCCAACGAAAAAACAGCGTGCATCAGGAGGCGTCCTGCGCTGCACGTCACAGGCCGAAGGCCATTAACTGAAAATGGAGTAAGCGATGAATTTGATTGAACAACTGGAACGCGAAGAAATACAGCGTCTGGGGAAAACCATCCCCGAATTTTCCGCCGGCGACACCGTCGTCGTGCAAGTCAAGGTGAAGGAAGGCAATCGTGAGCGCTTGCAGGCTTACGAAGGCGTGGTCATCGCCAAACGTAACCGCGGACTGAACAGCTCGTTCATCGTGCGCAAAATTTCGTCCGGCGAAGGCGTCGAGCGCACCTTCCAAACCTATTCGCCGCTGGTCGCCAGCATCGAAGTCAAACGCCGCGGTGACGTGCGCCGCGCCAAACTGTATTACCTGCGTTCGCGTTCCGGCAAGTCGGCACGAATCAAGGAGAAACTGCAAAGCCGCAGCGTGAAAGCGGCAAGCAGTGCCGTTGCAAGCGCATCCGCGCCGACGGCAAGCAGCGCGAGCGCCGCATCCGAAAACGCGGAATAAAATCTATCTGTCTCTCTGTTCTTGAAAAACCGTCGCCCGAATATTCGGGCGGCGATTTTTGTTTTGGCTGATACTCCTCTCGCTCGCTTGGGGAAGAGGATCATAACGGCGACTACGAAATGTGCAGGAAGCTCTTTTTGATCTTGCCTTTTTCCTGCTCGATTGCGCGCCAACTGCTGTTGTCGTTGAGCGATATCCAGCGCCTCTCTTCGGTGCGATAAAACCAATCCTTATCCTGTTGAAAATAAAGCTGGATATCGTGCGCTTCCCAGATGTTGAGAATTTCATTGCTGTGCGCGCGAATTTCGTCGAAGTCGGTCGTCGCTTTCTGGCCAATCTCGCTGTAAAGCAAGTTGAGTTTGAGCAACAACGCGTTGATTTCCGGGGAAAGTCGTTCGACGTTCAAGCCGATTTTACGCGCCTCGTCGAGCAGAATCGGGTAGCTGTGCGCCGGGTACTTGGAATTCAGCGTAGTGGCGATCCGGTTGGCAACTGTCTCGTCGGTGACGTGGTAAGCAAGCAGCTCCTTGCACAACATGATCGCCAGCGATTCAGCCCGGTCGACGGCGCCGACCACGAGCGGGTGAACATGTTCAAACAACGCTTGATAAGGATTGACCTTGGCGTCAGAAGGCTCGGCGCGCCAGAGGCGGATTACGCGTGTCAGTTCGTCGAGACTGACGCTGACACGATCGTTATCGCGGTCGAGCGGCGAGAGCGCGTGCGTCAGCGAAGTGTCAACGGCAGTAAGATGGGCAAGCGGCCCCATTTGAATTTCGTTGGCGCCGATGGCGATCATGGTCGCCGCCGACGCGCATTCGAGCGGCACCAACGCTACCAGCCGTTTGCTGAACTGGCGGATCAGGTTGACGATGCGCAGAGATGCCTCGCCAGTGCCGCCGCTGGATTTGATGAACAGGTAAATCGTTTCTTGCGGCCCCAGTCTTTCCAGGATGCGATAGAGCACGATCACATCGTTGTGACACACTGAACCGCGGCTGTTGTTCCAATAAACAATCAGCGGGCCACCGAGCAATCCGTTAAGCTGAGCGATAATATCCTGCGTCTCTTTGAACAAGATAGGGGGCTGTTTGACGGCAGGCGCGGGATGGACGACAGGGGCGTTTTGTTCCATGGGGATTTCCGAGTGTGTGGTTTTCGAAAGAGTTATTATAGCAACAGGTGTACGGGTAAGGCATGTTTCGCGACCGCCGGGAGGTTGGTTGGTAAACTATTTTTTGGAGAAGAAAGATGCGTTGTGAAATCGTTGCGGTGGGCACTGAATTGCTTCTGGGGCAGATTGTCGATACCAATTCAACGTGGCTGGCCGAACGGTTGGCGGTGTTCGGCCTGGACTGTTATTTCCAGACGCGAGTCGGCGACAACTTGGTACGCATTGAGGAAACCTTGCGTTTGGCGCTGAGTCGCGCCGATGCCGTGATTGTTTGCGGCGGGCTGGGGCCAACACAGGACGACATCACACGACAGGCGATAGCCAACGTAATGGGTGTTCCTTTACGGCGCGATCCGGCGCTTGTCGCCCGTATCGAAGCGATATTTCATCAACGCAACCGCCCCTTTACGGACAACAATGCGATGCAGGCTGATGTTCCGGTCGGCGCTCGGCCGACGGCGACGATTGCCGGCACCGCGCCCGGTTTGATTTGTCCGCTTGGAGAGAAGTCGATCTATGCGTTGCCCGGCGTACCCTGGGAAATGCGCACACTGTTTGAATCCGATGTGTTGCCTGATTTGCTGCAACGACGCGGTGATGCGGCCACGATCGTCAATCACACGTTGTATTGTCTGGGGGCGGGCGAATCAGCGATTGCGGCGCGATTGGCGCCGCGCTTGCAGGCGTTGGACGTGAGCGGTAATCCGACGATTGCTTTTTTGGCGAGCGACGTTTACGGTATTCGTGTACGGCTGACAGCGAAAGCCGCTAACGCGGCAGAAGCGCAGCGCGTGCTGGAAAAAGAAGCGCGCGAAGTGCGCGCGCTACTCGGCGACATCGTGTTCAGCGAGGGCCGTAATGAGAACGACCATGACCCGGCGCATCACTCGCCGGAAGCGGTCGTATTGCGCTTGCTGGCCGAACGGGGGAAAACACTGGCAGTGGCCGAGTCATTGACCGGCGGCGGTATTGGCACACGACTGACCTCCGTTGCAGGCGCCAGCCGCGTGTTTCGCGGCGGCATCATCGCTTACGCCAGCGATGTGAAATTTGAAACGCTCGATGTGCCGCCTGGCCCGGTCGTTAGCGAAGAAGTAGCGACGCGCATGGCGCGCAACGTACGCCAAATCTTGCACGCTGATGTCGGGCTCGCAGCGACGGGGGTCGCCGGGCCGGATTCGCAGGAAGGCTTGTCGCCGGGAACGGTCTGCGTTGCCGTAGTAATAGGCAACGACATTGTGGCGCGCACGCTGAATCTCGCCGAGCGACCGCGCGAGCAAGTGCGAACATTGACCGCAACCTGGCTTTTCGACATGTTACGGCGGAAAATACTGGGGTTTCCTGTACCGTGATCTGCCCGGTTTTATGCTTTGTTGCATTGTCGACCTTATATTGTCGTACTATTTGTGCTGTCGGCGATTCGTTATCTCGCTCCAAAGCTGCATGACTCTTTGAATAGCAGCAGCGTGTGAGAAGTGTTAGAGGACTATGTCAGGAAAAGGAGTTTTCAATGAAAGTGGTAGCCGTTTTCTTTTTCGGGATGTTGCTGGCAGGAACAGTAACAGCGGCAGTGTACAAATGTACGGGCGCCGACGGCAAGATCGAGTTCGGTGACAAGCCGTGCGCAGGCGCGGACAGCGAAGCAGTCGCGCTGCAGTACAACACCATTGATATGGCAAGCGGTGAGCCGAACAGCGCTAAAGCAGCGAAGAAAAAATCTGTGCGAAAGGCGGCGGCTGATGCGAAACAAACGCCCGACGCTTCGAAAGCATCCGGGAAAAATGCATCGCGCTCCGCGAAAACATCGGTGTCAAGCAAAAATGTCGAGAAAGCCAACGAACGCCGCTTTATTCGCGAGGGCATGACAACCGCCGAAGTGCGCTCCCGTATCGGCAGCCCTGATTCGCAGGAAGCCGGCGTCTGTCGCGAACGAACGAAGGTCAACTCAAAAAATCAAGTGAAAACCGTCCGCGATCTTTGTGAAAAATGCTGGGTTTACGACCCGGCTGATGGCGATCCGCAAACGTTGACGCGGGTGTGTTTCCAGAACAGTCAGGTTTCGTCGATCGAGAGGAAAGTGGTGCGGTGAAAGAATAAGGGCGTTCTTGATCCCCGATGCCTGATCTCTGACGCTAGGCATCAACTGCGCAGCACTTGCAGCAAGAAATTTACGTCGTGGCTGATCTCGGGATTGGTTTCGCGCAACTGGCTGATCTGGCGGCAGGCGTGCAGCACGGTGGTGTGATCGCGACCACCGAAGCGGTTGCCGATTTCGGGTAACGACAATTCGGTCAACTCTTTGGAAAGGGCCATCGCGACTTGCCGCGGGCGGGCGATGGCGCGCGAGCGTTTTTTCGATTGCATGTCGGCGATCCGGATTTTGTAGTAATCGGCGACGGTTTTCTGGATGTTTTCAATCGACACTTGCCGGTTTTGCACGGCGATCAGATCGCGCAACGCTTCTTTGGCAACAGCCAGGGTGATGTCGGCAGCGTGGAAGCTAGCGTAGGCAAGAACGCGCTTTAACGCGCCTTCGAGTTCGCGCACGTTGGAGCGAATGTGTTTGGCAATGAAGAAAGCCACTTGTTCGTCGAGCGCGACGTTGACCGATTTAGCCTTCGCCAGCAGAATCGCCACCCGCATTTCCAATTCCGGCGGCTCCAGCGCGACGATCAGCCCCCAGCCGAAGCGTGAGACCAGCCGTTCTTCCAGTCCCTTGATTTCACGCGGATAGGTGTCACAAGTGATAACGACTTGTTTGTGCGCTTCGACCAGCGCATTGAACAGGTAGAAAAATTCTTCTTGCGTGCGGCCTTTGTCGCGGAAGAACTGGATGTCGTCGATCAACAATAAATCGAGCGAATGGTAGTAGCGTTTAAATTCGTCGAACGATTTGTGCTGGTAGGCGTGTACCACATCGGAAACGTATTTTTCGGCGTGGATGTAGCGAATTCTGGCGGAAGGCGTGTGTTGCAACAGATGGTTGCCGATGGCTTGAATCAAATGGGTTTTGCCAAGACCAACGCCGCCGTAAATAAACAGCGGATTGTATGAGGTCGGCGATTCGGCGACTTGCAGGCTGGCGGCGCGCGCCAGTTGGTTTGCTTTACCGGTAACAAAGCTATCAAAGGTAAACGACGGATTCAGACGGTGGGGTTCGTGGCGCACGCCGTTACCGACGGCGGCCGACACAGGCGCCGCAATGGTTGTCGGCGCGGCGACTGGCGCTGAGGGGAGCGCAGAGACAGCGGAAGTCATCTTGCCGCCGTCGTTGGGCGCCAGCGCCGGAACGCTTTTTCCGTTCTGCGCAGTCGTTTCAGGCGTCGCTTTTTTAATGGCGTAGCGAATTCGTAATGGTTGCCCGGCAAGGGTTTGCGCCAATGCTTCAATGCGCGCGCCGAAATGCCGCCGCACCCAGTCCTGTACAAAAGTATTGGGCGCCAGAATGCACAAGTCCTCACCGGTTTCTTCACACGACAAAAGCCCGATCCACGTCGAATATTGTTGTGGACTCAGCTCTTTCGACAACGTGGCCAGACAAGCAGACCAGATTGAAGTATCGGCAAGGACAGGTACTGTGGACAATCGTTTTCCAGAAAAACAAGGGACAAAAAAACGCGCCCATGAATAAATGCTGCGCGGAAAAGATGGGGGCTATTTTACCCTACCGCAGAGGGCGTATTTTGATCCGCCGCAGCGGCGAGTCAATTTTTTATAACACTTTGTTTTTGATCGCTTTTCATTCCATGAGTTTTGTTTATGGGCAATGACGTACAGGAGAAGGCCAGGGGGTATTGAAAAAATCGTCGTCGCCCAACCTGCTGGCATGATAATACTTCCCCCTATGCGCCGTGGCGTCTGCTCCCGTGGGGGATTCTATTTTCGGCCCCCTGTTATGGCGGAAGAGCACAGGAGTCGAACCTGCCCGGGACTGCTGGCAGCCCCATCTGGATTTGAAGTCCAGCCGCCCCACCGGGAACGTTGCTCTTCCGTATTCGGGAATTTTAACTGCAAAGACGCAAAGGAAAACTTTTAATCGCGAAGAACATGAAAAATATGAAAGGCGCGAATATGGAACATGCCCCTCACGTGGAGGCACGATACCCAAGCTCGCTTTTCAAAGGAGCTTGGACAAGAATGGGGTTACTCCTCCGGATGTTTTTCGGCATATCCATTCGTTGCCCCCTTTGAGCCCTATGCGTTTTTTGCGGTTCATTCGTTTTTTCCAGTTTGCGCATGATCATCAACTGCGAATAACTCCGCGTCGCGCAGCAAGTGACGGTTGCCCATGCGGCGAGTGAAGCCGCTGCGATCAAAAAATTCGAGAATCTGGATCGCCAGTTTGCGGCCGACGCCAAAACGATTTCGCAACGCTGCGGTTTCCATGCTGCCGTCGCCGCCATCGTTTTCGGCGGCGGCATCGCGGACGGTCTGAGCAATGCGAGCGATTTGCGACGCCAGATAGTAGCGGTCGCGGACGATTGCAACGGCGTAGCCCAGCCGCGCCGCTTTGTGCAGCAAGGCGCGTACCGTTTCTTCGGGGGTTTGCGAAGCATGCGCGAGATCGCGCACCCAACACGGCGGCTCGTGAAAGAGCGACAACAGGCGTTGCCACAACCGATCTTCTTCGGCGGTGAACGCCAGCCGGTGTTGCGGCAAATGCAGCCAGCCGTTGGTGTTGATCAGCCGCTTTTCCGTCAGCAAGCGATCCATGTGCGCAAAAGCCAACGGCTCCGGCGTGTTCGGCAACGCCATTCGTCGCAATCGCGCGTGTCCAACACCGAGGTGTTCGGGTGTGCGCGCGTGAAATTCGGTCAGCGCCGCAAGGAGTTGGTCACATTGTTGTTCGGCGAGCGCCGTATCGATCGCGTAACCCCCCTTGATGAGCGCACCGGAGGTATGCAACAAAGTTTGCAATGCCGGCGCTGTCAATTGCCGCGCCCAGGCGAAAGCATCGAGTTCGACAGTGCCTTGTTGCAACCACAGCGCCAGCACTTCGCGGTCATCGTTCGTTTCAGCGCGACGCGCAAGCCATTGCAAAAACGCCGGTTGCCGTTTGCCGCGTCGCGGCGGCGTTAACGACAACACGCGCGCACCTGCCANCGTGTGTTGAGCGCTGGTGTCGCGCACGACCAACACATCGTCGTCGGCCAGATGCAGCGGCGNNTCGAATACAAGCTCGCACAANACATGTTTCGTGACGGCGTCGGGATGCTGCAACAACGACAGCCGACCCGTAAGGTGGCTGGCGGCGTGNTGCAAATGAACGAACTGCGAGGATTGCAGAGAAGCGGTCGCATCGAGAAGATCGAGTTCCACCAGACAACGGCTCACCGACGACGGCGGCGCTTCCGACAACAGCCAATCGCCGCGCGCGATGTCGTCCTTGTGAACATCACCGACCAGATTCAACGCAATGCGCTGGCCGACGTGCGCGGATTCGACCGGCTGATTCTGCGCGTGCAGATGGCGCACCCTCACCGCGCGTCCGGCGCCGGTCAGCCACAACGTGTCGCCGATAGCAACGCGACCGCCGAACGCCGTGCCGGTCACGACGAGACCGGCGCCATGCACATGAAAAGCGCGATCAATCGCCAGACGGAAACGGCGGGTTTCGCTTGCACTGGCGGGCTGCGACGCCAGCGTTTGCAAATGTGCTTTCAGCGCAGCGATGTTGTCGCCGGTCGTTGCCGAAACTTCAAAAAAAGCAGCATCGTTCCAAATGTAACGACGCAATGTTTGTTCGAGCGCCGCGCGAACTTCGGCGCGTCGCGCAGCATCAACCTTGTCGGTTTTGGTCAACACGACGGTCAAGCCGGGAATGCGCAGCAAGTGCAGAATCGCCAGATGCTCTTCGGTCTGCGGCATGATCCCATCGTCGCAAGCAACCACGAGCAACGCATGCTGAACACCGCCGACACCGGCCAGCATGTTGGTCAAAAATTTCTCGTGGCCGGGAACGTCAATGAAGCCCAGCGTTTCGCCGCTCGGCAAGGGAAGGTAGGCGTAACCGAGATCAATCGTCATCCCGCGCCGCTTTTCTTCCGGCAGGCGATCGGTCTCAACGCCGGTCAACGCGCGGAGCAACGATGTTTTGCCGTGATCAACGTGGCCTGCGGTGACGAAAATCATGGTTTACCTTGCTGGAGTGTTTTCGCTGTTAGCATGTGCGTTTTTCAAGCGGAGAACGTTTAATTGTTGGGGCTCACAAGCTAACCTGTATAGCTGTCCGACCGGAAAGCCTCACAACAAAAGCGTTCCACCATCATGATGAACTAAAAATCTTCCTCTCCGAACTCCTGATATAGCTGCCCCAAATGCCGCACTGACATGCGGAATTGACTGCGCGCCTTGGCGGACGGCTTTAGTGTACTCACATTCATGACTTTTGAGGCGGGGTCGAATATTATTTTCCCCGCACATATCGCTGACAGATAACGATTGAAGTCCGTCCCCCGCCCCATCAATGCCGGGCTGAGATAACGATAGGCAAGCGCTTCCTTTTTTTCGCTCTCATAGCGAACGTATGCCGCCTGCGCGTGCTTCTTGTTCCAGCCTATCATCAAGTGACCAAATGACCAAGCCGCAGCACATTGGTCAGCATCCGTCAACAACTCTACGGCGCCCCCAACGTCCTCAATCATCTTGCGCGCTGGATTAAACCCGCGCACGACAAGCGTTAAGCCTGTTCCGGCATTTCGTTTGTTGGCACGATGAGTGCCGGTAAAATACAGGGTATCGCCTCTGCTTGGCGCACCAAACTTCCTGACAAACGCTTTTACTCCTTCCTCACCGTACATCCCGCCATCCGGCTCAGGCGTCATCAGGGTTAGCCGGTTTCCGCCATATGCCTTTATTTCCCACCCCAAGTAATCCGGCTCAGAGCGACCGTTGGGAATGATTCCAAGCAATGCCTCAAGTGTATAACCCCCACCATTCCTTGCATTGTATGGTATGACCTCACCAGATTTATTCAGCCTGATGGAGTGGTGCCAGCCCTTTCTTCGAATTTCAGCCAGCCTCTCCAGAAGGATGATTTTCGAATCCCGCGTAAGGATCGGCAAATCAAAAAATATGCTCTCTTTCGGATAGTTTCCCTTTGTATTGTTTTTTTGAAACTCCTTGGCTACTGCACTTTCCGCATGCGCCAGATAGGCCAGCGTTTCTCCGCTCCCTGTAATACCGAAAAATAAAATTCGCCCATCCGGGCCATTATTGAAGCAGCGGAATACTTTGGGAACAGGTCGCAAGTGTTCGCTTGGCGCATGCGTACACCCCCTTAAGAAACCGGACAAACGAACTTCGGGATACTGCGGATACAAAATCAACTGCGCACCCGTCGCCCGTTCAACAAAGTCTTTGCCTACCCAACTGAAATCCAGTTTGGCTTTATAGGTGCTGTCTTTGCCTTTCTCGGCAGCTTCAATTTTCCGAAGAGGAAACATTTGAACGACCTCAAGACTGGCGCCGAGATAGATTTGCTGCTTGCTGTTATCGTTCTCGGCAAGCGGCTTGCAAAATACCCGGGTTGCCCCCAAATCCGAGAACCGTTTCAGCAAACTGGCGATACTGTCAAACATGGTTTTTCTTTCAGCGATATCTTCGGGCTACACAGCCCTTTCTCGTCAATGATTGCAAACTGCCCACCAGTTCTGAGCCATCGAGCGACAAGCTTGACGGCATCAAGCTCTTTCGGCGAGCGCTGTGATTTGCGAATTGCGCATTCCCAAACAATCAAGCAGCGCCAACCGGCTTTAATCAACACATCAAGGTTCTTTCGATCCCTCGCCTGATTTCCCTTTGTCTTGTTTTCCCAAAACCCGGTATTGGTTGCCGGAAGTTTGCAATACCGGCATCCGTGGTTGTGCCAAAAACAACCATATACCTCTATCACGGCTCCATATCGTGGCAAAACCATGTCAGGCTTTCCCGGCAGCTCCTTCACATGCAAGCGATACCGGAATCCGCGCGAATGAAGGCCCTTTCTGAGAAACAGTTCTGGATTGGTATTTTGCGACCTGATGCCAGACATCATGCGGCTACGGGTTACGAAATCAACAACATCAACCATACATGAAATGGATTGGAAGTTGGTTCTTCAATTCAATTACGCAGTAACGTAACAAAGAGGCAATTCAGGCTCCAAGACGTCAGCCTCCAGCATCGGCTGCATTAGCCTCGCAACATGCGCCACAGCATCAACAACAACAGAATTCCCGAATTGTTTATAGGCCCGCGTATCCGATACCGGGATTCTGAACGTGTCGGGGAAGCCCATCAATCTTGCACATTCACGTGGTGTTAGCCGGCGGGGATTCCTGCGCTTGCCTTGGTAGACAAGAATTTCCGAGCCATCCTTGTAATAACGTGCCGAAAGTGTGCGCGCAACGCAGTCCGGCGTAACCAAGCCGAAACCGAAACCGTTGCCTTTGGCGCGGTGTTTTTCGGCATAGCGCTGCAAGTAACCCCAAAGATGATTTGTGAGAGTATATTTATCTTGAACACGTTTTTTCTTATGGTCGAAAAACCTGTTCTCGTCCCACTCCAGTTCCGGCTCAGTCCCATCACAGCGATGCAGAATGTTTTCGAGCTTGATTCCGCCTTTTTGAGGCAAGGGAAGCGCATCAAAATCGAAAGCAACCGGTTCACGAAAACCGACAATAATGAGGCGCTCGCGATGTTGGGGCGTAAAATGCGCGCCGTCAATGATGCGCCAATGAATGTGATAACCTAGATCTTTTGTCAAAACGCGTCGAATAACTTCAAAGGTGTTCCCTTTGTCATGCGACAGCAAGTTTTTTACATTTTCAAGCAAAAATGCGCGTGGGCGCTTGGCAGAGATGATACGCGCAACATCAAAGAACAAGGTGCCCTGCGTTTCGCAGGCAAAGCCATGTGCCTTGCCAAGCGCATTTTTCTTGGACACCCCGGCAATCGAAAATGGCTGGCATGGAAAACCGGCAAGCAGTACATCATGGCGAGAAATCTCTTCCGCTGGTATCTTGGTGATGTCGCCGGCAATGGTGTGGCCATCACGGAAATTTTCGGCGTAAGTCTTTTGCGCGTAGCTGTCCCACTCACTGGTGAACACGCAGCGCCCGCCTATCCCTTCAAAGGCCTTGCGGATGCCGCCGATGCCGGCAAACAGATCAACAAAATCAAACTTCCGCTCCACAACGACAGGTTCAGGGAGCGGAAGCAGGAGTTGCAATGCATGCGCAGCATACGGTGTGGGACTGGTTTCTCTGACCTCCCATCTTCGAACCGTTCGAACACCAACCCCCAAATGCTTTGCTATCGCTGCCTGTGTATGGTGTTTTCTGGCTTCGAGAAGATATTCAAACGCCCTGTCTGGATTTTCAACCAAGGCCAGTTTGGCGTTCATGAGACCATCCTTCCGCTGGGAATTTTTGCGGACAGTATGGCACTTTTTTCCTTTTTAAACAAGCAATGAAAATAGCAGCGGCGGAACGCCATGCCTTGGTTATGATCCGTATGGCCAAGACACGCCAGCCCCTAACACCATTATCTTTCCTTGGCTGAATCAAGGGAAGCTCCGGTCAGAGAACTGGCTGCCGCCCGCAACGCCGCCAGCAATTCACTCTCATCATCGAGGCAACGCAGGTCGAGCCACAGGCGATTGTCGGCGATACGTCCGAGGATCGGTTTCGGTTGTGCGTGCCAGTGCGCCGCCAGGGCTTCCAGTGTGCGGCCGCGTCCGTCGCGGGCGGTGAAGGTCAGCGCCTGACTCGGCAAGGTGTTCATCGGCAACGCGCCGCTGCCGATTTGTGACAGGCACGGTGCGCTGTCGATGTGGAACGATGCGCCGTACGCTTTCCGGCATTCCGGCAGCAGGCGTTCGACGGCTTGGGCGATGTCCGGTTGCGGTCGCGTCAGGTAACGCAGTGTCGGCAACAGCAGCGGCAGTTGATCGCTGCGCGAATACAAACGCAGTGTCGCTTCCAGCGCGGCCAGTGTGATTTTGTCGCAGCGCAGGGCGCGCTTGAGCGGATGTTTTTGCAAGCGCGCGATGGCGTCAGCACGACCGACGATGATTCCCGCTTGCGGGCCACCCAAAAGTTTGTCGCCGGAGAAGCTCACAAGATCGACGCCATCGGCCAGGATGCGCTGCGGCATGGTCTCCGCGGGAAGGCCGTAGGCGCTCATGTCGATCAACGCGCCGCTGCCCAGATCGCTGGCGACGGGCACGCCTGTTTCACGCCCCAATGCCGCCAGTTCGGTTTCCGACACGGACGAGGTGAAGCCTTCGATCCGGTAGTTGCTGGTGTGGACTTTGACCAGCAGCGCGGTGCGCTCGGTGATCGCGTTGCGATAGTCGGCGAGGTGGGTGCGGTTGGTGGTGCCGACTTCGACCAGCGTACAACCGGCTTGTCGCATCACGTCGGGAATTCGGAACGCGCCGCCGATTTCGATTAACTCGCCGCGCGAAGCAATCGCCTCTTTGCCGTCGGCGAGCGCCGCGAACATCAGCAGCACGGCGGCCGCGTTGTTGTTGACGACGCAGCAGGCTTCGGCGCCGGTGATGTCGCGCAGCAGTTCGGCGACGGTGTCGTCGCGGTGGCCGCGCTGCGCTTCGTCGAGGTCGTATTCGAGGGTGACCGGCGCGCGCATCACGCGGGCGACGGCGTCGATGGCGTCGTCCGCCAGTTGGGCGCGTCCCAGGTTGGTGTGCAGCACGACGCCGGTCAGGTTGAACACCGGCTTGAGTTTCGAGGCGCTTCGTTCCGCCAGCGTTCGTTGCAATGCCGTCGGCCAATCGTTCGCCCACACCGGCAACGCGCGGTGCGCGGCGATATGGGCGCGGGCTTCGGCAAGCAGCGCCCGCGCGGCGTCGGCGGTCAGACGCGCGCCGTAGCGCGACACCAGCGGCGCCACCGCCGCATCATGGAGCAAACGATCAACCGACGGAAGCTGCGGGTACAGTACGTCCGGCACGACTAGGATGATGGAAACAGGAACGGATTGATGCTGCTGCGGCTGAACCCTTCGCTTTCGAGACGCGCGTCGAGCGCCAGGCTGACGAGGTCGTCGGCAACGGCATCGACATCTTTGTCGTCTTTTTGATAAAGAATTTTCAGATAGCTGCGGCAGTCGCCGCAACTTTCGGCCTTGATCGCCGGGAATTGCTTTTCGAGCGACCAGTAGTCAATATCGCGGCTGCTTTCACAGTTGCTGCACAAGGCGCGGACAACGTGCCATTCGCTTTCGCAGAGTCGGCAATGCAGGTAGCGCAGGCCATCCGGGTGAACGATACTGGCGACCGGCGCGTTGCCGCACAGCGGGCACAAGTGGCGTGCTGCGCCGCTTTTGTCGGCGACGACAATTTTGCTGCGGGCGATGCGTTGCATCGCCGTTAACGATAGCGCCGCCCAGAAGAACGGCGCACCATCGCTGCCGGTGAGCGAAGTGTCGTTGTCGAGCAACGCACGAGCCGCTGTCGCCCGCTGTACAGGGCCGAGCTTTTTCAAGCGCTCAAGGACGGTTTGCACCGGCGTCGGCACGTGTGGTAACAGCATGGTCAGCAGCGCCGTGAAACTTTCCTGCCAGAAAGAATCCTGTAACAATCGCGCCATCGACAACGGCGGCGTGACCCAATCGACGTGCAATGTCGTGGTCGGCGCCGGTGCGTCGTTGTCGCGGCGGCTCAGCGCGTGCTGAACGGCGACGATCTGCAACACAAACAGCAGATAATCGCGTAACGACGGTTCGTGTTCGGCCAGTGCGTGCAGACGACGGGCGCGCGTTTCGTACAACGTGACCGGGTTGGGGAGAAAAAGCGGCGCGATAGAACCTATCGCGCCGACAGAGGCTGAAGAAGAAACATTAGACATCAGTGATTTTCATTTTCCTTGGTTGCCAGTTCGCGCAGCCAGCGAGGATGGTGTTTCTTCGCCCAGGCACGGGTAACCGTTCCATAGACCATGCCGCGCAAAGTTCCTTTATACCAGAAACCCATGTAAATGTGCGCAATAATCAGGAACATCATCAGGATGGCGCACAGCGAGTGCAGGAACAGCGCCAGCCGCAGCAGCGGAATCGGAAAGAGGTGGGCGAAATACGGTCGCCACACCATCAAGCCGGTGATCAGCAAAATAACGGCCAACCCCATGATTTTCCAGAACAGTACTTTCTGGCCGGGGTTGTAGCGCCCGACATCTACGACGTGATGTTCGTTCCCCTTCAGGATGGCGGAGAGGTGGTTAAACCACTCGCGATCTCCTTTTTCCGGCAGGCTGTGCGAGACGTTATGGAGAAACAGCACGACCAGCCCAAGCGCCATCAAGATACCGAACAACGGGTGTAGCAATTGCGCCAGTTGCGGTGTTCCCAAAAAGCCCAGCAGTCCGTGCAGTGACGGGAAGAACAGACCCAACCCCGAGACCGTGACAAAGAAAAAGCCGAGTACCGTCACCCAGTGCGCAACACGCTCCGGGCAAATGTGGCGCAAAACAACGTCTTTTTGATCAGTCATGATGATTCTCCTCGTCGTCCTCGGTTACCGGGCCGACTTTGATGTAGTGCAATGCTGCGGCAGCGAACGCCGCGATAAAGCCTGCCGCCGCCAGCGGTTTGAACGCGCCTTTCCAGAAGCTGACCAACGAGCTGATGGCCGGGTCTTTGGGCAGGCCGCTGTACAGCTCCGGCCGGTCGGCGTGGTGCAACACATACATCACATGGGTGCCGCCGACGCCTTCCGGATCATAAAGCCCGGCATTGGTAAAGCCGCGCGAGCGCAATTCGCCGATGCGTTGCTCAGCCCGGACTTTCATGTCCTCTTTGCTACCGAACATGATCGCGCCGGACGGGCAGGTTTTCGCGCAAGCCGGCTCTTGACCGACAGCAACGCGGTCGACGCATAGCGTGCACTTGTAAACGCGCTTGTCGTCCGGGTTCTGCCGCATCACATTGAACGGGCAGCCGGCGATGCAGTATCCGCAACCGATGCAAAGGTCTTGAACGACATCGACGATACCGTTCGGATGTTGCACGATGGCGCCTGGAACCGGACACGCTTTCTGGCAGCCGGGAATTTCACAGTGCATACAGCCGTCCTTGCGGATCAGCCATTGCAGTTTGCCGTTTTCCACGACTTCGTTATAGCGCATCACGGTCCACGCTTGTGGCCCGAGATCGGCCGGATTGTCGTAAACGCCAACGTTGTGGCCGACTTCGGGGCGATAATCGTTCCACTCCGAACAGGCGACCTGACAGGCTTTGCAACCGATGCAAATCGTGGTGTCGATCAGCTTGGCAACTTTCTGCTGATAAACGTGGCTTTGCGGCGGCGGCGTCAGCGCGTTGGTGGCGGAACGCTGATAGTGTTGTTCATGCATGGTCATGTTCGCCTCCTTACGCTTTCTCAACGTTGACCAGGAACGCCTTGTACTCCGGCGTTTGCGTGTTGGCGTCGCCAACGGCAGAGGTCAACCGATTGGTCAGATGGCCTTTAACGGCGACACCCTTGAAGCCCCAGTGAATCGGCAGACCGACGGTCTCGACTTCCCGGCCATTGACCTTGAACATCTGTACCCGCTTGGTCACCGTCGCTTTGACTTTGACAAAACCGCGCGACGAACTGACCTTGATCATGTCACCCGATTTGACACCGACTTTTTTCGCCAGCGTTTCGCTGATTTCGGCGAATGCCTCAGGTTGTGTGATCGCATTGAGTCTGGCTGATTTTGTCAGCGTATGAAAATGCTCAGTCAATCGGTACGTCGTGGCGACATACGGATACTTGCTTGGATCGCCGAAGCCGTCGTCGTTTTTCATGATGCGCGCGACCGGGTTGGATACCACTTCCGGATGTAGCGGGTTGGTGCCGAGCGGCGTTTCTATTGGCTCATAATGCTCGGGGAACGGTCCTTCGGCCAGTTTGCCCTGGGCGAAAAGACCGCCGACGCCATCCGCTTGCATGATGAACGGCGTCACCTCGCTTCCCGGCGGGGAAGCAGCAAAGTCGGGAACGTCGTAGCCGGTCCACGCCGCGCCGTTCCACCATAGCAATTTACGTTTTGGATCCCACGGTTTGCCCTGCGGATCCAGCGACGCGCGGTTGTAGAGAACGCGGCGATTCAGCGGCCAAGCCCAAGCCCAGCCCGGCGTATTGCCGAGGCCGGACGGATCGGCGTTGTCGCGCCGCGCCATCTGGTTGCCCGCTTCCGTCCAACTGCCGGTAAAAATCCAGCAGCCGCTGGCAGTCGTGCCGTCGTCGCGCAGCTGGGCAAAACTGCTCAGTTGCTGACCCTTGCGGACAACGATGTTGCCGCTGGCGTCGGCGAGATCGGCGAGCGCACGGCCGTTCATTTCTTTGGCGACAACCGCAGAAGACGGCGCTTCGGGGTTCACATAGTTCCAACTCATATTGAGCAACGGTTCAACGGCCCTACCGCCTTCCTGCTCATACAACCGGCGCACCGCCATCATGATTCCGGCGATGCATTCGCTGTCGTCCCGGCCTTCGCCCGGCACTTCGGCGCCTTTCCAGTGCCATTGCAACCAGCGTCCGGAATTGACCAACGAGCCCTCTTCTTCAGCGAAGCACGAAGACGGCAGCCGGAAAACTTCGGTTTGAATCGAAGCTGGCGTTACATCGTTAAACTCGCCGTGGTTTTGCCAGAAGCATGATGTTTCACAGTCGAGCGGGTCGATCACCACAAGATATTTGAGTTTCGACAGCGCCCGAATACTCTTGTTGGAATCCGGGAACGACGCCAGCAGGTTAATGCCCTGACAGATGCAGCCGTTCAGCTTACCGTCTTCCATCGCGCTCATGGTGTACATGAAATCGTTGAGACGATCCCACTTCGGCAGCCAGTCGAAACCAAAATCGTTTTCCGGCATCGCTTTGTCGCCGTAAAAACTCTTCAGCAGGCTGATGAAGAATTTGGGATAGTTGCCCCAGTAATTGACTTGCCCCTGCACCTGCAACTTCGGCGTGACGGCCGCGAGGAATGTGCGCAGATCGGGCTGTTTCTCCGATGGCAGCGCCAGATAACCGGGCAGTGCGGTGGCCATAATGCCAAGGTCAGTGATCCCTTGTACGTTGGTGTGGCCACGCAACGCGTTGATGCCGCCGCCGGGCATGCCGATGTTACCAAGCAATAATTGGATGATTGCCATCGCCCGAATATTTTGGGAGCCGACCGTGTGCTCGGTCCAGCCCAGCGCATACAACGAAGTCATCGTTTTATCCGGCGCAGCGGTTTCGGCAATCAGCTCGCAAGCTACTTTGAAGCGATCCTGCGGCGTGCCACAAATGTTTTCGACAACTTCCGGCGTATAACGGCTGACATGTTCACGCAACAAATTCCAGACGCAACGCGGATTCGACAGCGACGGATCGCGCTTGACAAAACCATGCTCGTCGAACTGATACGCCCATGACGATTTGTCGTAAGTGCGCTTCTGCGCGTCGTAGCCGCTGAACAACCCGTCGTGAAAAGCAAAATCGTCACGCACCAGAAAATCGGCATTGGTGTAATGGCGAACGTATTCGTGCTGAATTTTGTCGTTGGCGATCAGATAATTCACCACCCCCAACAGGAAAGTGATGTCGGTGCCTGACCGCAACGCCACATGCTCATCGGCCACCGCCGCCGAGCGCGTGAAACGCGGATCAATCACCAGAATTTTGGCATGGTTGTGGATTTTGGCTTCAATCGCCCAGCGGAATCCCACCGGATGCGCTTCTGCCGGATTCCCGCCCATAACAACAACCAGATTGGCATTCTTGATGTCAACCCAATGGTTGGTCATCGCACCGCGGCCAAATGATGGAGCAAGACCTGCTACCGTTGGCGCGTGTCAGACACGGGCGATGTTATCGACGTGAATCAGTCCTAAAGCACGGGTTAGTTTTTGTGTCAGAAAGCCAGCCTCGTTGGTGGTCGAAGTGCTTGCCATCATGCTCAGCGTCGGCAGCCGGTTGACGGTGACGCCTTCGGCATTTCGCTCGACGAAATTGGCGTCACGGTCGTCCTTGATGTGTCGCGCAATGCGCGACAGCGCTTCCTCCCAACTGATCCGTTTCCATTTGTCGGTGCCAGGCTCACGCACTTCGGGATAATGCAGCCGGTCTTCGCTGTGAATGTAATCAATCAGACCAGCGCCTTTGGGACACAACGCGCCGCGGCTGACCGGATGATCAGGATCTCCCTCGATGTGAAAAAGAGTATTCCTGGTATTGCCGGCGCCGTCACCCATGCTGTACATCAGCAGGCCGCAGCCGACCGAACAGTACGGACAGGTATTGCGTATTTCGCGGGCGCGCAACAACTTGTATTGACGCGCTTGCGCCAGCGCCGCTCCCGGCGCAAAACCCAGCGCCGCAAGCGTTGTCCCGGCCATACCGCCGGAACAAACCTTGAAGAACTGCCTTCGATTGACTTGCATGATATTTGTCTCCTCGTTGAATACAGATCGACGAACGCTGTTTCACTGAAGAACGTTTACGGCAACAGCGCGTGTCGCATCACTGGTGAAGATAACACAAAAGTAAAGAGTAAAAACTATTTTCTCTATACGGATACTATTGATAAGGCATTGCATAATAAGCATCGGCGATGCGATTTCTCTATGAATGTGCCTATATTGTTTTGAGAGGTATGCATACTTCTCTTCGGGAATCGCACGCTAAAAACATACTTCGAATAAAAAATGCGATCGGGGAAATGACAGGCGGTAGCGCCCGATAAAACCATAGCGAGAATAAGTGTTATGGGTGGGCGTTCAGAGTACAATCGTCAAGAGTTTTTGGAGTTAGTGTGAAAAGAAGCGAATCTTTATTTGAAACTTTGCCCGAAGAGACGCCCGCTTTTTCGGACGCGATGATGTTGCCGGGAACGCGGTCAATGGTTGTGCAACGGCACAACGGCATTGTGCAATCGAGCCATGACTGGCTGGCCGAAGAGGCGCCGGTGGCACTGGTTTACAACGGCGTCTCGCATGTGGTGATGATGGTAACACCGCACGAACTGCCGCTGTTGGCGCTGGGCTTCTCGCTGGCTGAGGGTATCGCATCGTCGCCGCAGGAAATTTACGACATTGAAGAACGGCAGGGGCCGCGCGGCATCGAGCTTCACATTGAATTGGCCGGGCGCGCCTTTGAAGCATTGAAGCAGCGCCGCCGTAACCTTGTCGGGCGCACCGGTTGCGGCGTGTGCGGTATGGAGCAGATCGAAGATGTCTGCCGACCCTTGCCGATGTTGCCGTTCACGCAGCGATTTCCGCTGGCGGCGCTTGATCATTGTCTGACGCAATTACATGAACGACAGAAGCTGGGGCACCGTACCGGTTGTACGCATGCCGCCGCCTGGTTGTCGCCGACGGGCGTCGTGCTGGGTCAATGTGAAGACGTTGGTCGGCATGTAGCGCTCGACAAACTGCTCGGCTTGCGCGCGCAGCAGGGTTGGCAGGATGGCGCAGCATTGGTGACCAGCCGCGCCAGCTACGAGATGGTGCAAAAAGCAGCGCAATGCGGCGTTGAAATTTTGTTTGCGGTTTCGGCGGCGACATCGCTGGCAGTCGATACTGCGGTTCGGTACGGAGTATCACTGGTCGGCTTTTCGCGTCCCGGTCGAGCGACGCTGTACACCCATCCGGAGCGATTGAAGTAAAGCAAAAGGTTTTTCTGATCCCTGGTATCAAAACGCCAGGTACCGCTCCAGCGCGACGCTCGCCAGTTCCGACAACCGTGTCAAATAAACCGTCCCCATATCGGGCGGAAAGCGTTGTATGTCCGGGCTGGCCAGCGCCAGCAAGCCGAAGGTTTGACGGGTGCGCAGGGGAATCAGCGCAAACGAGCCGAGCGCCCTGGCGCCGTCGAACCAGCTTTTGATTTCACCACTGACATCGCGACCGCAGTACGGTGCGTCCAGCGCATCGGTGTATTCCTGAATTTCGGTAGAGACCGGCAAGCATTCGACGATGTGCCGCGTCGTGTTGTCCGGCGTCGCCCACAAGCGCACGGCGAAGCACGGTACTTGAAAATCCTCACTGAGGCTTTGCCGCAGCACAGCGAGCGTTGTCGTTAAATCGCGCGCCGCAAAAAAAGCCAGAGTGACGCGATGCAGCCGTTCGCCGATGATGTCGTTGTCGGTGCCGGCGCGCAACATGTCGCGCAATTGTCGTTCGAGGTTAGTGTTTTTTTCGCGCAGCGTGCGCAACTGTCGCTCGGTCAGTGATAACACGCGGCCGTCTTGTGACCAGGAGGGTGAGCTGTAAAGCAAATGAGCGTTGTCTTCGAGAAATTGCGGGTGGTCGCGCAGAAAATCGAGGACGGCGTTGGGGTTCATCAAGGGTGTGCTCCGAAGCAAAGATCAGATAAAAATCAAACGGGGGGCTGCCAGATGCCTTCAAAAGTCGTCTCGGTGGGGCCGCGCATGATAACCGAGGCGTCGTCGGCCAGCCAAGTAATGGATAAAAAACCGCCGCGGGTTTCAACCTCGACACGGCGATCGAGCAACTCGCGGCGAATACCGGTCACTGCGGCGGCGCAAGCGCCGGCGCCGCAGGCCATGGTCTC
>WQUA01000030.1 GCA_009786025.1 Pseudomonadota bacterium | reverse complement strand
AGCGGTGGCGCTGGGCTGGCGGCGCATTCCGCGCTGGGCGTTGCTGGCGGGCATGGCGGCGGCGGTCGCGCCCGATCTGGACGCCATCGCCTTCAAGCTCGACATGGGCTACGGCGGTATGACCGGACATCGTGGCTTCACGCACACGCTGCTGTTTGCGCTGCTGCTTGGGCTGGTGGGTCTGGCGCTCGCGCCGCGCTGGAATATGCCGCGCTGGGCAGGCTATGCGTGGATTGCGCTGTGCACGCTCTCGCACCCGCTGCTGGACATGATGACCAACGGCGGCGCGGGTATCGCCCTGCTGTGGCCGCTGGATCAGGCGCACCATTTCTTTGCGTGGCGGCCTATCGAGGTGTCGCCGATTTCGTTGCGGCGCTTTCTGTCGTGGCGCGGCGCGCAGGTGCTGCGCAACGAGGCCGTGGTGGTGTGGGCGCCGCTCATGGCTGTCGCGCTGCTGGTCTGGGCCGCGCGACGTGTGCGCAAGGCTTAACCCTTTCACGAATTTCAGTATCCCATCATGTCCTCTGTCAGTCTGCTTGTCGAACTTTTTGTCGAAGAACTGCCGTACAGGGAGTTTAAGAAACTGGATAAGGTGATGATGCAGGACAGTGGGGAGAATTTCGACCGCATCGCGCCCCACATCACCCGCCGCCTGGGCGAATGGCGGCGCGGCGCATGGAAACCTGCAAGGGATTGAGCGATGGCGGACTTATTGGAATTTTCACCCGCCGATGGTGCGGAAATTTATTGGGCGGGCAACTATCCTCACAACAAAATTTCCTCCGGCGTCAACCGGCTGCTCAAACGCATGGGAGCCGTCGGGAAAGTTTCTTTTGACCGAGAGATCATCAACCGGCAGGTTGCAGCCATTGGGCGAAGTTTCGGTTTCAACGACGGAGTTCACGCCGAATTGCTTGAAGCGGGCCGCCAGATCAAGGCAATGGGGTTTGCACTTATCGCCGTGCATGAGCGAACTCCGTTGAACGGTTCCATTTTTCTTCATGTTTGCCAGGCGGGCCGGTTCCAGTCTCACGAAACCTCTACGGGCTGGGTCGTGGATCTTTCCATGGAAGATGCGCCAAGCTTCATGCGAGGCATCTATGTTCGTGGTTTGGCTTCGTGGCTTATCAGAAGACAGGTTGATAGCTTGTCCGGCTTTCTCAACCTGAGCTATGACGACGTGGAAAAAGGTTTGGCGAACCGTTCGCTGGATGGCGCCCTTTTCACCAAGAGCCTGCCGGAAACAATAGGGGGCGGCGGGCCTTATCCGCAAGGATCATGGTTCAGAATCGAAGGCGTCGAAGAAAACGGCGGCATCAGACTTCTCTTGGGCCTTCTTGACGGCTTGCCGGGGCGCCATCCGGCGCAGATAAAGGAAGCGCCTTTCACCGCGCAGCCTGCCGACATTGAATATCTGACCTCCTTTTTGGCACCCGCGATTGCGCTCGCCGAGACGACGGAGAATCTTCAAATCGTAGAAATGAACATTGTCGGCTCTCCGGGTATTGTGCCACGAGGTCTGATTTTGCCGACACCTCAGGCGAAGGAATTCATAGAAGCCATCAGCGCGATAGGCAACGATGGAACGAAGTGAAATTCCAGCTTCGGGCGTCGCCGAAAACTATGCTACGCTTTACCCCGACCGTGTTAAAGCGCATCGGATAATTCAGGCATCCGGCATCGCATAAACACAGCTACTCTCTGGAGGGAATGACAATGAACGACTTGGAACACTTTGAATCTCTTGTGAAAGAGAGCCCAAATTCTGCCAGGCTCACGATAAAAGGAGGGCTTTTTCTTGGCGGCACTCAATTAGCTCATCTTCCTGATAACTTGACCATTATTGGGGATGCTCTTTTTTCAAGAACCCAATTATCCAGGCTACCTGAAAATTTGAAAGTAACCGGAACGCTTTATATCAACGCGACAAAAATTAAAACCATTCCCAATAGTCTAAAAGTTTATGGAAACCTTGATATACGAAAAACCGATGTGAAAAATGTCCCCGCCAGTGTTTGTCTGGGGCAGATTATAAGAACAGACGAAGAGGCCGAATCCGCCACAAACAATCTGAACGTAGATGCTTTCAAGGAGATTTATAACGTAGCGGAACTGCCTGGGCAGTTGGATCACTTGATTAAATTCCAGAACAAGTATGGTTTTGAAAATTTTTGCCAGGGTTTCGGGATGTACGTTGAAGATAAAAATATCTTCAAGCACTGGACACAGTCATCGGAATTGATGGAGCAGCTCGTTTGTATTGGGCAAGCAAACAGCACAGGCTCAATTTATGCCATTTGGCGCTGCAACGAAAAATTGCCACTCGATGGTCAACCCATCATTGCCTTTGGAGATGAAGGAGGTTGCTGGATCGTGGCCGACAATTTTTCGGATTTTCTTCGATTGCTTACCTACGACAGCGAACCGACCCTGTCGCATGAAAACATATACTTTGAAAAGAACGATGAGGAAAGCGAGCATCACAAAAAGTACGTTAGCTATGTGAAAAAGAATTTTCAGATCAATAAGCTGAAAACGGGAGCGGAAGTGTCTGAACTCATATCAAAAGCTCAGGGGAAGTATCAAAAAATATTGGAGCAGGCGTTGTGACGACGGATCAAAATACCAACCCCATGTGTAATCGCGCCAAGCGTTGTGCGTCTGGTTGGTTTTGGCCTGACATTTCGTTCGGCCCGACTGCGTTAAAGCGCACCGACCTGTTCGAGCACTAGGCACGCAAAGACAGATGAAACACCGGGTTAAATTTGATGCGGTAATACGGTTTCTTCGCGAGCAACGGGACGCCGTTGTTGAAAAACTGCGTACGGCAGAGGCAAATTCAGAATTACTGGAAACCAAACGTCAGTTGGATCATGCGATCAAATGCCTCGCATTTTGTGAGAGGTATCAGATACACCCCGATTCTGAAACGACGACACTTCCGTGGCCCAGAGAGGCTTTCGGCGAGTTTTTAGTGGTTGACGTGGACGAAATGGGTAACGAATCCAGTTGGACGCCCGTGCTGGCCAATGGCGAAGCCGTAACCCTCAGACCGGGTGATCTGATCATTCGTCTGAGACACGGTTTTAACTTGCCTCCTGATGCTTGCGCCTGACAAGGCGCTCACCTTTGGCGTTAGACTGCTGCTCATCATGCTTTTTGGAACCAAAGAAACCTTCGCTATTGAAGCAATATCAGAGCCGACGCTAAAACCGCCTTCGGCTGTCTGGGGGCGAATGCAGATATGGTGCCAAGGAGTCCCCATCGGCGATTTTTCCGATTCGCATTGCGCGTTACACCCAGGCTATACGAATTTTAAGAATCTTGGCGCCCATTTGTCGCGGCTATGGAAACCCGAGTTTGACGGCCTGTCTGATTGGGCGCTTTTGAATCGTCTGGACGAACTTTTATATGGATGCCACGGTGACGTTGAGATCGAAGACGGGCGATCTGCAGAAGAGTGTCGGCGTGATTGGGCAGAGTATGGCATGTTCAACTTCCTTACGAATTGGGGAGAACCCTTTGACCGAGATGGAAAATCCTTCATCTTTTGTACACCGGAGCAACAAGTCAGAATCTTGAAACGGGACTTACCAACCGGCTATGGGCTGGCTTTGGAAGCTCCAGCGCCTCAGGTTTTGAATGCCATCGAGGGCTTTCTGAAGTGGTTTGAGGAAGAGGCTACGCGTTTGGGGCGCCCGATAACATGAGACAAGCGTTGCGCTCTCAGTTGACTGCGCGCTTAACATTTCGCTCAGCCCTGATGCTGCACGGTAATCGCGCAGCGGCGGGAAATTCAGACGTTAACTGAAAAATGCTTGTCCACTGGTATCGTTATGCCTGACATTTCATTCAACCCGGACGGCCTCGCCGTCGGCTCATTTGAACATCAGGTTGCTCTGATGCAGCGTGCTCACTCATGGAAACAAGCCGGGAATGTTTCGCTCTGGTACTACACGGAGAACGAGTGCAACTATCCGGGCTGGCACCTCAACGCTGACGCGGCCGGCTGTGAATCGCTGATCGCTCTGTTGGACGCCTTTGCTGCCGACGGTGTTACCGCATCCCGTACTGTTGCTATCAAGCCACCCTCTAAAAATCAGTTGCGTGTTCCCAACAACAGGTACGGCTTGGCCGCATGGCAATCTCCAGGTAAACTGAGGATAGTATTCTCCAGTAACCCAACGGATTGGTCGTTCCCGCTCAGCTCAGAGGCGGCCATTTTTACCGTAGGTTCAAACTGGCTGCCCTCGCTCCGGGAGGGCATCTCGGGTATTCCCTATGGGCGCGGCGACTATGCTATTGGCCCTGCTGGCAAGGGAAATTCCAGGTTATGGTTTTGGTGGTGATGGCGCCCGCTCAGTTGCCGTTGCGCCTAGCTTTGTATTCAAGACGAGCAGTTTTGCCACTGCGAAATTTGGGCACTAGAATAGAAAGTTCGAAATGATCGCCTCGAACCGAAGTTATCTATGTGTTACCTGTGGAGCGCTTCAAAGGTTGCCGTTGCCGCCGGGGCTGATCCCATGGGTTTCTGAAGAAGAGCGGGCGCGGCAAAAAGTGCTGCTCGGTATAGAGTGGCCTGAAGAAGTAGAGACGCCTGAGTCTTATGGGCATTGGCGCAACTGGGTTGTTAAAAAAGGATATGAGTTACCAGCTTGGCTTTACCACTGCGGCAAGCCTATGTTTCTGCTGGGCAAAAGGGCATCGCAGGCGGCAACCCAAATTGAAGCTAAAGAAAGGCTTGCCTGGATTGCGCTGGGTTGCCGTGTAAGTGAACACGCAGGAAGTAAACCATGGCGCCCGATTCTGAAAGAGGCCAACCTGAAAAATGCTTATCCGCTGGTATAGTTGCGCCTTATATTTTCGCGGTATTTCGAGCCACATTCATGGAATATTCTGTTTACGCAGATCTGTCGCGCCCACTTATGGGCGAAGAACGCTCGGCCGTCGCCGAAGCCCTTGATGCCAGCGTGCCTGAAAGCGGCTGCGTCGGAATTCAGAGCGGGTCAAACGACGAAATGTATTTTTGCGTGGAGGCGGGTAGCGATGCCGAAGCGGAAGCACAGGCTGTCCGGTATGCAGAGATTGTTTTCAGAGAGGCCGGATTGGATATGGAATATACGCTTACCCTGCAAACAACTCGTTCAGGCAAAGTGATTCATTGGCGTGTGCCTGGCCCATTTCGTTCAACCCGGATGCGCTGAAGCGCGCCGGGTCATTCAAGCGTCGGACTCGATGGTGCGTGACGAAAAAAATTGGTGCCAGGCAATAGCTGCCATCATTGCGCAATTCAAGGTGTCGGCTCGTGCAAAGTGGGCACTGGAGGAAGAGCCGCCACCTTGGGGCGAGTGGCTTATTGCGCCTGTGGCGGGCTGTCTTGAGTCTGGAAGCCAGGGACCAATTCCATTCAGCGAGATTGAGTGGATCGAGATGAACATGACTCGAACCGTTCATCGAGGTTTGCGCGTGTCTGACGAAAAGATCGATGTATCGGCAGAACTGATCAAAGCTTTGGACGGGTTTCGCTTTTCAGTCGAAATCGGGGCAAACGTCGTCAGGGTCTATCCGCCTGCGGATTAAACCGTATACTCAATTGGCTTTTGCATCTGCCTGTTTTATGAGCTATGCTCTCGTGAAACACATCGGGAGGATATATGAAAAAACAGATTGTTGCCTATGCAGCATTTATTCTAGGCATCTTTGCGCCCGCCTCCTCTGCTATCGCAGAGGGTGGGAAAATACTCATCAAAGGAACAGATACGCCTTCGCTGCGAGTTCTTATCCGCAAAGTTGATGATGGCCCGCTGCTTTGGGTAAGCAAATACCAGCTTGGAACAGAAACTTGGGTAACGCCTGGGCCACATAAAATAAATGCGATGTGTGAGTTTCACCGCCCGGTTACAGGAGGAGATGTTGGCGAGATTGTGCCGGGCAACATCGAAATCGACGCCAAGCCGGGGAATACCTATCATCTCACGGGATCACAAGAGGCGCTCAAGTGCCTGTTGAAAGTCGAAGAGCGCGCAAATTGAGAAAATTAAATTTAGTGTTTAGACCCAACCCGGGTGGCTTCGCAATAGACCGACTCAAGCGTTAGACTTCCCGATGTCTCAGCAACGTAAACGTCACTTCGAACGTCAGCCGATTGAAGAAACAGTTCATGCGGCAATATCCGACCTCGTGAGCGGCGAAGGCTCTGTTGAAGTTGAGCGACACGCCTACGGCTGGCGGGCTGATGACTTGCTTGTATGGGTTCATCTCAAAAATCTCATGAGTGATGCCGTACTTGAACTGTTTCGACAAAGACTCGTGGAGAAAATGTACGCCCTGCTCCCTCCCGGGCAACCGCTCGGTGATTGGCTGGTTGTGATAAAGTACGGGAGCGAAACGCTTGGCACAGTCAATGGGCGCGGCGGCGTAGGAGAAGCCAACTGACGCGGGCAACATTTGGCAAATCATTTTCTCGGACACACTAAAGCGCGTCGGCGAGTTTGAGCGTCAGGCTATATGAGCGATCCGATCCATCACTGCCCCGTTTGTGGCTTTGGCCCCTTCTCTGTACCATACGCTTCTCCGGCGGAGATTCGACAGTCTTTTGATATCTGCTGTTGTTGCGGATGTGAGTATGGCTACGATGATAGCGAACAGCATTTCGTTAAATGGGTTGCGAACGGTTGCAAGTGGTTTGATCCGAAAAAGCGGCCTCAAAATTGGTTGCTTGATGCCCAGTTACACCGCAGTATTCGGCCTTGGCCGCCGACAGACGCCTGATTTTCATCCCCTCCGGACAGGTTCGTCGCCGGCTCATTCAGACGTTAGGAGTTTCTGCTATGCCCAATTGCGATTTCTACGCTACTCTTGCAGATCATGAGCGGCTGCTACGCTGGTTGTTCGCTGATGGCGCGTGCCATGTATTCGAGTTGAACTCTGATGTTGAGCAACCCCTGAAGCAATTCCATTCTGCCGATGAGGTGTTATCGCAGTTTAACCGCACCCATCCGACCGGCGAGAAGCGGGATACCGTGTATCTCCAACTTTACGTTCAAGGCGCCAGCCCTCCTTTTGTTCCACGGCGTGTTCGGCTGAATCCCGAGACGTGCAACGGCGCTACGTTCAGATACACGGCTGAAGGATGGGGGTTGATACAGCTCTATCTCGGGACAGTTACGGCTCGGGGACTCAACAACTCACATACAAATCACAACAGCCAGAAAAGAGCAGAGGCGTGGGTTTCCACAATACCGGAGATGGGAAATGTGGGGGCTTGGGATTTCAAGAAGATTTCGGCTTTTTCATCGTATCTCAATCAGCAAATCAAAAAGTTCAGTGTTGCAAAGATCTGCTCTCGCCCAATACTGCCCGGCGCGCTGGAACCGTGGCGAGAAGGCGTATCATTGCTACCGTATTCCCATGAAAAGGCCACGGTTACGTTATATGCAAACGCCTGACAAGCCATTCTCCCCGGTTGCGCTAAAGCGTGCCGACTCGTTCAAGCGCTAATGCTCGCTATGTCATTTCTCTCACGAATTTTCGGCCGGAAAGGCACGTCAGTCACCAGGCGCAATGAAACAGTGGTGTTCGATGATGTCAAGGTCACTCGAACCCTGCGCGATGGAAGGGAAGAAACGCTCCTGTGGTCTGATTTGGAGGAAGTCGCCCTCATCACTACGGATGAAGGGCCGATTATGGGTGATGTGTTTTGGACTTTGTTGGGCACAACTTCAGGATGTCTTGTTCCATGCGAAGCTGACGGAACGAAAGAACTCCTGGTGCGCTTGCAGCGTTTACCCGGCTTTAAAAACGAAGTAATCGTTCAGGCCATGGGCAGCACTGAGAACGCAAAGTTTGTTTGTTGGCGTAAATCAAGCGACGGCTAGAACGGTTTTAATCTGTCCGCAAACAGCCGCGGGCGGCAGGTTGCCGCCCGCGAGATGATTAAACGAATATTCCTTGCCGACTTGCGGTTGGTGGATAAACGACACAATGAAATCAAAATGTTTCAAGGCGTTTCTGCACGACCCTGCATGAGCCGTGCGCGTCAGTAACAGCCTATTTCCACAGAGTCCTACGGCATCTGGATTTTGCCGCCGCCGCCCAATCCACCCAGTCCGCCCATGCCGCCCAGCGAACTGCCCGACGGCGGAATCACCAGCGAGGATGCTGCCTGTCGGCGCAATTCCTGCAATTCTTGCATCGTTCGTTCGAGCGCCGCTCGGGAAGCCGTACCGTAAGCCGCCATTGCTTCTTTAAACGTGGCTGCCGGAATGTCAAAGCTGATCGGCAAGGCGCCGATGGAAGTCATCAACTGTGCCTCGCCGGAAAACACCGTTGCCCGGGCAGTGTCCGCCGAGCCGTCTGCTTTGACCGGAAGAAGGACGCGCAAGACGCCCATTCGGCGATCGGAATAGACTTCTTCGCGGTACAACGCGTTGATGTCCATCGAAATATCAGGCAATTTATCGATAGGGGTGTTCATAAGAAACTCGCTTTTAAGAAGGTTAATAAAAAAGTTCGGACGGTAACGCGGGAGAGGTTTCTGCGAGCGATGGTTCGTTCGTGTTCATGTTGTCCGCGCAGCTGTCCATGTAGTTGTCTATGCAGTTGTCTGTATAACTGAAAAATCGTGCGAAGAGAAAAAGGCAATCATGCCACAAATGAGCCCTTCGTCGCTGCCGTTGTTACTATTGCCATCGTCACTACGGGTATCGACGGCCTGCCAGCCACGCGCCCGCGCATGTTCGGTAATGCGCGGATGGATGGTGAACACGGGCAACGCCTTCAACGCTTGGCACAGCGCTTCGCCTGCCATCGTTTCGAGGTTATCCAGTGCTTCGCTGGCCGTTAGCGTAATCGCATGCAAACGGTTTTGCTGCAACAGCGACCACAAAATATCGGCCTCATTTGCCGCGCTGTGCGAAGGGCAAATCCGTCGATAACACGTCACCCGCGTCACTTCGGCGCCGCGCGCCGCCAACATTTCGCCCAACAGCTCGCGTCCGCGCTCGCCGCGCAAAATCAACACGCGCTTTCCCTGCATTTGCTGCAACGCTGGCAATGCCAGCAAGCCTTCGCTGTCAAAGCTCGAAGTCGACGTCAGAACAAGCTGATCGGGGACGCCCGCCTGCCGCAACGCCGCCGCCGTTCCCCTGCCCGGCGCCAGCGCCATCACGTTTTTCGGCCAGTGCGGTAGAGTGGTCAACGCCTGCTCCACTGCGTTGGCCGAAACAAACATCACAAAATCGTAGGTTCCAAGACCCGCACGTGCCTCAAGCAAGGGCCGCACATCCTGCGGCGGCGCAATCTCGATCGTCGGGAACACAATCGGAACCGTGCCGAATGTCTCCAGTCGTTTCGCAAAAAGGCGCGCCTGCTTGAGCGGGCGCGTCACCAACACGCCCACACCGCCCAATACGGAATTCTTTTCGTTCACGTCGGTAACAAGCGTCGCGCGCCGCGCGCCATGAATTCATCGGCCAGCGCCAGCCCCAACGCTTCGGCGTCAGCAAGCGAAGCCACTTCGGCGCGATGCTCGCCGCGTATTACCTCCCGCCCTTCACGATCCGCTAGCAGCGCTCGCAGCCACAGCGCGCCGCTTGGATCACCGGCATTGTCAAATACCGCATGCGCCGCCAACGGCGTTTGGCAACTGCCACCCAGCGCCCGCGAAAACGCCCGCTCGGCGCTGACAGCCAGCAAGGTTTCAGCGTCGATCAACGGCGCCAATGCTTTTATCACGTCCTTGCGATCCTCGCGGCACTCCAATCCGAGCGCGCCCTGCCCCACCGCCGGCAAGCTGTCCTCAACATCCAGAAGTGCCGCGATTCTCTCGCTGAACCCCAGGCGGATTAAACCCGCCGCCGCCAGAATAATTGCGTCGTACTGTCCTTCATCGAGCTTGCGTAGCCGTGTGTTGACATTACCGCGTAACGGCGTCACCGAGAGATGAGGGTACCGCTCGCGCAACTGCGCTTCGCGCCGCAAACTGGACGTTCCCACGACCGCGCCCTTCGGCAACTGCGACAGCGCCGTATAGCGCGACGACACCAACGCGTCGCGTGGGTCTTCGCGTTTTGCCACCGCTGCCAGCGTAAAGCCGGGAGGCATGTCCATCGGCACGTCTTTCAGCGAATGCACCGCAAGATCGGCGTGCCCTTCTTCCATCGCCACTTCCAGTTCCTTGATGAACAAGCCCTTGCCGCCGATAGTCGCCAATGGGCGATCGAGAATCTGATCCCCCTGCGTCGTCATCCCCCGCAACGTCACCCGGGTTTGCGGATACAACGCCTGCAAACGGTCGCGGACATGGTGCGCCTGCCACAGCGCCAGCGCCGATTCCCGCGTTGCGATAACCAATGTCGATGGGGCATTGCTCAATGTTTCCAATACAGCTCTCCTGTTTTTCCGAGGACAAATCCGCCCCCTTTGCGCGATAGCCATTTCCCCTTCCCTCGTTTACGGGGAAGGGCAGCCGAACGGGCGAAAAGCAAATTTTAACATTTCCGTTCGGCTAGAGTGTTTTTGGATTAAGTGCGTGCCTATCTGCGAGCGGACGCAGCGTTTAGCTCCCTCCTTCCGCGCTGTTGGCTTCCCGCGAGAGGAGAGGGCGGAGATGTATGTTGAAGCCCAAATGGTCCAAAACAGCGTTTAATTTTTGTCAAAACGGCAATACCGGATTGCGTTATGATTACGTTTATGGAGCCTTTATCCAATACCCCGCCAACAGATACGGCGACCGACCGTGTTACGTTGCTGGATCGTCACAAAGCGGCAACACGCAGCGTGTGGGTCAGTGTCGCCGTCAATTTTTTCTTGTCTGTTGCCCAAATCGTCGTTGGCGTTTTTGCGCATTCGCAAGCATTGATTGCTGACGGCCTCCATACGCTTTCCGATCTTTTTGCCGATTTTATCGTTCTCGGCGCCAACAAAATCAGCCGCGCTGATGCCGACGAGGACCACCCGTACGGCCATGCCCGTTTTGAAACCGCGGCCTCGCTGGCGCTAGGCTTGCTGTTGCTGATTGTTGGCGTTGGCATGCTATGGGCAGCGGCTCACAAGTTTATTGATCCGGCGTCGATTCCTCAAGTTCACCATCTTGCGCTGTGGGCGGCGTTACTCACGCTCGTTTCAAAAGAAGGGCTGTTCCGCTACATGCTGGCCATCGCCAAGCGCGTCAACTCCACCATGCTCATCGCCAACGCCTGGCACGCCCGCGCCGATGCCGCCAGTTCGCTGGTCGTCGCACTTGGCATCGGCGGTAATCTACTGGGCTACACCTTCCTCGACCCGCTCGCCGCCGCGCTGGTTGGTTTCATGATCTGCCGCACCGGCGGCAAATTCACTTGGGACGCAATGGCGCGATTGACCGACCGCGGCTTGACGCCCGCCGAAACCGAAGAAATTCGCGCCACCTTTGCGGCCACCCCCGGCGTCAAAGACGTTCACGACTTGAGAACACGCTACATGGGCGACGAAGTGTTGATTGACGCGCATCTGCTGGTCGATGGTTGGATGAGCGTTTCCGAAGGACATTACATCGCCGCTGACGCTCGCCGCCGCGTCCTTGCGTCGCATCGTGCGCTGGACGTATTGGTTCATATCGACTCCGAAGACGACCAACCCGGCGAACAGCTGGCCGAATTGCCGCCGCGCGAAAAAGTTCTCGCCTGCTTGTATTCCCTCATCGGCGATGTTTCCCCGCAAGCGCAACCGCCGGTACTGATCCATTACCTCAATCGCACCGTTGATCTCGATATCTTCATTCACGAAACCGACGACCCTGAAACCAGCGCTGATGTGCTTCGTCGCGTGCAGGAATCATTGCCGAGCCTTCGACAAGCCATTCCGATGCTTGGTCGGGTTCAGGTTTGGGAAAAGGTAGCCTGGACAAGCGAAGCGCAGTCCAGGAACCGTGCATGACGAACTATCGACGTCATCGCGTTCCCGGAGGAACTTATTTTTTCACGGTTAACCTGCTCGATCGCACAAGCGACCTGCTTGTGCAAAAAATAAATTTGTTGCGAGACGTGGTAAGAAAAGTTCGCCACGAAAAACCGTTTCATATCGATGCTTGGGTGGTATTGCCCGACCATTTACACTGCGTCTGGACATTGCCGCCCGAAGATGCGGATTACGCCTCACGTTGGCAAAACATCAAAATGGCGTTTTCCAAGAGAATTCCGGCGACCGAACCCTTGTCCGAAGTTCGGGCACGGTTGGATGAACGCGGTATCTGGCAGCGGCGGTATTGGGAACACACCATCCGGGACGAACGAGATTATGAGACACATGTGGATTATTGCCACATTAACCCGCTCAAACACGGGCTTGTTACAGTGGTTCGTGGTTGGCCGTTTTCGACATTTCACCGCTATGTGCAAGAGGGCATTTATACGGCAGATTGGGCTGGAACAGTCCCCAATTTGAAGGCCGGAGAAAGAAAAGCGTAGGTTGGACAAGCCGCGACGTGGTTCCCGGACTGCGCTTCGCTTGTCCAGGCTACGCGTTCCGCTTGCTAGGAAGGATTGACAACATTTACCAACTAGACGACACCGCTCCCCTCAAGACAATTTGCCTGCTTGTGGTTAGGCCAATAATGAGTTCCTCCATCAGAATTTCCCGACAGAAACTAGAAGCGCTCGCGCTTGAGCCATTCGTAGCAGCAGCGAACGATTCGGATATCCCTTCTCTGCGTGGCCAAGGTATCAAGAACCGCTTGCCCATTTCCGGGAATGTGTATTTTCAGTTCGGCGATCTGCGAATTGAGCAACCCGGCGCTACGGTGGTTATCGAAGTCGAATCGAGCGTTGGTGTTACTAACCTTGCGAAATACTGGGAGTCAATCGCTTCGCAGAGGCTCAACAAGCCTATTCGGCTTTTGCATCTTTTTCGACAAACAAGTGAGAATGACTACTTGGCACATATGGTTGTATGGCGCTTTCTCGCGTTGCGCATGAAAGAAGCTTTAGGCAATATGTTCGACGGTGTTTGCATGACGTATCGCCAAGGCTCGCCAGATAGCTTAGAACCTGTCGTTTCTTTGTTCAAGCGGTGGCTGCGCGAAAAGGCAACACCGTAGTACGTAAATCAGCGTAGGTTGGACAAGCCGCGAAGCGACGCAATCCAATAACCCAACGGTTCGGCGCTTCGTGCCGAGTGTGGCTCCCGGACTGCGCTTCGCTTGTCCAGGCTACGCTATCCCCGCCCACCTCCCCATCTAAAGAAATTCACATACAATATCTTTAGACAAAAAGGAGGATCGAACGATGCCAAGCATTAAATCCAGCACGGACTTGCGAAACAACTACAACGAAATATCCGCTTTCTGCCACGAAAACCGCGAACCCGTTTTTATCACCAAAAATGGGCGGGTGACCTGGTGGTCATGAGTGTTGAAACGTTCGAACGGCTCAATGGCAAACTGGAACTGTACGGTTTGCTTGACGAAGGAAGAGACGCCGTTAAAAAAGGCCGAAAACGTCCGCTTGCGGATATCACGCGAGAACTCAAGCGGGACATCGCCAATGGCAAACTATAGGGTGGATGATGTCTCCCTGCCTGCTGAAAACGACTTGCGCGACATTGTCCGTTATGTTTCAGCGCAGTTGTTGTCACCAATCACCGCGCTGAAAAGGTTGGCGGTTTTCGAGGAGGCGCTTTCAAGTCTTTCGGAGATGCTACAAAAACATCCTTTGGTTATTGATGATCGTCTTTCTTCAATGGGATACCGCAAATTGATCGTAAAAACCACATTGTGTTCTTTACGATCAACAAAAAAGAGAAAGTGATTGATATGGAGCGAATTCTGTACGCAAGACGTGACTGGCTTCGCATGTTGTAGTTCTTCCGGTAACCCCACCAAAACCCTCCCCTTGGAGGGGAGGGTTTTGACATCACGCAGAACGACGTCTTCTGTCTTTGCGTTCTTTGCGGTTAATCCGTTTTTTTCACAAACCCAATCTCCTCCCCTTCAACCACGACTTTCACGGTATCGCCCGCCGCGAATTTTCCGGCGAGCAGTTCGCGTGCCAGCGGGTTTTCGATTTCCTGCTGGATCGCGCGTTTCAGCGGACGTGCACCGAACACCGGATCGAATCCGGCACGTGCGACTTTGGCGAGCGCCTTATCGTCAACGACAAGCCGTATTTCCATTTTCGCCAGCCGCGCTTCCAATGCGCGCATCTGTATCCTGGCAATCTCGGCGATGTGTTTTTCATCGAGCGGATGAAAGACGACGATTTCGTCGATCCGGTTGATGAATTCGGGGCGGAAATGGGTTTTCACTTCGTCCATCACTGCGTCTTTGATCGCGCTCTGTGGACTTCTGCTATCGGTCATCTGCTGAATACGATGTGAGCCGAGGTTGGAAGTCATCACGATCACGGTGTTTTTGAAATCGACGGTGCGCCCCTGTCCGTCAGTCAGACGACCGTCGTCGAGCACTTGTAGCAACACGTTGAATACATCGTGGTGCGCTTTTTCGATTTCGTCGAACAGGATCACTGAATACGGTTTGCGCCGCACGGCCTCGGTCAGATAACCGCCTTCTTCGTAGCCGACGTAGCCCGGCGGCGCGCCGATCAGCCGCGCCACGGAATGTTTCTCCATGAATTCGCTCATGTCGATGCGGATCAACGCTTGCTCGCTGTCGAACAAAAATTCCGCCAGCGCCCGCGTCAATTCGGTTTTGCCGACTCCTGTCGGCCCCAGAAAGAGGAACGAGCCGTAAGGCCGGTTCGGATCGGACAAGCCCGAACGTGAACGACGCACGGCGTCCGACACCAGATGCACCGCTTCATCCTGGCCAACGACGCGCTGATGCAGGCGTGCTTCCATATGCAGCAGTTTGTCGCGCTCGCCCTGCATCATTTTCGACACCGGAATACCGGTCGCACGTGACACGACTTCGGCAATTTCTTCGGCGCCGACTTCGGTACGCAACAGCCGCGCCTTTTTCTTGGGTTGCGCGGTGTCTGCTTTTTTCAACTGCGCTTCCAACTGTGGCAATTTGCCGTATTGCAGTTCACTCATCGCCTGCCAATCACCGCGCCGCCGTGCTTCTTCCATTTGCTGGCGAACTTTATCGATGGTTTCTTTAATGTGCTGTGTTCCGGCGACATTGGACTTTTCCGCTTTCCAGATTTCATCGAGGTCGGCATACTCTTGTCCGAGTTTGGTTATTTCTTCTTCGATCAGCGCCAGCCGTTTTTGTGAAGCGTCGTCTTTCTCTTTCTTTACTGCTTCGCGCTCGATTTTCAACTGGATCAGGCGGCGGTCGAGTTTGTCCATTGCTTCCGGTTTGGAATCGATTTCCATTTTGATCCGCGCCGCCGCTTCGTCGATCAGATCAATCGCTTTGTCGGGAAGAAAGCGGTCGGTGATATAGCGATGCGACAGTTCCGCTGCCGCGACAATCGCCGGATCGGTGATTTCGACGCCGTGATGAATTTCGTAACGCTCCTGAAGGCCGCGCAGAATGGCAATCGTCGATTCGACGCTTGGCTCATCGACCAGCACTTTCTGAAAACGCCGTTCGAGCGCCGCATCTTTTTCGACGTATTTGCGGTATTCGTCGAGCGTGGTCGCACCGACGCAATGCAGTTCACCGCGCGCCAGTGCCGGTTTCAGCATGTTGCCCGCGTCAATTGCGCCTTCCGCTTTGCCGGCGCCAACCATCGTGTGCAGTTCGTCGATGAAAACAATCGTGCGGCCTTCGTCGGCGGCGATGTCTTTCAACACCGCTTTCAAGCGCTCCTCGAATTCGCCGCGGTATTTTGCACCTGCCAAAAGCGCCGCCATGTCGAGCGCCAGCACCCGTTTGTTTTTCAGGGTTTCCGGTACTTCGCCGTTGACGATGCGTTGCGCCAGCCCTTCGACGATCGCCGTTTTGCCGACGCCCGGTTCGCCGATCAGCACCGGATTGTTTTTGCTGCGCCGTTGCAGGATTTGAATGGTGCGGCGGATTTCGTCATCGCGCCCGATCACCGGATCGAGTTTGCCCAGCCGCGCCTGTTCGGTCAGGTCGATGCAATACTTCTTGAGGGCTTCGCGCTGCCCTTCGGCATCGACCGAATCGACACCGCCGCCTTTGCGCACGGCGTCGATTGCCGCGCTCAACGCTTTTTTATCAACGCCGGCGTCGCGCAGAAGCCGCGCCAGCGTTCCCTTGGCGTCGAATGCTGCTAACAAGAAAAGCTCCGATGCGATGAATTGGTCGCCGCGTTTGGCCGCTTCTTTTTCCATCAGGTTGAGCAGGCTGCCGAGATCGCGCGACACCGTGATCTCGCCGCCCGTGCCTTCCACTGTCGGAAGTTGCGCCAGCGCTGTTTTCAGCGCTGCCCGCAGGCCGACCACATTGCCGCCGGCGCGCGCCAGCAGCGACGCCGTGCCGCTGTCCTCCTGCGCCAATAACGCCGCCAGCACATGCTGCGGCTCGATGAAACCGTGATCGGCGGCCAGCGCCATGCTCTGGGCGTCGGCCAGGGCTTCCTGAAATTTGGTCGTCAATTTGTCGAAACGCATGGAAACGCTCCTCGTGGTTAATTCCAATAAAACGACATATGCGGCCACCGGGCTGCTTTTTCAAGCGCCCCGGAGGAAAGAATGGCTGCGCTCGTGCTACCATGCCCAAAACATTCCCGCTTCTTTCTTTCCTTCGATACCATGCTTTCTTTCTCCCGGTGTTTCTATGTTGCCGCTTCCGGACTACTGTTCGCGGCTGCTTTTACTACGTCGGCCTTCGCGTCCCCGTCGCTCGAAACCAGCGAATCAATGCCTCTTCCGATGGCAGCTCCCCAGCCGCTGTCATCGACTGCCGAGCAGATTTTCGCAAAGGCGAGGCCGCGGCTTTTGCAAATTCGCACCTTGCTGACTGTCGCACAGAAACAATCGTCGCTTGGCTCAGGATTTCTGGTCGATGCCGATGGTTTTGCGCTGACCAATTACCATGTGGTTTCGCAATACGCGCTGGAGCCGCAAACGTATCAGCTCGATTATCTGGCGCCCGACGGGACGCGCGGGCACCTGCGGCTCCACGCTATTGATATCGCCAACGATCTGGCTGTTGTTCGGCTGGAACCTTCCGACAAAGCGGAGGCCGATGTTCAATCGCCGCGCGATTATTTCACCTTCAATCCTGTTGCTGTCGCAGGTACGTTGCCCAAAGGCGAGCGCTTGTTTGCGATGGGTAACCCGTTCGATCTCGGCTTTACCATCGTTGAAGGCACTTACAACGGGCTGGTCGAAAACAGCTACCAGCCACGCATCCATTTCACCGGCGCGCTGAATCCGGGCATGAGCGGCGGCCCGGCAGTCACTGCTGACAACCGGATTGCCGGCGTCAACGTCGCCAAACAATATGGCGGCGATCTGGTCAGCTTTCTTGTGCCCGCTGCCGCTGCGCACGCTTTATTGGAAAAAGCCCGTCACAGCGAAGCGATGAGTCAGGTCAGCGTGCGCGAAGCGATCCGCGAGCAACTCGATGCCTGGCAAGACGGCTTCTTCACTGCGTTGCAGAAAGAGGGTTTTCGTACGGCCACTTTCGGGCCGTACCAGGCGGCGGAAAGCAGTGCACCCTGGTTCAACTGCTGGGCGCGCACCAACAGTGATGTCCGTCCGAAGCCGCGCGCGCTGATGAACAGCTCCACTTGCGACACTCGCACCGATCTGTTTCTGGCCGGAAACATGAGCGGCGGGCGAGCAAGCCTGTCGCACACTTACCTGAAAAGCGTTGACCTCAACGCGCTTCAGTTCGCCACGCAGGTATCGCAGCAAATGTTTTCGCCTTCACTGTACGGGCCACGCCGCCGTTTTACTTCGCAGCAGTGTTATGAAAATTTTCTGGCGCCGGACGATGCGCACCCGAGCCGCCCCGTTCTGCGCGTAATCTGGTGCGCCCGCGCTTATCGTGACTTCGCCGATCTTTACGATGTTTCTGTGTCTGCCGTTACACAGGACAACAGTAAAGAGGCCCTTATTTCACACATTTCTTTGACGGGCGTCAGTTATCCGAACGCGATCACTTTCGCAAGACAGTTCCTGAACACGCTGGAGGTGTCGCGATGATCTGGGTTGAAATTTTGTCGCGCAACAAAGAACTGGTCAGCCGCAGCCGCCATGCCGCCGCTGATGGAGTTCTGTCGATCGGTCGCGGCTACGACAACGATGTGATCGTTGACGACGCCTGCGTCGCGCCGCAGCACGTTTTACTGCGCCGTGACGATCGCGGTATCTGGACTGCCGAAGACTGCGGTACGCAAAACGGCTTGCTCGACAGCCGCGGTAACCGCCACACCCGCGTGGTGCTGCTCACCGGCGACACCTTGTTTCGAATCGGTCATACCTGGCTACGCGTTCGCGGCGCAGATTTTCCAGTTGCGCCCGAACGAAAACTGCTGCCGCAGCAGCGGTTATGGCCATGGATTTTGGCGTTGGCGGCCATCGCATTCGGTATTTCTGTACTCGAAATCTGGACGAGCCAAACCGGCGAATTCCGGTTGTCGCTTTACCTGATGCCCGTCGTTTCGCTGCTGCTGACGCTGGTCGTCTGGATATCGGCCTGGGCCGGGCTGTCGCGGTTGCTCTCCGGCGCGGCGAATTTCGCGCGCCACACGTTGATCGCGTTGAGCGGCCTGGCTGTCGAGTCGCTGTTTACACCGTTGTTCAGTTGGGGCGCATTTGCTTTTTCCAGTCGGCTGCTGGTTGACTATAGCTTCGTTGCTTATTGGCTGGTTTTCGGCGCCACCTGTTTTTACCACCTGCGCGTCATCAGTCTGCGCCGATTGCGCCTCAAGGCCGTCATCATTGCAGCGTTGTGCATCGCTGCCGCTGTTGTGCAGTGGTTGGTCAGAGATCCGTTCAACATTCAGCAGGGCAACGACGCCAGCAATCCTTATTTGAAAGATTTGTGGCCGCCGGCAGCGCGCGTGATTGCGCCGCAATCGCAAGATGATTTTTTCCGTAACCTCGAAAAAATCAAAACCGACCTCGACGAATTGCGTAAAAAAGAGCCGGAAGAAGAAGGCATGTCCGACGCAGCGTCGGAAGGTGATGATTAGAACTCGCTTCAAAATGCTCGAGCAGCAAAACCGTTACCAGCAAATCTCGCCTATCCCCCTTTGGGGAAGAAGCGCTGGCAAACGGCCTCCTTCGTTGCTTCACTTGATCGGAAAACAAGCAGCGATGTTTTTCTTCGTGGTGCTCGTCGCTGCTTGTGCGCCCGCGCCGGAATCATCGTCGCCTTCGTCGAAAACCCTGTCTTTTGAATCTTGTCGGCTGCCGTTGTTGCCGACGGAAATTCAATGTGCGCGGCTCAACGTGCCGAAAGACCGCGCTCACCCCGAACACGGCGCATTGTCACTGCACGTCGCGCGTTTTCCGGCCAACGCACCGCACCCCGAAGCCGATCCACTTGTTCTGTTGGCGGGAGGGCCGGGGCAAGCTGCTTCGGCGTTGGCGCCGTTTGCAGCGACGCTGGTCGATGTTCGCCGCCACCGCGACATTCTGCTGATCGACCAGCGCGGCACGGGCCGCTCATCGCCGCTACAATGCGCCGCGCTCGATGAAAAGAGCAAAGCATTGAGTGAAACCGTTTCAACCGACATTGCCCTCAAAGTTGGCCAGTGCCTCGATCAGCTTACTGCGCAATCCGTTGATCCGCTTGACTACGGCACACTGGCTTTCGTCGAAGATATCGAAAACGTACGCAACGCTCTCGGCTTGCAACGCCTCAACCTCTGGGGAGGCAGTTACGGCACCCGCGTCGCGCTCGAATACCTGCGCCGCTATCCACAACATGTGCGCACCCTGACGCTCGATGGCGTGATGACGCCGTCCGTTCGCGTCACGCTGAACGCCTGGCGCTCGCGGAGCGAACGGCTGAACGCGTTTCTGCAAAGTTGCGAAACGTCGGAAAGCTGTCGGACCTTGCAGCCTTCCCCGGCGGTCGCGCTCGACACCTTGATCACGCGGTTGGCTGCGCCTGGGCTGAGCGTTGCGTTCAACGATCCGCGCACCGGCAACGCCGAAGCCTTGCAACTCGATGCCGACATGTTGCTGGCGGCGTTACAACCGCTGCTTTATTCGCCGGACACTGCGGCATTGCTGCCGCAGGTTTTAACCGCTGCGCTGAACAACGATTTCGCGCCGCTGCTGGCGCTGGCGCAATCGTTTTCTTCGACGCTGGAGGGGCAGATGAACCCGGCGCTTTATTACGCGATCACTTGCGGTGAAGACGCATCGCGCGTTTCTAACGAAGAGCGTGCAACACTGCAAGTCGATTTGCCGCGCGTTGGTGCGCTGGCGCAACAATCGTTCGCTGCCTGCGCGCGTTGGCCAATTGCAACGCTGTCCAACGATTGGGGCACGCCCGTCGTCAACGACAACGTGCCGGTGTTGCTGCTTTCCGGCGCGCTCGACCCGGTCACACCACCGGCTTACGCCGCCGAAGTTGCGCAAACGCTGACGAAACACCGACGCATCACCGCAAACGGTATCGGCCATATCGTTTCAACACAAGCCTGTGCGCCGCAGTTGCTTGCCGCATTTGTCAAAAGCGCCGATCTTTCGACCTTGCCGTCAACTTGTGTTGCGCATCTCGAAAACAACGTGCCCCCGTTGCTGTGGTCAAATCGGCTCATGCCTGCGCTTTGATTTCCGATTTACCATGATCGAGCTGACGCATCTTTGCAAGCATTTCGGAAAACGCGGCGAAATCCGCGCTGTCGCTGATGTCAGCTTCTGCGCGCCCGCTGGACAAATTACCGGATTGCTCGGCCCCAATGGCGCCGGAAAAACAACATTATTGCGCATGCTATCCACACTGCTCGCCCCCGACAAAGGTCACGCCCGCATCGCCGGGTTCGACATTGTTGCCGAACGTCAGCAAGTGCGCCGCCACATCGGTGTGCTGTCTGACACGCGCGGTTTGTATCCACGTTTGTCCGCGATCGAAAACATCGCCTACTACGGGTCGCTCTATGGTCTGAGCGGTCGCGCGCTCGACGAACGCATCGCTTTACTGCTGGAAACGCTCGACTTGCAAGCGCTTGCCCATCGCAAGACTGAAGGCTTCTCGCAGGGCGAACGGATGAAAGTGGCGATTGCCCGCGCGTTGATTCATGATCCGCCGGTGATTTTGCTTGACGAGCCGACCAATGGCCTCGACGTGATGAGTGTGCGTTTGTTACGCGGTTTTTTGCGCGCGTTGCGCGATCAGGGCAAGTGCCTGATCTTTTCGTCGCACGTCATGTCGGAAGTGGCAAACCTTTGCGATACCATCATGGTGCTGAACCATGGGCGCCTGATCGCACAGGGAACCGCCGACAATTTTCGTGAGAAAACCGCGCAAGCGTCGCTTGAAGACGCTTTCTTCGCGCTGCTGGAAAACGACGAACAGAGCGGTAAGCAGCAACGGAACGCCGCATGAACGCGTGTTTCTCTTGGCGCCGCGCCGCTATTGTTTTGCGCAAGGAATGCCTCGATGCTTTCCGCGATCGCCGCACTTTATTGATGGTTCTGCTGCCGCCGTTGCTTGCCGGCCCGCTGTTTCTGATGTTGATCTTCAACCTGATCGCCACGCAAAGCGAGCGCGCCCAAACGCTCACGCTTGCTGTGCTGGGCAACGCGCACGCGCCGGCGTTGATCGCTTTTCTGGAACGTCAGCAAGTTACGCTGAAACCGCTACCGGACGATTACGAAAACCAGATTCGTCGCGGAAGCATCGACGTAGCGCTGATCGTCCCCCCAACTTTTCCCGACGATGTTGCCGCCGGACGTGCTGCATCTGTGCAGATCGTTTACGACCGTTCGCGCGATCGCGCGCAAGTGGCCATCGCGCAAACCGAATCTCTGCTAAACGCTTACGGGAAAGAATGGGGAAGAATGCGGCTCTTGCTGCGCGGCGTCGCGCCGGAAGTTGCCGCGCCGTTGAAAGTCGAAGCCGTCAACCTTGCAACGCCGCAACAATCCGGCGCGCTGCTTTTATCGCTCGTCGCTTTTTACGCGTTCTTTGCAACACTGACCGGCGGCATGGCGGTGGCGCTTGATGCTGGCGCTGGCGAACGCGAACGGCAATCGTTGCAACCGCTGTTGATTACGCCAGCGCAACCGGCTGAACTCGTCACCGGCAAATGGGCGGCAGCGGCCATCGTCAACGCACTCGTCGTTGCGTTGACGATGGCGGGTTTTTATTTGACGCTGCGCTTCGCGCCTTTGCCGGCGGTTGGCATGCCGTTCCTTTTTGGCCTCGCTGAGGTCGGCCGTTTTTCCGTCGCGTTGCTGCCGATGGCGCTACTGTTGCCGGCGTTGCATTTTTATGTCGGCATTCGCGGGCGTTCGGTGCGCGAAGCGCAGGCGAGCACCTCGGTATTGCTGTTGCTCTTTTCGCTGCTGCCGATTGCGCAAATGCTCTTGCAACAGCGCGAGCCGGGTTGGATTGCCGCTGTTCCGGTCGCCGGGCATTACACCCTGCTTACCCACGCGTTGCGTGGTGAAGCATTGGCCGGGATCGACATCGCCTGGGCGTACATTGTTCCGCTGGCGTTGTTGCTGCTGGTGTTGATCGCCGCTGCCCAGCGGCTCAACAGAGAGGCGCGACTGTGATGGGTACAACGACAATCGTTTCTTTCACGCGAAGGCGCGAAGACGCGAAGAAAAACAAGCCCTCTCCTTCAAGGGAAGGGTTGGGGTGGGGATGGAGTTCTCTTTTTCTCCACACAAGCCAAACGCACCTTCTCCCCTCTCCCGCTTGCGGGAAAGGGGAGGGGGCTTCCGCTCTCTGGATTGCCTCCTGCCACGCTTCGTTCGCAGCTAAAAGCCGCTCGCAATGACCCGCTTTTCATCTTCGCGCCTTCGCGTGAGCAAAAACCTCAACGGCTTTACGCTGCTCGAAATGATGGTCGTTATCTGCATTCTGGCCATTTTGCTATTGATGGCGTTGCCGAGTGCTCAGGATTCGACCGTTCGCAAACAAATCAACGACGCGTTGCCGCTCGCCGAGATTGCTCAAAAGCCGGTCAACAATGCCTGGCAATCCGCCAATACGCTGTTATCGGACAACGCGGCTGCCGGTCTTCCTGTTCCGGAAAAAATCGTCAACCAATACGTCAAAGCGATCACCATTGAAAACGGCGCCATTCATCTCACCTTCGGCTATCGCGCCAGCGGCGCCATCAAAGACAAAACGCTGAGTCTGCGCCCTGCCATCGTCGAGGACGCCAAAATCGTTCCGATCACCTGGGTATGCGGCAACGCCAAAGCGCCCGACCCGATGACCATCAAGGGGCAAAACAAAACCGACATCCCGACGCGTTTTCTGCCGCTTGCATGTCGTTAGCAGGAATCGGGGATTGGAATCAGAACGGCAGGCCAGGATGGAACGAAGTGAAATCCCGACATTCACCGCTTTGCTGCCTTTGGCTTTATGATCTGCCCTTGCGCTGGCTTTACCCATCCGGTGCGACGGTTGTCTGACTTTACGACTCAGTCCATGAGCTTATGATCTCCAAATTCAATGCCGCAAACGCCGAGCCGAAAGGGCATCCTGACAACCCTGGCCAGGATTCATGGATATGTTTTTCTTTTGAACGGGAGGCAGAGAAAGGCGGCGGCGTAGAGCAGTGGTCGGAAGAAATTGATTTGGTTGAAGTGTTGCGAGAAGTTTTGGTTGGTGGTGGCTGGTCTGCTGAGCGGCAAGGCGATTGGCTTGTGGCGGCTAATGGCTTGTGGCTCAAACCCCGGTTCGTCGAGCACGCACACCCGGCGGATGCGATCCTCACGTCCACCACCATAGAAGTCGCACATTCGACGCTGCTTTCATTGCCGTGCTTCGAGTATCAACATTCCAGCAGTGGGGAGTCCGCAACCGCATCCATCCGTGCCGGATTTGAGCAATGGATGCGGATGGATTGGCGGGTGTTTGATGATCTGGCCGCGCCGAGCTTACGCCATTGCAGCGAGATGATCATGAATTTCCCGGAGGCCTCGGAAGGTGCGCTCCACGCGCGGCGGGTGTTGTTTGGTCCTGTGGCGCACAGGGCTTCCAGAAAAGCCGCGGATCTGTCGCGGGAAGAACATCTTTTTTGCCCCTGCTGCCTGTTCACGAATACCCTGGAAGCCTTCATGCCGCAGTTGCGGAGTAAAGACGTCTTTGGCATTCGGCTCTACGCTGCTCGGGATGCCTCCGGGGAAGTTATGGCCGACTGCCGTGTGAACGGCGAAGATTGGCCTGCCGGAGCCGAAGCGTTGCGGGCATATGCGGCAAGCTGGCCTGATCGCGGTTTCGAATCGCGCAAACAGTATGTTCTGATCGGGCCGGCCCCTGAAGCTGTGTTTGATTCCGTGCAGGCCGGCAAGTGCAGAGAGGGGGTGAACACCGCCCTTGCGCATGCGCTGTTGGCAGGCTGTATCGAAAATCAACGTGCGCAAAATCACAAAGAAACCAGGTCGCTTTTTTGGTAAGGGCATTCTCCTGCTACGGAACTTCGGGCGGCAGCACGCTGTCGAAAAGAATTTCGTAAAGGAGCGCACCCATGCTTTTCACAACGACCTGCTCGAGCGTCTCTTCCGGGCGGTTCTCTTCTCTTTTCTTTTCGTACACGCCCCGTTTTCTGTATACGCTCGGTTCGACACAGGCAATCAGGTTTTTTGCGGGTATGTCGCTCGCAGCCAATGCGGGTGTGGGCGATTATGATATCAACGGCGCGCCCCTCCTCACCGGGAATCTGCAAGACGATATCGATGCGCTGGGCGATGGCCAGCACACCATCACGCTGCACTCCGATGTCTTTATTGTCGAAGGACTGGAGATCGGCGGTAAAAACATCGTCTTTGACCTGAACACTCATAAACTGGAGATTTCAAACCATGCGGGCGTCGGCTTGCATGTGCATGGCGGCAGCAAGGTTGGCTATACGGGCGTGGGCAGCTTCACGGTTTCTTCCACTGGTGGTAATGCGCTTAAAGTTGAAGGCAGAGGTTCCTTTTGCACGTTGACCGGTGTACAAGTAGATGCCGGCAACTACGCTGCGATTTTGAGCGCTGCTCAGGCGATCGTGGTTGTCAATGGCGATGTCGAAGCGCTGGGCGCCGGCGATATTGGGCTTATCGCCGGGAGCGGTTCCGGCATTACCGTGAACGGCAACACGATCGTTGCGGACGGCGACGGCATTGGTGCATTCAAAAATACCGAGGTGATCATCAACGGCGACCTTTGGGTATCGGGCGACAGCGACAATGAGGGCATCTACAGCGATCTCGGCGCGAACGTTACTGTCCGCGGCAACGTGAACATGACCGGCGCCGCTCGCGGTATCGGTGCATGGGAAAAGTCCACGGTTTTCGTGGCCGGAGACATTACGACCAGCAATGGCGCTGCCGTTTATGCGGACGAAGCCGCCATGGTCACAGTCAACGGGATGGTCAATGCTACGTTTACATCGGCAAGCTCTGGTGACGCTGCCGGTATTGTGGCGCGCGACGGCGCCGCGATCTTCGTCAAAAGGGATGTCGTTATGACTTCAGCGGCGCCCGGATACGCGGGCGTGGAGGTGCGTGCCGGCGGTGTCGTGACCATCGACGGCACGCTCACGGCGCCGACGACGTGCATCAACATCGACGGCATGGTCAAAACCGTTGCCGATGTTGTTCCCTCCGACAAGGTTGGCTACAGCAACATGTACAGCGATGGAGCATCCTCAGTATGGGTGACGCGGTTTTCTGTTCCCGCTACCCTCATCGCACCCGCCACGCCTGTTGCGTCCGCCGCTGCACCCGTCGCTGTGCCTGCGCTCAACCCGGCATTGCTGGCGGCGCTCGCCGCTGCGCTGGGGTGGATGGCGTCGGCAGGTTTCAGACGGAAGCGCCGCAGCTGAGCGCGGCGATGGGGATGGGGTTCACCTGGTATTTTCGATTTGGTTGCGCATATTTTTTGTTTCGTCGGCCACCGTCCCCTCTCCCGTACGAGGTGCGTGGATTGAAACACGCATGGTTATAGATGTTATAAGGAATGTTTCTTGTCGCGGTTCACCAGCTTCACCCAACCGCCACCGCCATAAAAAAGGGGCGGCATTTCAGCCGCCCCAAGCCCCAAGTCTTACCGATGTTTTAACACGGCATCTTGCGGCGCACGCGCCGGGCGGTCAGGCCCGCCAACAGCGTAGCCAGCAGCATCAGCGCGGGGGTGTCAAGCGTCGGCACTGAGACCGTCGTCGTGGTTACGGGGGGTACTGCTCTCGGAGTGCTGCGCAGGAACCAACTATAAGGGTTGCTTCCATCAAGACCGCCCTGATACAGCGCATAGGTGTAATCGCCAGCGGTGATGGGAGCGTTGAGTAGTTCAAATGCGCCGGAAGCAGTCACACCGTTTTGCACTTCGACGATCAGGATGCCGTCGCCGACAGTAGCAGCCCCGGAGCCGGAGACGTTGGCAATGTCGAGCCTGGTGACCCCTGTAGCCCTGGCGGCAGCGCCGTCGATCACCAATCGATCCGAAGGTGAAGCGTCGTCACCCAACGAAGCATTCAGACGGATCACGCCACTTTGTCCATCGTAGTTGCCGGTCACGGTCAGCGTCGCGTCCGGCGCGACATCGGGCAGGCCTACCTTGACGAGGCCGGCGTTGGACAGACTCTTGACGGATTGATGGTTGCCCCGTAGATCGAGCGTGCCGCCGGGTTGCACAATGTAGTCGGAACGGGAACTGAAAGCGTTGGTTACGTCGGCAGCGAGGGTAGCAGCGGTGGCGATAGTGGTCGCGCCTTCATAGAGATTGGCGTTGGTCATGACCGTCGTACCAGCCAGAACATTAACGATCCCCGAAGCGTCGTTGTCGCTGATGATGGCGGGCGCAAAAATGTAATTGTCGCTCGTGTGGTTGAAGTTGAGCGCCGCTTCTCCTGCTTCGGAGTAAAACGCGATGTTCTGTGTCTCCAGCGTACCGGGTGCTGCTGGTGCGGCGCCCGCTTTGCTGCCGATGTTGACTACGCCGCTGGCGTTCACCATTCCGGCGATTGCCAAAGCCTTGGCTTTGACCGCGCCGCCATCGGCGACCGTCAGTGTGCCGTTACCCTGGTTGCCGACCCAGAGGGCGTCAGAAATTTCCCAGGTTCCGCCCGAAACAGCGACAGTGCCGCCGCCACCCTCTTTGTCACCGATGCTGCCGGTGGCGCTGTACACATGACCTGTCGGCTCGATGGTCAGCGTGGCAGCGCCAAGATCGCCGATGATGAGACGGCCTTCGTTGTTCCACGTTCCGGCGACGGTAGCTGCGCTTGTGCGTGCGCTTTCGGCTCCGCCGATGACGCCGTCTGAGTTTCTGACGACGCCCTTCTCTCCGATGGTCATGACGCCCTGGCTGCCCGGCTGGAAACCGATAGACAGGGTTTTCGAGGCGCCGATTCCATTCCATAACCCGTCGATGATATTGACCTCGCCGTAGGAGCCATCGCCATGTCCGACAATCCTTTCCCCGTTGCTATCGACCCAGCCACCGTCGTCGATGATCAGCGCGCCATGACCGTAATGGCCAATGGTGGTGGAAGCATTGGTAAGCCAGTAGCCGCCGTTGACCGAAACCGTCCCGACGCTTCCCGTTTCAGAAGCCACAGTGGAGGTTCCCCAGACGGTCAGCGAACCGCCCGGCAGGATGTTGACCATGCCCGTGCCGTTGTATCCGGCATAGAAGTTGGAGCTGTTTCCCGAAACGCTTACCTTGCCGTCGGCCTGAATATTCAGCGTACCTGTACCGGCTTGCCCGACCAGAAGGTCGGCGGAAGGCCCAGCCACGCTCACTTCGCCATCTTCTACGGACAGCGTTCCCGTGCTCGTGGGCGTACTGCCGATACCGAGAGTTGTACTGGCGTTCCAGGGCGTCGAATAAGTTTCCCCGGGAAAATCAACTGTTGTATCAATGGGCAGGCTCGGGTAGGTCTGCGCTTTGGTCGGCGTGGCGCTGAGAAGCGCGGCGGCGAAGGCCGTTGTGGTCAGAAAATGCCACCGTCGGCGGCGGGCGACCGGATCGGTTGCCTGGGTGGGATACATCAGAAAACGAGCTGAGGCCATTTTGCTTCCTTTCATCATAAATTAGGCGAATTCAAAGGCTTATTGGTGTAGCGGTTAGATGGGCATGACGGAGCTTGGTTCCGCGCCAATACCAGCATTAAGTAACCGTATTTTTGAGGGAAGACGTGAGAAGCCCGCTGTAGCCGCTTGCGTTTTTGTCATTTATGCTGAATAGCGCTCATGCAGGCGGGTAATGCTGTTTTTATGCGTTTCTTGAAGGGGAAACAAAACGTAAGTTATTGTCAGAAAAGAAATTTTCTTGAGAGTAAAGGAACAAAAGGGCTTTCTTTTAAGCAAAATGCTACATAATTAATGCTGTTGGCGCGACCTCTTTGTAAACAAACGCCAGGAGAGAGTCATGAGCTTTTTGATGGGACTGAGCGAAGGCGCCCAATTCGCGCCATTCAACGGGTGATCGTTTTAATCCACCTCTCTTTTACGGCGCGAAAAAAGGCGGCATCGTCGGTGGCGTCGCAAATGGGCATTGTCGCCAGCCTGGTATCGGTGGCGGTGGTGTCGTTGAGGGCGTATTTATTGAGCGCCCAGCACAAGCTGGCTGGCTTTGACGGCTATGTTGACCTGCTGCTGATGACCATCCCTTCGTCGATGCTTGGCGTGCTGGTGATCGGCATCTTCAGTTGGCTCTGCGGCAAAGATTTGGATAAAGGCCAAGATTTCCAAAAATTCATTGCTGCCCCCGAAAAAAACAATACGTGTACGGCGACCACGCTACCTTGCTCGGCAAACAGTTGCCGCGCTCCAACAAGGTCGCGATGTGGATTTTCCTGGGCGCGATTGTGGTCGTCGCCACCCTGGGCGTTTTTGAAGAACTGCGGCCGGGCTGGGAAGGCAAAGACAGACAGCGCAACACAGAAAACACGGCCGGAACATCCCGGCCTATTTTTTTGATATACAACCGCGCTCCGGAAGCTGTTTTTTGCGAACTTAACCCATTCGCTTAAACGGTTAACAAAAGTAATTTTCACGGCAAGTATAACGCCGCTTAATTGCATGGTTAAATATCGCTTATGATTATGACGTAAACTATAACTATTGTTACCAAAATTTGTCTCTTTCTGCAGACAAATCTGGAGCTAAATGTGTCAGTCCTTGACATTACAGGACGATTTAAGGATAATCTTTCCATAAATACCCATGGTAAAGGCTAGGTTATAGAGAGACAGATACCCATACTGGGAATCTGGTTAGTTATAAAACGGATACCTTCATGAGGTTGGTTATAGATAGAGCCAATAATCATTGGTTTTAGATAGAAACCAAGAGTAAGAAGTGCCATAAAAAAGTATTAGAAGTCGGTAGTTGGGGGTTTCAAATGGTTTCCTTCGGTCGGTTTATGCTGGACTGGGGCTTGCGCGCTTTTCGGGAAAGTCGAATGAGCGTGTGTAGCCATCGGTACGCGCGGTAGAAAAAGCAGCGCGCGCCGGGTCTGGAAATTCAGGCAAACGGCTCTATCTATGTCTTGATGTAGCGGCGGAAGTCGCACGCAGAGGGGCAGAAGCAAGGGGCAGGAACGAAGATACAAACAAAGGCAGAAGTAGGCAGAAACAAGGCCGGAAGGTAGCCATCGTGAAGGTGCTCTCGAAGAGGGCGGCTTTGCAAGCAGTTGTGTTCACGTGCAGTCAAAAATTATATTTATTTGATGTAGGGGTAAAAAATGCAAGCGCTTTTTTCCACACGACCGTTTTCATTCCTCGCTCACGTTCGCGGCGTTTTGCGCGAACTGCGCAGTATGCCGACTTCGGGTGCTTCTCGCGAGCGATCCTTTTTTGATCTTTTCAAAAAGGGGGCGTCGGTTGCTGACGGGGTCAGGTTGCCCAACGACGGCACGCTGTGCGCCACGCGACCGGTGCGGGGGATGAGCGCGTTTGCACCCTACGGATTGCGGGCTTCCCTCCAGCGGATTTCGCTGGCGCTGGCGTTTGCGCTGCCGCTGGGTTTGGCGGGCCAGCAGGCGTGGGCGCAGACGCAAACTTACACCGTGCCGGCGGGTACGCAGGCGGTGCTC
>WQUA01000029.1 GCA_009786025.1 Pseudomonadota bacterium | reverse complement strand
CAGCGACACAACGGCCATCGTGAGATTCACCTTCCCGCCGACGCGGGGCGTGTCCGCTCAGCCCATCCCGGCGTTGAACCCGGCGATGCTGGTGTTGCTGGTGCTGATGTTGGGCGGGCTGGCGTTCCATCGGCGCCGCAGGCCAGGATGTGGCTTGGCATAATCGCAATGCTGTAATTGAAGGGCGGGTTTCAAACCCGCCCTTTTTATTTTTTCTTCGCAGCGCCGCACCTTCGCGTAAGATCGACCCATCGTGGTTCGCTACGTTCGCCACGACCTACGCTTTCGCGTTTTTCGTATCTTTCGCGCTTTTTGCAGTTAAATGTTTTTTGCGCTCTTTGCGGTAAATTGTTTTTTCCTTTCCGGACGGCGCTTCGCTTGCCCAGGTTACGCGCCGTCTCACCCCTCATGCAACGCCGCAAATATACGCGCCGCCAGCGCTTTGGAAATGCCTGGCGCTCGTGCCAAATCATCGGCACTGGCAGCACGCACGCCTTTCAGACCACCGAAATGGTTAAGCAATGCACGGCGGCGCTTATCGCCAACACCGTCGATTTCCTGCAAGCTCGACGCCAACCGTGCTTTGCCGCGACGGGCGCGGTGCCCCTGAATGGCGAAACGGTGCGCTTCGTCGCGGATCTGGTGCAACAATTGAAATCCAGCGTGTTCGGGTGGTAAACACAACGGCGACAACGCCGCATCTTCGCCCCAACGCCATACATCTTCATCGCCGACCTTGCGCTCCGGCCCCTTCGCCAACCCGATCAAAGCGATGTTGATGCCTTCGTCTTCTAGCACTTGCGCCGCCACATGCAGTTGTCCCTTGCCGCCATCAATCACCCACAAATCAGGCGTCGGTACTTCGCCGGTGACAATGCGCACAGCACGGCGGCGCAGCGCTTCTTGCATCGCCGCATAGTCGTCACCGCCGGAAGCTAGCGTGATGTTAAAGCGGCGGTATTCATTATTCTGCATCGCGCCTTTGTCGAACACTACGCACGACGCCACGGTCGCCTCGCCCATTGTGTGCGACACGTCAAAGCATTCGATCCGTTGCACATCCGGTAAACCGAGCGCCTCCTGCAACGCGCTTAAACGCGCCTGCTGCGTTGCTTTCTGCGTCAGTTGTTGAGCGATGGCGAGCTTGGCATTGCGCGCTGCCATCGCCAGCCAGACGCGACGCTCGCCGCTCGGCCGTGACGTCACGTTGATCTTGCGTCCGGCTTGCGCCGTCAACGCCTCAATCAATGAATCGCTCGGTACAAAATCATCCAGCACCAGCAGCGACGGCACGGACCGTTCCAGATAGTGTTGCGCCAGAAACGCCTCGGCTACTTCGGCCAGCGTGCGCTCTGCTGCATGCGCCGGGAAGAACGTGCGGTCGCCGACGTGCCGCCCGCCGCGCACCATCACCACATTCACCGCCGCCACTTCACGATCTTGAACAACGGCGATTACATCGGCGTCCCCCGCTGTCGCACTTTCGACAAACTGTTTCGCTTGCAGTTGCTGCAAGCGTTGCCACTTGTCGCGAAGCGCTGCCGCCCGTTCGAACTCAAGCGCCGCCGCAGCGCTTTCCATTTGCTTTTGCAGTTGCTCGCGCACATCATCAACCTTGCCCTGCAAGAACAGCACGGCAGAGCGCACATCCTCGGCGTAGACTTCTTCTGTGATATAACCAACGCAAGGCGCTGTGCAGCGTTCGATTTGATAAAGCATGCATGGTCGCGTCCGGTGCGCGAACACGCTGTTTTCGCAAGTGCGCAATTGAAAAAGTTTCTGCAGCATCGCCACACCTTCGCGCACCGCGCCGGAGTTCGGGAACGGGCCGAAGTATTGATGCTTCTTGTCGAGCGCGCCGCGATGAAAATGCAGTTGCGGAAAAGCATCGCCGCTCACGCACAGATACGGATAACTTTTATCATCGCGGAACAGGATGTTGTAGCGCGGCGCCAGCGCCTTGATCAGATTGTTTTCCAGCAGCAACGCCTCAGCCTCCGAGCGCGTCACCGTTGTTTCGACCCGCGCTACCTGTGACACCATGATCGCAATGCGTGGCGACAGCCCGCTTTTCTGAAAGTAACTGGTGACACGCTTTTTGAGATTGAGCGCCTTGCCAACGTAAAGCGTTTTTTCCTGCGCGTCCAGCATCCGGTAAACACCGGGTTCCTGCGGTAGCGCCGCGATCATCGCCTTGGCGTCGAACGGTGAGGCACCCGTTTCCCCCCTTTTTTCAAAGGGGATGTCGGCGAAGCCGACGGGGGTTTGTCTCCGGGCATCGGTTTCAGGCGGCGCAGTTTCAGATGGCGATAACAGTTTCTTCATGGTTTCGTCTAGAATCGTTATAATACCAGTGCGAAGCAGGCCAGGCTGCCGCCGCTTTCCGTCAAGGAAAGGGGAGGAAAGTCCGGGCTCCACAGAGCAGGGTGCCGGGTAACGCCCGGCCGCCATACGCTGACGGTTTGACCGCAGCCAAAGCGAGGAACAGGGCCACAGAGACGAGTCGCCGTTCGCCTTCGTGCGACGGCGGGTGAAACGCGGTAACCTCCACCCGGAGCAACGCCAAATAGGCAGACGATGACGCGGCTCGCGTAGTCTGCGGGTAGGCGGCTTGAGCGCATCAGTAATGACGCGCCTAGAGGAATGGCAGCTACGTCTTGTCGGGAATGCGTTTCCGGCAAGACGACAGAACCCGGCTTACCGGCCTTGCTTCGTTTTCCTCCATTTTCCGTGAAGGACGTAAAGCTCAGGTATCAGAGGTCAAGAATTAGGAACCAGAATGGGACACTGGCGACTCACCCGCAGCAGCTCCCCGTCCGCCCTCGACTGCCTCCTTCAAGAAAAGGGCTTTTCTTCTTCGCGACTTCGTGTGAAATAAAAGGGCGGGTTTGAAACCCGCCCCTATGAAATCTGATTCCTGACCTCACCGCAACGCTTCTTCGAGAAGAAGGGCGGTATCGTGAACGATCTTTGATAACGTGTCCAAGCCGACTTTGCTTTCGGCGACCGTCGCCAGCACGAACTGTTGCTTGCCGCCGTCCACCATCCGCAAAATTACCCGCAGGTCGCCCAGATCGAGCACTACGGTTGCCAGTCTTTTTTCCGACCCCAACTCTTTGCCGGCTGCGTCACTCAATGCCGCCATCGAACTGGCAATAGCTGCAAATTTTTCCGGCAGCTCGGCGTCCTCGCGCCGACTTCCGGCAACGACCAATTGAAAACCGTCAACCGTCGCCAACAAAATCAGTTGGATTTCCGGAGCTTCCGCACAGCAGCGATTCAATCGCAGTTGAAGCGCTGCTGCCTGTATTTTAGACAGCGGTTTCATTCTCCCCCTGGGCTATTTTTTCGGACGTCCCGCCGTGGTAATCGTCTTCGACTACTTCGATCTGCGTAAACAGCGCGTCAAGCAACAACAACACGTCTTTCTTTTGGCGGACATCGACGGAAAATACCGGAATCTTGATTTTTCGTCGCGCCAGTTTGGCAACGTACTTGTCAAGCGCTTCCCGCCCCCTCGGTAATCGCCCAACACCAAGCACTGCCCGCCCCGTTCTCAGCAACTTTTTGAACGCTTTAAGAAAAATATCGAGCTCAGCGAACGGATCAGGGCGCGATGCATCAGCCAGAAGCACCATACCCATCGCCCCGTGTTCAAGCATCGACCACATGAAGCTGAAGCGCTGCTGCCCGGGGATTCCGTACAACCGCAACCGGTCACCCGAAGGCAGCGTGATGCGACCATAGTCCAGCGTTACCGTTGTCAGTTCCTTGTCGAATGCTTCCCGATCGTTGTTGACAACATCGGTTGACACCGGCGGAATTTCGCTGACGGCAGCGATCGCCGTCGTCTTGCCGACCCCCATGCCGCCGACGAACAGTAGTTTGTATTCCTGAACCACGCTATCTCCGCGACGACAAACCCAGCACTTTACGCAGGCTACGCACAATAGCACTGAACCGTGTTTTCTCGGCAGGGGCTTGCTGGGAGGATGGCATTTTCGGCATCTGCCGCTCGCAACGCAACCAGCCGCTCAGCCAGCTCACACCCAGCAAGCGGGCCAGATCGGCTTCGCTGGCCTCCGCTTCCCGACGAAGCGCAGCTAGCGACAAAGTTTGTCGCGTCAACAATGCCGTCGCCAGCATCACGCCGGGACGCGAAGAAAACTCCGGTTGAATGCCGAAATCCGGCCAGCGCCTTAGGTGCAGCAAAGCATTGACCGGCGGATCGAGGCTGGCAAAGTCATAACAGAAACGTGTCGAAAACGGCCAAGCGAAAAGGTCGAGATCGATCTCAATCAGCGCATCGCCTTTTGCCAGCGGCGGCAATCCGCTCAGCGTGAATTTCCATTGGAACGACCGCCCTCTCGGAGATTCGAGCGCGCGATCGAGCATGAAACGCCGCGACGCATAAACTTTGCGGCGGCCGTTGTACAAACGCCCAACCCATCCCATCTGGTCGAAGATGTCAATGCACCGCCCATGCGGTCGTTTGTCTTCATGGCCGTCGCGCAATGATCGCAGCGCCTGCATCAGCGCGCCGATCGTCGCTGGATGCGTCAGCGCATCTCTACCAACGGTGTATGCGACGCCGACCGTCAAAATACGGCCCTCGGGAATTTGCGACAAACGCTGGCCTGTCGGTGTCTGGAGGGGGGACGCCGATGGATTTTGCGATAACCTCGGATCAGTCGGCGCCTGCGACGCTCTCATCTCCGGCGGAACTTGCGACAAGCGCGGGTCGCCCCATACCGACGGTTGTGTTATTCGTATTCCGGGTACCGGCGTCGCCGTCCGGCGCGTAGCGTCCTCTTCCGCCGGCTGCGGTTTAAACGGCCACTCGCCTTCCAAGTGATCAAAACATTCGAGCAGTTCGGAAGCCCGCAACGGATAATGCACCGCCCGCATTCCTGTCAGCAGTTGAGTTTCTACACCATTAGGCACCGTCAGAACAAAGCGGGTTGATGGCGTGCGCCGCACCGCCAGCCGCAACCGGTCGGATTCTTTATGAGCGGATGGCGTAAGAATAATGTCGGCCTGCCCTTCCTCCTGGAACACCCAAGACTGCCCGCGGCGACCGTCGAGGATTCGCAGTAACGACCGCACAATAAAAACGTCTCGGTCTCCCAGCCCGGAACACGCGATACGAATCGGCAGGCGCGCTTCGCTCATGACTTTCAAGTCTGAATAAGATCGACAAAGTGGTTATCATAATGCAAAAAATTGTTTCCGTGTGCTTTCCCTATGCTGATCGGAAGCTGTCCGGAAAAACTATTTGGGATTAGCTGCCGGAAAATCTTTCGACATGGCTTGTTTATCGCGTCGCCGGCCGTGTTTGCCGCAGCGTTTCAAACCCGCCGAGGTTAACGGCGTTTCGATAACCAGCGTCCTTAAGCATGCCCAGCGCAATCCCCGAACGGTTGCCGCTGCGGCAGTACAACTCGATCCGGGCGTTTTTATCCGAAGTCACGCTGTCGATTTTAGCGGTGATTTCCCGGTAGTCTATGTTAACCGCCCCCACCAGATGCCCCTCGGCGAATTCCTGCGGAGTACGCACATCAATCAGAAAGACCGGCTCCGCCGCCGGTGCGTTCGCCGATAAGCTCATCAGCCCCGGCCCCACGGCCAGCGCTGCCGCCACCACCCAGTTCGTCCATCGCTTGTTCATTGCTTCTCCTGTTTCATAGCCACGAGGTTTGCGCCGACACCGCCGCCGTTGTCAGGCCACTCAATGTTACACCAATCAGGCGCACCGGGCGCTCGCCGACCTCTGTGCGCGCCAGCAGTTCGCTGGCGCTCTCTCGCGCCTTGACTGTATCGAGCGGCTGACGGTGTGTCCACGAACGCGTCACTTGCTCGAAATCGGCGTATTTCACTTTGACGGTTACGGTATAAGCCTGCCACCCCCGCCGTTCGAGCTTGCTCATTAGCTCCGTCAGTTGCCGGAAAAGCTCTTCTCGCAGCAAATCGGCATCATTCACATCGAGCGCAAACGTGATTTCGTTTCCCAATGATTTGCGTTCCCGATGCGCCCGCACCGGTCGCAAGTCTTCACCCTGCGCCAGCGATGCATACCAGTATCCGGCCTTGCCGAAATGGGTCACCAGCGCATCCTGGCTCCAGCGCAACAAATCGGCGCCGGTATGAATACCCAGCTTTTTCATCTTCGCTTCGGTCGCCTTGCCGATGCCGTAAAAATCGCCGATCGGCAAATGGCGAACGAACGCCGCGCCTTCTTGCGGCCGTATCACCGTCAAACCGTCCGGCTTGTTCATTCCCGACGCCAGCTTGGCCAGAAACTTGTTGTACGACACGCCCGCCGACGCGGTCAGCCTCACTTTTCGCGCGATCTCCGCCTTGATCGCCTGCGCGATGCGGGTGGCCGATCCTTGATAGTCCGTTGCTTCGCTGACATCGAGATAAGCTTCGTCGAGCGATAAGGGCTCGACACACTCGCTGTAGTGATTCAAAATCGCCATGACTTCTTGCGACGCCGCCCGATAAACTTCAAAACGCGGCTTGATGAATTCGGCAAATGGGCACAATCGGTACGCCTGACTGGTCGGCATCGCCGAATGAATGCCATAACGCCGCGCTTCGTAATTGGCCGTCGCTACCACGCCACGGCTGTTCGGCGCGCCGCCCACAACGACCGGCTTGCCCGCCAGCGCCGGACAATCGCGTTCCTCAACCGCCGCATAAAATGCATCCATGTCGATATGGATGATTTTGCGTTGCGGAGAATCGTTCATGTTTTGTTTATAGTTAACGGCCCTGGTATTCGGATAGTCATCCCCTTCTTCCCGGCCTCTCTCTCCGGCGCCGGGGCCTCGCCGCACAACACACTTATTGAGCGCATGCCGCGCCGGGCCTGCACGGTGGGCAGGCAACCTTCTTGTACAAACAAGAAAGTTGCCCAAAAGAGCGAAAGCCACACTCTGCCGTTTCTGCTTCTGCAAAGGGCAGAGGCTCGACACCTCTCCAGCCCGCCCCCTGATTAGCCCGCCTTCAGCCACCCCTTTCTCACCGCCCGGTTCACTCCGCTGATGACTGCCTTCAGAGTCGCCGTCACAATGTTCGGGTCGAGCGCCACGCCATAAAGCGTGTTTTCATCGCCGACCCGCAACTGCACATAAGCGACAGCAGTGGCATCTTCGCCGCTGCCGGTCGCATGTTCGTGGTAATTCAACACATGAATATTCAGCCCAAAGCTGTCACGTAATGCTTGTACGAAAGCATCGACCGGACCGTTGCCGTCGCCGTGAATTGCGCGGGAAACTCCCTGATATTTCAACGTAGCCTCCAAGTGCTCGGTGTTCCCATCATCGCCGCTGTGTGTCGCCCGGTGCCTCTCGTAAACAAATGCTGGAGCGGCAGCATCGAGATACTCTTCCTTGAATGTTTGATAAATGTCTTTCGACGGCAGTTCTTTGCCGGTGCTGTCGGTGATGCCCTGAACGATCTGGCTGAACTCTACTTGCAACAACCTCGGCAAGGTCAAACCGTGATCGCGTTCGAGCAGATAGGCAACCCCGCCCTTGCCCGACTGACTGTTGACACGAATTACCGCCTCATAGGTGCGCCCGACATCGGACGGATCAATCGGCAGGTAGGGAACATCCCACAACATGCGCCCCGCTGCCAGATCAGCCTTGCGCTGCGTCAGCCCTTTCTTGATCGCATCCTGATGCGAGCCGGAAAATGCTGTAAAAACGAGGTCGCCGCCATAAGGATGACGCGGGTGCACCGGAAGCTGGTTGCAATGCTCGACCGTGCGGACGATTTCATTAACATCGGAAAAATCAATTCCGGGGTCGATGCCCTGCGTATAAAGATTCAGTCCCAACGTCAACAAGCAAACATTGCCGGTACGTTCGCCGTTACCGAACAAGCAACCTTCAACCCGGTCAGCGCCCGCCAGTTGCGCCAGTTCCGCCGCCGCCACCGCACAGCCTCGGTCATTATGCGGATGCACCGACACCACAATGCTGTCGCGACGCTTCAGATGCCGTCCCATCCACTCGATCTGATCAGCGTAAATATTGGACATCGCCACTTCCACTGTCGCCGGAAGGTTGATAATCATTTTCTTTTGCGGTGTCGGTTGCCAAACGTCGGCTACCGCATTGCAAACGTCGGCGGCGAAGTCCAGCTCGGTCGCCGTAAAACTTTCCGGCGAATACTCGAGTATCCAGTCCGTCTCGGGATATTCGCGAGCGATATCGCGAATCATCTTGGCTCCCGACACTGCCAGTTCGGTCACTTCCTGACGATCCATCCGGAACACAACGCGTCGCTGTGCCGTCGAAGTCGAGTTGTACAAATGCACAATGGCGCGTTTGACGCCCTTCAGCGATTCGAACGTCTTGCGGATCAACGATTCGCGCGACTGGGTCAGCACCTGTATCGTCACATCATCGGGAATGCGTTTTTCGTCAATCAGCTTGCGAACGAAATCGAAATCGGTTTGCGACGCCGACGGAAAACCGACTTCGATTTCCTTGTAGCCCATTTTGATCAGCAGGTTGTAGAGTTGCAATTTGCGGGCACTGTCCATCGGCTCAATCAGCGCCTGATTGCCGTCACGCAAATCGACGCTGCACCAGATCGGCGCGCGGGTGATGGTTTTATCGGGCCAGGCTCGATCGCTTAATGGAATCGGCGCAAACGACTTGTACTTGGTGGAAACGTCGATAGATGAGTAAGGCTTCGCAACAGTGTTCATGGGGATCTCTCGATGAAATAAATTCAAAAGCACCGCGCCTTTCTTTTGAAAAGGCACACTTAAAAACCAACAGGAGAAAAGATGAGTTCAGGCGCGCGCGCGGCGCAGCAAAAGCAGCCCGCCGAGCAGGCGGCAAGCCAACGACTTCGGAAAGCCGTGCGATGAAGCTATCGATGAAACGGAAAAAGAATGTAAGCAGCGCATAAACGGCACCTTAACGGATTTTTCAGTAACAGGCAAGCATCTCTTTTATTTTTACCGTCCGTGCTGTTGTTTTTTTGGCCTGCCCCCGGCAGCCAACCTCCGCTTTCAGGTTCAATCACCCCGGTGGTTTACTCTTGAGATAGGGCGCGGCAAGCCGGAGGTAATGAAACATCGACCACAGTGTCAGAATGACGGCGATCCATAACGCCACCGTTCCCACCTGCGGCGTCGAAACATGCGGGATTACCGGCTCATACAGCAACAGCGCCGTGATGGCCACCATCTGCGCCGCCGTTTTGACTTTACCGATCATCACCACCGCTACGTTTTTGACCTGCCCCAGTTGCGCCATCCATTCGCGCAACGCCGAAATCGCGATCTCGCGACCGATGATGATGACCGCCAGGAACGATTCAGCCCGCTCCAGTTGCACCAGCAAAATCAGCGCCGCCGCTACAATCAGCTTGTCAGCCACTGGATCGAGGAAAGCACCGAATGCCGTGGTTGCCCCCAATGCCCGCGCCAGATAGCCGTCGAACCAATCGGTCAGCGCCGCCGCTACGAAAATCGCCGCCCCCAGCCAGTTTCGCGCCTCCGGCACCAGCCATGTGTCCGGTATATAGTAAATCGCGACCAACACCGGAATCAGGACAATCCGAAACCAGGTTAACGCAGTGGGCAGTTGAAGAAACATGAATACGGCCTTTTAACCTAAAAGCCCTGTTGAATATGCTCGCCAGTGCTGCGTTCGCTGCGCCAGGCAAGGCGCTGGCGAACGCGTAGCACACCCGCCCAATAGGGAAATGATAAAAAAAGGACTAAAGCACACTACCATGGGTTTCTCATACGTTTACAGGCGGCCAACTGAGTTTTAGGTTCAAAGCAATGGAAGAATTTTATTATCTTAACGCATCTCCGCGATAAATGAATCGCCCACAAAAAAGCCGGTCGCTGACCGGCTTTTTTGCTTTAAAAAACAACTCAATGTTCCTTGGTTTTGAACACCCGGATGCCGTTGACCATCGTGCTGATCACGGTTTCCTTACCCATGATGTCTTCGCGGAACGCCATATAAATATGAATGACGACGAACACCAGCAGGTAATACATCGCCAGATGGTGAACAGTGCGTACTGCCTGCGGTTCCCCGAACACGCTATGTACCCAACCGAACAACGCCATCCAACTTCCTCCCGACGCCCATTGCTGAGCATACAGCGCAAAACCGGTGAAGATCAACACCAATGCCCCCAAGACAAACATCATTATCATTCCCATCTGCGCCAGCGGGTTGTGGCCAACCCAGGAATCCGGCTCTTTCTTGAGGAAAAGATAATAAAACGCTTGTCGGAACAGTCCCTTCCACCAAGCGAAACTCCAGATCGCCGGCAAGAAGAGGCTGTGGGCATAACGGTTGCCGACGAACGCCCAATAAATCCGCATGAGGAACGCCACGGTAAAGATCATCGCGCAAGAAAAATGGATGATCCGTATCCAGGCGAACATATAGGTAAACGTCGCTTCACCTCCTATGGCCGGCGGCGGGTCCCCGATCAGATAACCGGTTATCGCCAGCGGTATCATCATCAACACGGTAATCCAGTGCCATAGCCGTACTGGCGCCTGAAAAACATAGACGCTCTCAAGCGGCCCGTCTATGACGCGTCCTGAGCCTTTCTCGATTTTCATGGCCATCTCCTCAACGTACCTGAACCTTGACCAGCTCCTCACCTTCTTCGGTCATGACGTGCGTCGCACAAGCCAGACAGGGGTCGAAGCTGTGGATCGTCCGCAGGATTTCCAACGGCTTATGCGGATCGGCCATCGGCGTGTTCATCAGCGATGCCTCGAATGCTCCGATTTGCCCCTTCGTATCACGCGGGCTGGCGTTCCAAGTCGTCGGAACAACCGCTTGATAGCTATCGATCCGGGTGTCCTTGATCTTGATGAAGTGCGACAGCGCGCCACGCGGTGCTTCGCTCGCTCCGGCGCCCTTGCATTCCTTTGGCCACGAGGATGGATCCCATTTCTCCATGTTGGCCGTTGTGGTATCGCCGGCCTTAATGTTGGCAACAAGCTCGTCGTAAAAATACTTCATTTTGTGCGCCATCCACTGCGCTTCCAAACCACGCGCAGCAGTACGACCAAGCGTCGAGAAGAGCGCCGTTATCGGCAGCCCCAGCTTGCCGAGCAAGCCGTTAACCTGCTCTTTGATTTCAGCATGACCGCGAGCATAAGCAACCACATAACGCGCCAGCGGTCCGACTTCCATCGGATGGCCGCGCCAGCGCGGCGCTTTGATCCACGAGTATTTAGCGTTTTCGTCAAGCTCCTGGAAGCCTGTCCGCGTACCCTTTGTGTTCGGTCCCAGTACGTAGTTTGGCTCGGTCACACCATCGAACGGATGCAGCCCTTTGCCTTCCTCGGCGTATTTGTACCATGAGTGGTCGACAAACTCCTGGATCTGTTCCGGATCTTTGAGATCGACATCCTGAACTTTAGTCAGGTCGCCGTTGATAATCGCGCCGGACGGCATCATCAGATTATCGTTAGTGTATTTCCCTGGAGCTTTCGGAAGTTCGCCGAAGGCAAGCAGGTTTTGGCTGGAAATCCCACCACCGTAACCCCAATCCTTATAGAAGCTGGCGACGGCCGCTAAATCCGGCAGATAGACTTTGTCGATGAATTCGATCGTCTGGTTGCAGATGTCTCTGACCAGATTGAGCTGGAATTCGTTGACCGCGCCAACCGCCCCGGCGCCGCCGACATTGATCGGTGATGGCACACCGCCGACCAGCCAGTTCGGGTGCGGATTCTTGCCACCAAAGATCGTGTGAATCTTGACGATCTGCGTCTGGAATTCAAGTGCTTCGAGGTAGTGCGTCACTGCCATCAGATTGGCCTCCGGCGGTAACTTGTACGCCGGATGCCCCCAATAGGCGTTGCCGAAAATACCGAGTTGGCCGCTTTCGACGAATTTCTGCAGACGGCTCTGTACTTCGCGGAAATAGCCGGGTGATGAATTGCGCCAAGTCGAAATCGACTGTTGCAGCTCGGACGTTCTCTTCGGGTCGGCTTTTAGCGCCGACACCACATCGACCCAGTCAAGCGCATGCAGATGGTAGAAATGCACCAGGTGGTCATGCGCGTACAACGTCGCCAGCATCAGGTTACGGATGGTATTGGCGTTCTTGGGAATGACGATTCCCAGCGCATCTTCCACCGCACGTACACTCGTCAGCGCATGAGAGCCGGTACAGACGCCGCAAATCCGTTCAACGAACGCCCAGGCATCACGCGGGTCACGCCCCTTCAGAATCACTTCCAGCCCGCGCCACATCGTGCCTGTGGAAACGGCATTACGAATCACGTTACGAGCATCGACATTGACCTCGATGCGCAAATGTCCCTCGATCCGGGTGATCGGATCGACGACAACGCGCTGACCGCTGTTATCCAGCGTGAACCCTTGTGTTTGATATGGATAGGCCATGTTTTACTCCTTCGCCGCCAATTTGTCGTTGCTGGATTTGCTGCTCGTCTGTTTGATTGCGGAAAGCGCCGCATGCGCCGCCACGGCGGCGCCGGTGACGGCGACCGCAGTGAGACCAACCTTGTCGGCCGTCGCCTCAATACCACCCCAACCTGGCGGCAGAATGGTCGGCAGATGCTTGTAGAACGAGCCTTTATCCCAGAAATTGTCTTCCGAACAGCCGATACAGCCGTGCCCCGACTGAATCGGGAACGATACGCCGTCGTTCCAGCGCACCGTCGAGCACGCGTTGTAAGTGGTCGGCCCCTTGCACCCCACCTTGTACAGACAGTAGCCTAGCTTGGCGCCTGCGTCGTCGAATTTTTCAACAAACTGACCAGCGTCGAAATGCGGCCGACGATAGCATTTGTCGTGAATACGCTGGCTGTAAAACATCTTCGGGCGACCCTGCGCATCGAGCGGCGGCATCCCGTAAGTCAACAAATAAGTCACCAAGTCACCCCCGCCGTCATCACTTCCGGAATCGGCGGGCAACCCGGCACCTTGATGACCGGCTTGTCGGTAATCACCTTGTGCACAGGCGTCGCTTGCGTCGGATTCGGTTTGGCGGCCTGAACGCAACCCCAGGAAGCACACGACCCCCATGAAATCACAGCCTTGGCGTTCTTCGCCACATGACGGAGCTTCTCAACGAATGGCCTGCCGCCCGGCATGCAATAAATGCCTTCGTCGGCAAGCGGCGGGTTGCCCTCCACAGCAAGAATATAGTTGCCCTTATGTTCTTCAATGGTCTTCTCAAGCTGCTCTTCCGCCTGATGACCGGCTGCGGCCATGATCGTATCGTCGTAGTCGAGCGAAAGCATCGACAGCACCACGTCCCCGACCAGCGGATGCGACGAGCGGATGAACGCCTCGGTGCAGCAAGTGCATTCCAACCCATGCAGCCAGACAACCGGCTGGCGCGGCTTGGTCTGCATCGCTTTGGCGATTTCCTGCGCCCCGGCTTCTGATAACCCCAGTGAAGCTGCGGTCAAGCTGCAGAATTGAAGAAAACTACGGCGTGAGATACCTTGACGGCGCAACAGATCGTAGTAGGTTTCAGTCATTTTGTTTTCCTTACAAGAACCTGAACCATATAAATGATCGACAGCCATATGCAGATACGCTTACGCACGCTTGCATACCCCTACAGCTCTCGAGCCCAGTTGTGATTATAAACCTGAGGGCTTTTGTCAGACTCTTGATATACGTCAATAAATCACCAGACACTCAGTTACATCAGGAATAACCACTTTTTTCGTATGGAAATACATACACTCAAATAAGCTCCTGTAACGAATATTTCCCAACCAAGTGCTTCATACCCTCCGCGCCCCCGTAAAAACTTTGTGCTGAGCTAACCGCCGCTTTTTACGAAACCCTGAAGAGCATAAAACCTGTCGCCGAGCAACCGGTACACGGCTGTAACGCTCATGCAGAAGTGCGATATAAGGCTGTATGAAAAAACAGATCGCTGTGCGCTCCGACTGATGACTCTGATTGCTGATTAAATCGACCATAGCGCGTATCCATCCGGCCATGTACCCCAAAAGCTACCCCTGTTTTAACTGGATATCAATGGATTACTGGGCGGCTTTGGACGATCAGGCAACAAAAAAGCCCGTAAAATCACAGGCTTATGAACGTTACTGGACTTCTTAGGACATCTTAATGGTGGAGGTAAGCGGGATCGAACCGCTGACCTCTTGCATGCCATGCAAGCGCTCTCCCAGCTGAGCTATACCCCCACAAGGAAGTTGCAGAGTGTACAGATTTTTCTTCGCAATGTAAATCAATCAAGAGCCAGGTATCAGAAACATCGTCGGATAAGCGCTATCGGGAACTTTTTATTCCGATTTCTGAGCTGCCCCTTTCTCTGAACCCCGATAGTAACCAAAGCTCTAATCTTTGGTTTAGGGCGTACCCTAAACCGATTCACACGATAACCATAATAAGAGTATTTTTCCCGCGCTCAATTGAAATTGTCTCTTTACGGCGACGCCCGCGACGTCGCTCTATAGAGACAACTTAAAACCATTGTATTTTGCGTTTAAAAAATCATTTATTTATTACAGGAATAACTATTTGGGTTATCATGTGTGCATTGTGCAAACAGATTTGCATCAAAACGAACACGTAATTCTTCTTACTTTTTAAAAAGAGCCATTTTGTTTCAGAAAGATCAAGCTTCAGGGTCAACAAATCACGGAGTAAGGAAATGAAATTTTTCTTTATGCTTGTCGTTTTAAACTTTGCACTGTTGTCCAACGCGACGAGGGCGGATCCGTCTGCATTACAACCGGCTCAACCGGAAACAAGATATCCCGAAACGCAAAGCTCCTCTGCGCAACGAAGCAAAACGGCTACGCCGCCAGACTCTTCGCCCTTTGAGTCGGACAGCCCTGAGAAGCAAAAGAGAATTAAAAAACTGTTGGATCAAATAGAGGCTACTTACGGTGTTCGTTTTGGGCGTGAATACGCACCGTCATGGGGGCCACGCTTAGGGAAATTGTACTCTCTGCACAAAAAGCTGGCCGACAGAGATTGGGCGCTACTTGCTGAAATGTATGTTACTTTTCGTAAGAGCGACATGAAACTCATTGTTAGCATACCCTTCGACAAAGACTTTCGAGATAAAGGGAGAATAGGTGAAGCGATGAGCGTTCTACTGGCCATGCGTGGAAAAGAATCCCTTGAAGCACTAAGCAAAATGTTCTCTAACCCCAACGGAAACTCTGATCTTTGGCAAGGAGATGTAGACATAGTCAAAAACACCATTGAGTTTAAGCCTTGGAGTAGTCTCCCAGAATATAAAAAAGATCAGGAAGCGGCCTGCAAATCTAACGAAATGACCGCCTGCACAACTCTTGGTTATTTATATGAAAGAGAGGGCTTTCGCAAAAAATCATCCTACCTGAAGGCAAAAGAATTTTACGAAAAAGCGTGCATTGCCGGCGAAGTGCTTGCTTGTGTTGGCCTTGGCCGCTTATACGATGGTGGTAATGGTATAGAACAGGATTCTCTGAAAGCAAAAGATTTATATGAAAAAGCGTGCTCAACGGATGGCGCAGCATGCGGCGCTGTTGGAGACTCGTATAAAAATGGTTTGGCTGTAAAGCCAGACTACTTTAAGGCGATGGAGTATTACGAAATAGCTTGTAATACACATCATGCAAAGAGCTGTAACAGCCTCGGGGATTTTTACTTTCAAGGCTGGGAAGTAGCGCAAAGTTATTCTAAGGCAAAAGAATATTATAAAAAAGCCTGCGATCTCGGATACCAAAACGGCTGCGATGAATATACGCGGCTGAATGATCAGCAAAAGAATGCGTTGAAGCATGAATAATTATTACTACGCCCAAGAAACGCGAGAAACACCATGAAAACATTTGCCACTGTTATAATTTTAAGTTTTTCTTTGTTATACAACGCAACAGAAGCATATCCGCAAGAGTCTCAAACGAGACCCTCCGAAGCGAAAAGTCTGTCTATATTGCGAGACTGCACGACCGTATCACCAGATGCTCTCGCCACTATTCAAGAAGGCCAAGAGAAACAGAAAAGGATCAAGAAGCTTGAAAAACAGATGCTTGAAACTGTTGGCTGGGTGGGAGGGCGGGAATGGGGGGTTTTATCGCCAAGCCGTGGGCCTCGTACAGACAGGTTGTACACGTTATACAAAGAAATGACTGGTTGCGATTGGCCGCTTCTGACGGAGATGTACATTAATTTTAACTACGAGCGCAAAGACTACAGTCACAAGGAACTACAGCATTTAGAAAGCTCCATTGTAATTTTGTTAGCAATGCGTGGCCAAAATTCGATCAACACACTAAATGAAACAATAGATAAGGCAAAAGGGAAAGAAGCTGACAGAATATATCTCCGCCGCCGCGTGGATGAAATCGCGGCGCTTGCAGATGTCAAGCCATGGAGTGATCTTCCCGAATACAAAAAAGATCAGGAAGCGGCCTGCAAATCTAACGAAATGACCGCCTGCACAGCTCTTGGTTATTTATATGAAAGAGAGGGCTTTCGCAAAAAATCATCCTATCTGAAGGCAAAAGAATTCTACGAAAAAGCGTGCATTGCCGGCGAAAAGCTTGCTTGTGTTGGCCTTGGCCGCTTATACGATGGTGGTAATGGTATAGAACAGGATTCTCTGAAAGCAAAAGATTTGTATGAAAAAGCGTGTGCAGCAAGTAATGTGGCTTGTGATGCTGTCGGTGAGTCATATCAACGCGGCACAAGTATAAAGCCTAATTCCCTCAAAGCAATGGAGTATTACGGAAAAGCCTGTGATGCTAACCTTGCCAAGAGCTGTATGAGCCTGGGCGAATATTACTTTCAGGGCTGGGGAGTAGCGCAAGATTATTCTAAAGCAAAAGAATATTACAAAAAAGCTTGTGATCTCGGATACCAAAACGGCTGCGATGAATATAAGCGGCTGAACGAACAACGAGATTAAATAATTATAACCTTGAGGCGCGCCATAGGGATTTCAAACAGCGCGCTCAATTTCAAGGTACCGGGGGGTTACGTTATTTTTGTTAACCCTTGTAAAGGAGTACGTTATGAAAAAGCACCCACTTTTTTTCAATACTTTATTTGCGCTCGTGGTATTGTTGGCCACCAGTTTACCTACGAGCGCGTTTATTCCAGATTATCCCTTGGCTGCCGTTCCGGGCGAGCATCATAAACGGATCACACTTGAGGCGCTGGATGAAATCTATGCGGCGTATGGTTATGGCCCAGGCCTCGCGTCCTATACCAATAACATGAAGGATGCTCGAGAAACGATTGCTCAAGGCAGTGCTGATACAGATCATCTTCCCGGAATAAAAGATGATCCGAACTGGCATTGTGATGACGAACGTCTGTCAGGATGTAGCAATACGGTTAAGTCTCAGACTGACAACAGTATTAATGACATTAAGAAAGCTTCTTATGACACGGCTCGAGAAAAAATAGGCCGTGTCACTCACACGCTTCAGGACTTTTACGCCCACTCGAACTGGGTTGAGACGAGAGGATCTACAGTTAATCCCGAAATGGGGTACGGCAACCTAAGTAATTTGGCGCTACTTGGTGATCGCACATGCAATCCTTCAACGGTCCCCGGATGGGCAGGCTCGGAGATAGCTTGTTTATACATGCAATCGGAAAATATCCTCGTCCCTAGTAATAAACTAACCAGCGGTTATTTTGTAGCGAATTCCAGTGGAACGGTGCCGACGGGTAAATGCTCTCACGGCGGGTCACTCGATGGCGGCTTGCTTGGCCCCGACCTTCGGGATGGCATTAACAAGGACGCGGCCGTTTGCTGGTTTGGGCCACTTGTCATCTCTCCACATTCTCTATATCACCATACGGCCGCCGCTGCCGCCAAAAGCGCTACTGTTGAATATTTTCAGAAAATCAAGGCTCGTGTCGATGAAGAGGATTTCAAAAAGTTCCTCGGCTTTGGCCCATCGCTCGGTTTTGCGATTGACACGACCGGCAGCATGGCGAACGATATCGCTGGCGTTAAAAATTCGGTTTATAACATCATTATGAATCGCCTCGGCACTGACGAGGAGCCCTCAGAGTATGTGTTGTCGATCATCAACGACCCCGTGGTTCCGCCAGCCATGAAAACACCCGATTACACCGTTTTCCTCAACAAGCTGCTCAGCCTCTATGCAGGTTATGGTGGTGATGGCGGCGATTGCCCGGAGCTGTATGGGCAAGGTACCTACAATGCCGTCGCCGCCCTCAGCAAAGGAAGCACCTTGCTCACTTACACTGATGCTTCCATCAAAGACAATACAAACGCTCTCCTCGCGCTGATGCTCGCATCGAGCAAAAATATCAAAGTCATCACCGGGCTTTCCGGAAGTTGTGAATCAGAAAAAGCAATGGCGATGAGCGCGGGGATGGCAATAGCCCAGGGTCAGGAAAACGTAGCAACGGCGAAGGCCATGCTGGAAACAAAAGCCTATCTCTACAACGATTTGTATTACACCATTTCGGAAATGACGGGTGGTCAAGTTTTTATCATCAGCAAATCAGAGGCGGGAAAGCTGGCAGAATTGTCCGACATTCTTTTCAGCAATTACTACACCGGGTTGATGTCTGTTGCCGATAACCTGACCAGCGGAAGCGCCAAAAGCTATGAATTCAACGTCGATTCCAGAACGGATAAGCTTTCGATTTCGATCAGCTTGTTGAAAAGCGCCAATGTTACTGTTCTTCGTCCCGATGGAACTACCGTCAGCGGCAACGATTTCGGTGTAGATGTGCTTTCTTTGTCGCAGGCGGTGTCTTTCGAAATCGACAAACCTGCTGTAGGCAACTGGAAGGTGATTCTGGATGGGGACGGTAAATTTACTGTCAATGTAGCTGGTAGCAGCCCCTTGTCTTTCGACAAATTGAGATTCGTCGAGCTTGGTGGCAGGCTGAACCTGAGCTACTATGAAATCGTAGGCTATCCTGTGGCGGGCGCCAAACAAAATGTGGAAGCCACTGTCTCTGATGACACCAGCGATGTGCATTTCGAGTTTCGCGCCAAGAACGGAACATTGTTGAGCAGTGTTGTTCTTAACGTTGTCGATGCTTATCCGGGAACGAAAACCGTTTTCATGAGCGAAGATGTGGTTTTACCGACCGAACCGTTCAGGGTGTACGCGGTCGGAAAAGACGCTAATGGCAACAATTTCCAGCGGGTTCTTTCCAACGTGATTGTGCCGCAAACCGTTGCCGTGAAAGGACCGGAAAACCAGAATCTCCCACTGGATACCGATACGGTTTATACGTTCAAGGTCACCAACTATGGCAAAGCTGATAATTTCCTTTTTGCCGCTATCGACGATAGAGGATTTGTCGTTAACGTAATGCCTGCGACAGCTTCCATTGGCGCAGGAGAAACCATTGATGTTAAAGTCACGCTTCATCCCGGAGCAGCCAGCGTTGTCGGCTCGCTTAGTACGTTGACTTTCATGGCTCTTCCGACGAGCGCGATGGGTGATCCAAGTATGTTGGGTAACTACGCAATTGTCGAAGGTCTTGTGGTCGACAAAAAAACTGCCGTTTCCGTTGCGCAAGGCTCTCTGATTACGACAGGAACAGCCATCAGCGAAAATGGTGAGGTCTCTGTTTGGGGTTTCCGCGGTTCCGGTCAACAAGGGAACGGCCAAACTTCTGTCGCTTCCGATGCCAAACCTGAAAAAGTCAGCAGCCTGAGTAATGTCGTATCGTTAGTTGGCGGCGCTTATCATTTGCTAGCGCTAGACAAAGACGGTAAGGTCAGCGGTTGGGGTCAAAGCGGTTATGGCGAAACCGGCTGTAAACCGAATTCGGGTATTTATACCTATACCCCATGCACTGTTCTGGCCAACGCGATTCAGATTGCGGCCGGAGAGTATTTCAGTATCGCATTGGATAAAGATGGTAAGGTCTGGACATGGGGGCATAATCTCTATGGCCAGCTTGGCAATGGCAACAGCAAAAACAGCCAAGAACCCGTTAACGTCAATCTGAACGGCGAAAAGGCTCGCTTGATTGGTGGCGCTTACGAAAGTGCGTTTGTGGTCACTGAAGAGGGTCATGTCTGGGCATGGGGTGACAATGAGGCCAGCGGCCTCGGTATTCCAGGAACGAACTACGGCGTGCAGCAGATTGTTCGTACGCCGACATTGGTTCCGAACCTGACGGCCTACGCAAGTCGAATCACTTACATTGCCGGCGGTAACGGTTGGGGTGAGGCGCTACTTGACGACGGAGCTGTGATCGGCTGGGGGTTGCGTGCTGCGCTCGGTCAAGGGACTACTGCTACTTCTGCCAGTTCTCCTGCTCCTGTTGAGATACTGCGTAACGTAAAGCAGCTTTATGCGCGTTATATCGGTTCTGTTGCTTTAACTGAAGACGGCAAGGTGTTCACTTGGGGACAGACCGGAGGAAGCGCTTTCCCGATGATCTATGGCGCATCTCCAACCCAGCGCTTGACCGCCGGTTCCGTTAAGGAAATCGGCGGCGGTAAAGAGCATGTGTTCTATAAAACGGAGGACGGCAAACTGTATGGAGTTGGCTACAACGACCTCTATAAATTGAATATGAGTAAGTGCTGCGCACCAAATGTCGATTGGCCGGGAGTTCAGATCACTTATTGATAGCTTGTTCCTCCCAAAGATGCCCTGTTGCAATACAGGGCATCTTTTATATTGACAAGTAAACGTCGTGCTTTTACGTGAAGGACACAAGGACAAGTTTAAAACGCCCCTGTATTGCGCTCCCTCGGGATGCTCTTTTTTGCGTTCTTTGTGGTTAAATTGTTTTTTGCGGGGATTTGCTTTGCGCATCGCCTTCCCCCGCAAGCGGGGGAAGGGTTTTTCTTTGCGGCTTCGCGCCTCACGCGGGGTGGTTTTTATGGATTCTGCGGCTCCGCTTCACTCTGCGCAGAATGACGAAGTTCTGCCCCCCTTGATACTTGACCTCTGATTCCTGATAAACGGGTAAAATACCGCTTTCCGTTCTTTAAGCGCGGCCGCTGCCGCGACACCGAATCATGCATCCCATGCTCACGACCGCCGTGAAAGCGGCCCGCCGCGCCGGCACGATCATTACCCGTGGCGCCCGCGACATTGACCGCCTGACGGTACACGCCAAAGGCCCGAAAGATTACGTCAGCGAAGTTGACCGGACGGCCGAAGAGGCCATTGTTGATGTCCTTCATTCCACTTACCCTCAGCATGGCTTTCTTGCTGAAGAAGGAACGGCGAACACCATCAATCCCGGCGCCGAACACTGCTGGATTATCGACCCGCTTGACGGCACCACCAATTTTTTGCACGGCTTTCCGCAATACTGTGTCTCCATCGCGTTGGCAATCCAGAACGTCATTACCCATGCCGTTATTTTCGATCCGGTGCGCAACGATCTCTTCACGGCCACGCGCGGCGCTGGCGCTTTTTTGAACGATCGCCGCATCCGCGTTTCCCGGCAAATCCATCTGCGCGATGCTTTGATCGGCACCGGTTTTCCGTTCCGCGAAGGCGCGCCAATTTCAATTTATCTCGACATGATGCGCGCGATGATTGAGCAAACCTCCGGGTTGCGTCGCCCGGGCGCTGCTGCTCTTGATCTCGCCTACGTCGCAGCCGGGTATTACGATGGTTTCTTCGAGTTGGGATTGCATCCTTGGGACGTTGCTGCCGGAAGCCTATTGGTTCAGGAAGCAGGCGGCTTGATTAACGACTTCTGCGATCAGGAGAACTTTTTGTTCGGCGGTCAGGTGCTTGCCGCCAATCCCAAAATTTTTGCGCAGATGATGTCTGTCTTGAGTCCCTATGCTGCTGCGCTCAACGCAGTCTGAAAGCAACGCGCATCTACTGATGCAAAGCGCACATAAAAAAAAGGCTATGTGATCAAACACATAGCCTTTGGTTCAGTATGGTGGGCGATACTGGGATCGAACCAGTGACCCCTGCCGTGTGAAGGCAGTGCTCTACCGCTGAGCTAACCGCCCCAGCGAACCCAGACAGGAAGTTGAATTTAACCATAGCGCAGACTACAGGGCAAATGGCAAAAGGGTGCGCCATACCTCGAAAAAGTCTCTAAATTTCCATTAACCACTTGATTTTTAAAGAGTTTAATAAAGTCATTCCGAGTATTGAGCGAGTGTCGTAAATATGTTGCGGCTTGCTGCAAGCTGTTTATGCTAAAAGCAACAATATGATTTTATTTGTTTTTTAAGGAATGACAAGAGGAACCCTGGCGCCCAGCACCGCTTCGGTCTGTTTAACTCGAAAAGCCTCCAGAGCCGCCAATAGCCGCGCCTCGCCATGCACATGCGCCAGCAGCGATACTGCGAACAGCCCCGCATTGGCCGCGCCCGCTTCGCCGATGGCAAAGGTCGCGACCGGCACGCCTTTCGGCATTTGCACGATCGACAACAACGAATCCCAGCCCGATAAAGCTTTCGATTGCACCGGCACGCCCAACACCGGCACCGTCGTTTTCGACGCCAGCATTCCCGGCAAATGCGCCGCCCCACCCGCGCCGGCGATGATCGCTTTCAACCCCCGCGCTTTTGCTGTCGCCGCGTACTCGAACAAAAGATCGGGGGTTCGATGAGCAGAAACCACACGCGCCTCAAACGGTACGTCAAACTCCTGCAACACGTTTGCCGCCGCCTGCATCGTTGACCAGTCCGACTCCGAACCCATCACGATACCGATTTGCGCAGTCATCATTCCCGATCCTTTTGCGTTAATTTTCCACGAAACAGAATTATGGTTTCCGGATAATGCATCCCGCTGTCAGGCAACCAGAGAACAAGCTTTTCCGTGAATATCAGAAAAGTTTCCCATGCCCGATAACCATGTTCCAACCCTTCCGCCAGAGAAACTATTTTTTTATCGAGAGTGGAATCCCAAGAGATGGCATAACAATTATCTTTTGCCCCATATCTTTTAAGGATTTCCTCTATAGCAAGCGCCTCTTTTCTTGGTACGTCAATCCTGTAATCGGCAATCGGTTGCACTTTTTGGAAAAAATCTCTTCGCTTTTTGGGTGAGCGTAATAAAAACAACGCCCTCTCTCTACTTTCTTCTTCCAGAAAGTTATTAACAAACGATCCTTCCCAATCTATCTCTGCTTGCGCCATCCCGCTCCGACCGTCGCCTATCTTCCCTTGTTCCAATACCGCCACATCCGCCACAGCACCAACCCCCATGCCGCGCCGCGTTGCAGCCGCTTGGCGCGTGAAACACCAAGCGCCGCCAGTAAAAGCCGCAAGCCAATACCGGCGAGGCTTTTCTTTTCATCACGATAATCATCGACGCGAGGCATCACAGTATCGCGCAAGGCACGACACGAAGCTGCGATCTTCAGGCGGTTCAACTCGCTTTGCACCTGCAAAAGCGCTTTGCGGTCTTCCAAGGAAATTTTATTAGCCGCCATCGCGCTCCGCCTTTTCCGGTGTAGCGGGGCGGGCTTTAGCGGACAAGCCTGTCGCTAGCCACTGCCGGTCTTTCTCAAATTCGGCCAGCGTCGCCGAGAACGGTTTGGATGCGCGTTTTCGCATCACCGCCAAGCGCCACAGCATCAACATGCCGAAAACGAAATAGACGCCGACCATCCATAGCAACACTTCGATACGATACGGCGTGTCCCAAAACCAGACGACCAGCAAGACATTGGCAGCGATAAACGCAACCCCAAAAAGAGCAGCAGTCAGAATCAGCAGTACGAGTTGTTTCGTCGTCTGCCGGTGCGCTTCGATATATTCGAGCCGCGCCAGTTCGAGGCGATTGCCCAATAACGAGGAAAACGCCACTCCCAGGCGCGTCAGCTCTTCGCGCACACCGGCTGCCGGGCGAAAATCAGTAGGCGCATCATCCTCCGGCAAGCGCCTCAACTCGTCGCTCATGCGCCGCTCGTTTAAAAGATTCAACGGCGGCTGATCAGAAGCCCGAGGACAAGCCCGATGGCTGCGCCAATACCCACTGCTTGCCACGGATTGTCGTGAACAAAATCATCCGTTGCGCGCGCACAAATACGAGCACGGTCGGCCAGTTGTCCCTCGACTTCCTGCATACGCATCTTGGCCGTCTTCAGTTTGGCCTCGATCTGCTTGCGCAAATCGCGCGCTTTTTCGCCGGTCTCCGCCGCCGCATCATGCAGCAGGCTTTCGGCCTCGCTCAACACCGTCGAGAAATCATCTACCAGTTTTTCAGAAGGAAAAGGACGCGACATATTTCATCTCCAAAAAGGCGCTCAAGGAAAACCCTTTGTTGCGACAGCCCCCAAACAATACCGAGGCACTGTTTCCATTATAAACAAGTCTTCCGGTTTGGGATACGACAGGGCAAAAACAAAGCCGCCCCCCTCCGAAAGCTGGGACAGGCCTGTTACCCTGGTCTGCTCACCAATACCCCACCTTCGGCGCAGTTGCCGCTTATTGCACCGCTTTCGCCGTCTGCTGTGGCGCCACCCCCCCCTGATAAATATCCTCAATGATAGCGTCCATCACCGGGGCGGCACGTTTGGCATTGGCATGATTCAGCAGAATTACGACTGCGTAGCGGCGCCCCTGAGAGTCGTCAACATAGCCGGCCAGCGCCCGCGCGTTCTCCAAAAACCCCGTCTTGAGGTGCGCCTGACCGTATACCGCACTTTTGTGAAAACGGTGTTTCAGCGTTCCGTCAATACCGGCCAGTGGCAACGAATCGAAGAAAATATCGCGCCAGGGTGTTTGTTGCGCGTACAACAAGAGATTAAGCAGGCCCAGCGCGCTAACCCTCGCATCGCGCGACAGACCGGAGCCATTTTCGACAAATAGCCCGTCCATGTCGATCCCGTTCATCTTCAGCCATTCCGCGATCGCCAGGCGCGCCGCGCCCTGCGTATAAGGCGGTGCCTTTTGCATCGACGCCAGCGTCAAAAACACCTGCTGCGCCATCACATTGTTCGAGTGCTTATCAATGTCCTGAATGATTTCCGATAGCGGCAGCGATTCGAACGTCAGCCAAGGCGCCCCTTCCGGCGCTTTGCCTTCGCGCACGCCGCCGCTGAATTGTCCTCCCGCCTCAGCAAAGTAATGCACAAACATCCCATGAACGAAATGCGGTACATCAAGCAGTGCCACATACACATCGCTCGCGCCGCACCGCCCGGAATAACTCCCGTCGAAGCGGACTTCTGCCTGGCTACCCTTATCGTTGAACTTCGGCTTCAACCCGCCCAACCAATCCCCGCAACGCCTGTTGCTCACCGGCGGCAGCGCCGGTATTTTGACGCCTGCCAGCGGCGGCTCGATGGTGATTTGCGCTTTCTTGTCTTTTTTCGATGCCGGCGGCGCAAATTCAAAACGCACCGCCTTGAAGCTGACCAGCAGTGCATCCGGCCCGACGTTGTACGGCTTCAACGGCTCCCTGTCGAACGCAGAAGGATCGTACGTCGGCAATGAAAACAACGAACGATCAACGATCAGGTCGCCGGTCACCTGCGCCAGCCCGGCCTGACGCAAACGCTGCATGAGCGCCTGCCATTGTTCAATCGTGATCTTCGGGTCGCCGTAACCCTTGAGCACCAAATTACCATGTAGCACACCTTCAGCCAGCGTGCCGTCGAGATACGCCTCGGTTTTCCAGCGATAATCGGGGCCCAGCAGATCAAGCGCAGCCGTCGTTGTCACCACTTTCATCACCGACGCCGGGCTCATCAACTCGTCGGCACGATACATCAACGCCGGCTTTTCCGCGCCGACCTCCTGCACCGCCACCGCCACCGCACTTTCCGGCACGCCAACACGATGCAACGCATCCTTCCACGCTTCCGGCAATGCTGCCGACACCGCTCCTGTACCCGTCAATCCTGCGGCCAGACAAACCATCAAAAAAATCGGCCGCCACTGCGCTTTCATCTTCCTTGCCTTTTCTCTTACCATTGTTTCCACCGCCTCCACACCATCAACGCCATTATAAGGCCATACCGCACAGCCGCACCGGCAAAACGAGCCGCATAGAACGCGAAGAATTTCTCGCGCGAGGGCGCGAAGGAATGAAAGGCGCCGTCCCCTTCGCGATGCCTCCGGTCCGTACAAAATGGGTTGAGGTGGGATGTAGTACCCCGAATTGGCCGTAACCGTACAAGCCTGCCCCTCCAGGGGCAGGTTGGGGCGGAGATGAGGTTGCTCTGATACCTGACTCCCGGCCTCTGATGTCTGATCTTTGCGGTTAAAACTTTTTGCTGTACGATAAAAGTCGCTCTTACGGCAGTACAACCACGATGCCTCGCTTCTTCTTCGAAACTCCTCCATCAGAAATAACGCCGGGACAGGAAATTAATCTGCCCGATGCCGTTTTTCATCACGCCGTCCGTGTACGCCGCCTCAGGAGTGGCGATGCCTGTACCCTGTTCGACGGCAACGGCAATGCCTGGCGCATCACGTTGACAAATATCGACAAGCGCCAGGCGTTTGCCCGCATCGAAAGCCGGTTGCCGCCAACGCCAACGCCCTCCTTCCCCGTCACGCTGGCGCTCGCGATCACCGCTGTTGAACGGATGGATTGGGCCTTGCAAAAAGGAACCGAACTCGGCGCGTCGGCCTTTCTGCCGTTTTACAGTGAACATAGCAACGTGCGACTGAACGACGCTCGCCAAGCGCGCCGCTCCGAACATTGGCGATCCGTGATCATCAACGCCTGTGAACAGTGCGGGCAAAATCACTTGCCCCGGCTATCGCCGCCGGAAACATTCGCGGCCGTTCTGAAAACTGCTGCTGCCGATAAATCTGCGCTGCGTTTTTTCTTGGATGTCAGCGCCCGACAGTCATTGCCCGAAGCGTTGCGAAGTGCTCAAACCACCTCGCCAACGCCGGCGCAAGCCTTCCTGATGATCGGCCCCGAAGGCGGTTTCACCCCGGATGAAATCCGTGCCACCCATAGCGCCGGTTGGCAATCCGCCTGCCTCGGCGCGCGAATTTTGCGCACCGAAACCGCTGCCGCCGCCGCGCTTACCCTCATTCAAGCAACCTTCGGCGATCTTTGCGGTTAAAATATTCTTTCTTATTCTCAGGAGTTTCCATGTCCCTCAAAGCAACCATCACCGAACACATGAAAGACGCGATGCGCGCCAAAGACGCCGCCCGCCTCGGCACCATTCGGATGCTGCTTGCCGAAATCAAGCGCCACGAAATTGACAAACTGAAAAGCAGTGAGATAAGCGACGCCGACGTGATCGCCATTATCGACAAAATGATCAAGCAACGTAAAGATTCCGCCACCCAGTATGAAGCGGCCAAGCGCCCAGACCTCGCCGACATCGAGAAAGCGGAAATCGAAGTACTGAATATTTATATGCCGCAACCGTTGTCGGAAGCCGAAATCGACGTGCTGATCCGGCAAGCGATTAACGAAAGTGGCGCTGATAGCGCTGCCGCGATGGGAAAAGTGATGGCGCTGCTGAAACCGAAACTTGCCGGCCGCGCTGATTTGACAGCAGTATCGGCGAAAGTTAAGGCGCTACTGGCGGGGTGATACGTCAGGGATCAGAGGTCAGAGATTAGGAGCCAAAGTGCACGTTGCGCCCGACGTTAATGGCGCCGACAAAACCAGAGCCGTCTGCCGTCAACTGGATGCCGAAAACTACATTTTGCGCCGCCATTGTGTTACCCTTTATTCATGGACATCATTTCATTCCGGCTTTTTCTTCTGCTGCTGTTTATGGCGTTTTGCGGTTTCATAGCGCGCGATGCGCAGGGCGCTATGTTCTGCTTTGTTGCCAGCATCGTTGTTTTAGTGCTGCTGATGTTCAAGCCGCAACTGAATCGCCTCATTTCAACCATCAGACGCCTCACTTCCCCGCACGATTAAGTATCGGCAACGCCGCCGCTTCCATCAACTGCAACTGCAAAAACACTTTCTCGCGGTGATCGACCGCGGCCATCTCGAGAAATGTTTTAACGCCGCTGTAGTCGAAGCCCAGCCAAACGATGCCACCCATACCGACTGCTTGCCGCCATTGCGTGCCAATGTCGAGGAATAATCCAAGTACGTTGCCGTTTTCTTCATAAAGCTCGGACTCCTTTTCATCGTCTGCGTAACGCGCCGCGATTGCTTCGATCGCCTCCTCTTGTGCGCCGCCTGCCCGTAACTGCGCTTCGAGGTCAAGGCGGGCGGCGCGCGCTTTGTCGGGGTGCGCGCGGTGGCCGGCGGCTATTTCCGCCCAATACCGCGCAGCGTCCGCGAGTTTTTTAGTCCGTGAGCCGTGGTGAAACCAGCGAACTGCGACAGTTCGGCCTCACGCGAAGGCGCAAAGCACAGTCCAGCGCAACTAAACCCCATCACAGCCCTCCCCTTGAAGGGGAGGGAGTTTTTCTTTCGCGCCTTCGCAACTTCGCGTAAAAATTTTCCTTTTGCGCTCTTTGTAATTAATAGGCGAAGCTCTGATCCTAACAATCGGCTCACGCCGACCTCGCCTGTTTCGCCGCCCCGGGAATCGGCAACGTCCGCCCTACTGCCGTACAAATCTGGCTCAGTGTCTGCATCAGCATCGTGAACTCCGCTGGAGACAGCGCCTGATCGGCGTCGCACCAGGCATCAATCGGCGACGGATGAACTTCGATCAACAACCCGTCCGCACCCGCTGCAACAGCAGCACACGACAGCGCCGGTACCATCCACGCTTTGCCGCCGGCGTGCGACGGATCGATGATCACCGGCAAGTGCGTCTCGCGTTTCAGCACCGGCACTGCCGTCACATCGAGCACGTTGCGGTATGCCGTTTCGAAAGTACGAATGCCGCGCTCGCAAAAAATAATCTTGTGGTTGCCGCCGGCGGCGATGTATTCGCCTGCCATCAACCATTCGTTGATCGTCGCACTCAAGCCGCGCTTCAGAATCACCGGCACATCAACCCGCCCTACTTCCTTCAGCAAGTCAAAATTCTGCATGTTGCGCGCGCCGATTTGAATCACATCGACGCCACTTTCGAGAAACGTATCGAGCATGCGCACATCCATCAATTCGGTTACGACCGGCAAACCATGCGGAGCTGCGGCTTTCTTCAGCATCTCAAGCCCTTCAACACCCTTCCCCTGAAAAGCGTAAGGGCTGGTGCGCGGCTTGAATGCGCCACCGCGCATCATCCGCGCGCCGGCGCTGGCCACTGCCGCTGCCGCTTCGCACATCTGTGGATCGGTTTCCACCGAACACGGCCCGGCAATCACTTGTATCTCTTGACCGCCCACCGGCACGCCGCTGACATCGATCACCGTGCTGGCGTGATGCCATTCACGCGCCACCAATCGGTACGGCTTCAGAATATGCAGCGAACGCTCCACCCCCGGTAACGTTTCAAACGCCTTAGGTTCGAGCTTGCGCTCATCGCCAACAGCGCCGATCAAAGTGCGCTCGGTACCGCGCGAAATGTGTACATCCAGACCGTTTTCACGAATTTTAGCTTCTACACGGGCAATCGCCTCTTCGCTGGCGCCAGGTTCCATCACGATAATCACCTTAAAACTCCTTATCAGTACAAACAGACTCAAGAAAAAAACGGGCGGCCCCTGAAGGCCGCCCGTTTTTGCAATGTTTTCAAGAAGATCGCTCTTTACTCAATGCCGCCGACAGCCTTCGCGTATGCCGGATAATAAAAATAGAAATACGCGTACGCAGTTTGCGCACGCCAACCAAACGACCGAAAAAGAGAAAGTTGCAGATCCATGGATGGCAGTATAACCGTGCTTTTCGGGAAAAAGCCAGCCGGATCGGGGGTCAGCATACAAATTTCGGAAAATAGAGCAGGAAATACCACAAAACATCGGGCTTGGCCTTCAAAAGTTGAAAACCCTTTTTCCCGCTTCTCGCTAACGCCGATGCTGATGCTGAACAACAAAACAAGAGGGGTTCTTAAGGAACCTCAGCATAAACCTGCGTCCGCTGCTTATCGTCCTGCGTGCGTCACCCTGCGCGAAATCGCAGGCCATGAGGGTCCGCGTAGCACCTGGATTCTGCGACTTCGCTTCGCTATGCGCAGAGTAACAGGAAGGGGGCTTCTTTGCCGCCACTTCTCACACATACAAGAGGAGCCAAGATGGGGAAGACGACGGAGAAAACAAGCATGAATTTGTTACTAAAAATGTAAAACTTTGTATTACCAATTTGTAACAAGGCGAAATTCGCTAAAAAGCGACAACTCTCTGAAGCCTGTAGAAAGCCGCTTATCTGCCGAAAACGACCGCTCATCGGAAATAAAGCTTGCAAAAAAGCGAAACTGAGCAAGCGAAAATGTGTAATAACTATCAACGTTATAAAATATGGATAATGCCTACGCTATATAAAACAACAGGTTAACCTTATGTGTGAGGCAAAGAATCTATGTCATCGCAGGGCAACAGCAACAGCTTTCGTCAAATTGTAAATATACAAATCTTTCGCGATTGTCTCTTGTTACTGTCTCAAATTAACGACAAAAAAATATATTGACACATCTTTTTTGGATAAATACGATTGCCAACGGTATTTGTTGAAATGATCACCAGGTACCACAGAAGCCTTTCCCATTGACTGCACGAGAAAGGCATCGAAATGAAATACCAATGCGTTAGGAAAACGTATTGTGACAAAAAAAGATAGTTTCAATGTTTTAGGGGGTAACGCGCCCGTGATGAACGGGGAGAGTTTTGATACTTTGAGAGGACGTTA
>WQUA01000028.1 GCA_009786025.1 Pseudomonadota bacterium | reverse complement strand
CGTTCGCGGCGCCCGCCGGCAGCGCGCCGAGGCGATCGGTTGTGCACTGGCGCGAGCGGGTATCGGCGGCGCGCTTGAAGGCGCCCGCCGTTTCGTAACCAATGAAGCACTGATTTCGCGCTTACACTTTGCTCGCTTCCTCGTCGATCAAGGCCATGTTTCCAGCAAACAAGGAGCGTTCAACCGCTATCTGGGACAAGAAAAACCCGCGCATGTGCCGCCACCTTGGCCGGCCCTTTTCGAGAGTGTCGCCGTATTGCATGCGGCGGGTGGTATGGCCGTGCTGGCGCACCCTGGACGCTATCCGTTGACGGACACGGCGATGCGTCATCTGCTGGAGGAGTTTCGCGACTGTGGCGGCGACGCCATTGAGATTTTTTCATCGTCTCACACCCCGCCACAAAACGAGCGTTTTATCGAATATGCCCGCTTTTATGGCTTTAAGGCTTCTTTAGGCTCTGATTTTCATGACCCGGAAGAAAGCCATGTCGATCTGGGGGCTTTGCCGCCACTTCCCGCCGGGCTGATGCCCGTTTGGTCGGCAATTTTGCCAACGTAGCAACCATTCAAAAAACTCAGGATTTATTACTATGGAGCCACGACGCAGCGTTTTTTTTGTTTCCGATCGAACCGGCATTACGGTTGAAATTCTTGGCAACAGCTTATTGACCCAATTTGAGGAGGTTTCCTTCCGCCGCGTGACTCTTCCCTTTATTCAAAGTCGGCACGATTTGCAAAATGCGATCGATCAAATCAATCGAGCCGTCGAAGAAGAACAGCAAAAACCCATTGTTTTTTTGTCGATCGTTGATGACGATATAAATTGCGAAATGCGCGAAAAAGCAAACGCCCTGATGCTGGACTTTTTTCAGCCGTTCATTTTGCCGCTCGAAAAAGAGCTGGGTGTCAAAAGTTCTCACGCTGCCGGCCGTTCGCACAGTGTCAATTATGATTACTTTCGCCGGATGGAAGCGATCAACTTCACGCAGATGCATGATGACGGCGCCACCACCCGCGATCTTGCCGGCGCCGAAGTCATCCTGATCGGCGTCTCGCGCTGCGGCAAAACGCCGACATCATTGTATCTGGCGTTACAATTCGGTATCCGCGCCGCCAATTTTCCACTGACTCCCGACGATTTCAGCAGCCACAAACTGCCCGACTCCCTCTTGCCGTTTCGCCACAAATTATTCGGGTTGACCATCGACCCCAAACGCCTGAGCCAAATCCGTCAGGAACGCCGCGCCGGCAGCCATTACGCGTCGCTGGAAAACTGTCGTCAGGAAGTCCGTAGTGCCGAGGCTTTGATGGAGCGGGAAAAAATACCCACTCTCGACACCACTGCCAAGTCCATCGAAGAGATCGCCACTACCATTATTCACCAGGCCAAGCTGAAACGGCATTTTGATTGAGCTTCAGGGTCATATCTCAAGTATAATGGCTTACCCCGAAGGCGTATTTTACGCCACCGGCTTAATAAGCCCGATGCAGGCACCAAGCCTACTTTACAGGAGTGATTATGCTGACTTTCCGTTCTGCTGTTTTGTTACCCGCCGCCGCGCTGGTTTTTCTACTGACAACCCCGGTCCGCGCCGTTGAATATATCGACTATACGGATCTCTGGATCGACGCCAATCCTCCCATCAATAGCGGTATGGGCGGCTTTGGCATCAACTTCATTCAGAGCGGCAACAGCTTTGATTTTATTTTTGCCACCTTCTATATTTACGACCCTGTGACCGGTAAACCCGATTGGGTTACAGGCCAATTAGAGCGCGAAGCGGGAAAAACCTCTTTCACCGGCAATATTTATCGAACCCAGAGCGACCCTACCAGCGGCCCCTTTGTTCCCAAAAATACGGTGACCGCCTCCATTGGAACCGTCAAGTTCACTCCGGCGTCTTCGACGACGGGAACGCTGCTTTATACGGTTGACAAAGTAACAACAACGCTTGATCTCAAGCGCTTCACCTTGACCGAAACCATTCTCGACGGCTCTTATTGGGGACAGGCGAGCATCAGAAGGACCGGCTGTACTTCCAGTGGCAACAACGGGACCACCTCCAATAAAATTTCCCTTGAGATCGAAAAGAAAACCGGAAGTACTCAGGCGACTTACACATTTACCATCGCAAACTATAACTGCACCATGAGCGGCGCATTGATCCAGGAAGGCCGTTTTCAAAAAATCAACGGTGCGAGCTATGTTTGCTACCTGGGCAGCGATAAGATGGTAAACAGCACCGCCGACCTTTTTAATATCGCGGCGACCACACAAGGCATGGAAGGCGAATGGACATCCAACAAAGGGTTAGACGGCTGTAAAGAAGAAACCCATTTTGCCGCAGTAATACAACCCTGATTCTTCGGAATAGGGCTTTCTCCGTGCCGCCCGCTGGGCGGCATTTTTATGACCAGCGAAGGAATCCTCCTCTCACCTTTGTTTTACAATATCACTATCGTTTATTGCATTTGATTTCAGGAGTTTCGGATGGCTGGTCACAGCAAATGGGCAAACATTAAACACAAAAAAGCGGCTACCGACGCCAAGCGCGGCAAAATTTTCACCCGCCTGATCAAGGAAATCACGGTTGCCGCCAAGCTGGGCGGCAGCGACGCTTCTGCCAACCCGCGCTTGCGGCTGGCGGTGGACAAGGCTTACGAGCAGAACATGCCCAAGGACACGATTGAGCGCGCGATCAAGCGCGGCGCCGGCGAGTTGGAAGACGTGTCTTACGAAGAAATTCGCTACGAAGGCTATGGCCCCAGCGGCGCAGCGGTGATTGTCGATTGCATGACCGACAACCGGACGCGAACCGTTGCCGACGTACGCCATGCCTTCTCCAAACATGGCGGTAACCTTGGTACCGAAGGCTCGGTCGCTTTTCTGTTCAAGCATTGCGGGCAAATCGTTTTTGCGCCTGGCGCTGATGAAAATGCGATCATGGAAGCCGCGATTACCGCCGGCGCCGACGACGTAGCAACCAACGACGATGGCAGCCTGGAAGTTATCACCGACCCTTATGCATTCGTAGCCGTCAAGGACGCGCTGATCGCCGCCGGGCTGCAACCTGCTTTCGCCGAAGTCACCATGACGCCATCGACAACCGTCGAAATGACTGGTGACGATGCCGTGAAAATGCAGAAACTACTCGACGCGCTGGAGGCCCTTGACGACGTTCAGGACGTTTACACCTCCGCCGAGTTTGACGACGAAGCGTAACCACCAGGAATCAGATGTCAGGAATCAGGCATCAGAAAGCCCCCTTTTCAAAGGGGGTGTCGGCGAAGCCGACGGGGGTTTGTTTCTCACCCACAGAAGCGGGAGGCAGGTTGTCTCCCCTACGAGCAGGGCATACCGACAATAGCGTAGGGGCGGCAATCTGCCGCCCGCTAATGCTTTCTTCTGCGTTCTTCGCGCCTTCGCACCTTCGCGTGAGGAAAGCTCTTCTGGATTGCTTCTCGCCTCGCGTGCAGGCAAAGCTCAGTCTGCGGTAGAGAGGAAAACACCATGCCCTCCCCTCCTTCACGCCGCATCCTCGGCCTTGACCCCGGGCTGCGGGTGACAGGCTTCGGTATCATTGATGTCGCCGGTTCTCGCCTGACTTACGTTACCAGTGGGAGTATCCGCACGGAAGGCGAAGGATTGCCGACCCGCCTCGGCATCATCGCCCATGATCTGACGCACATCATCCGCGAATTTCACCCCGACGAAGCCAGCGTCGAACTGGTTTTTGTCAACGTCAACCCCACTTCAACCTTACTCCTCGGGCAAGCGCGCGGCTGCGCGATCACGGCATTGGTGATGGCAGGATTGCCTGTTTATGAGTACACCGCGAACCAGATCAAGCAAGCCGTCGTCGGGCACGGCAAAGCGCAAAAAACACAGGTGCAGCACATGGTGCAACACCTGCTTCAGCTACCGTCTGCTCCCTCCGCCGATGCCGCTGACGCGCTGGCCTGCGCCATCTGCCATACCAACAGCGTCGGCAATATCAATCGCTTGCCAACGCATCATCGCCGACGCGGCGGGCGGATTATCGGTTGATGGCATTACGACTGCTCGAGCAAAATCGTTTTTCCGCTGCGTTTTATTCCGGCTTATGCACTTGATGGATACGTTCGGCCAAGTCGTCGTAAATCGATTTGTTTCTGGATTGCCGCGGTGCCCCATCGAGGAATCTTGAGCCATTGTTGATGGGAAGAATGCGACCTCACTTCCTAAATCACTGGACATACGCAGAGTAATCAGATAATACTTTTTCCTGTGTCGGCCCGAGAGAAAGCGGGTTTCTATACTGGCGATACTGGTATAGCGGAATGCGTTCCTGGTTGCTGGGCTTACGTACGATCAGCGCGTCTCCCGCATCCTGTACTTCGTCGGCAAAAAACTTCAAGAGTTGTGGAATGCGCAAAAGATAGGCGCTTGGAGCAACCGCATCGCCATCAAAAAAGTAGGAATCCTCGTTTGTCATGTACGGTCGTCGAGTTCCTTTCGCTACTTCCCGCCCCTGTTCTGAAAAATCTTCTCCCAATGCCGCCGCGCCTCGCTGGCGCGTTTCATTCGTGCTTCTAACGCCGCGCCGTCATCGCGTTTCAGTTCATCGCGCATATGGTTCAGATGCGTTTGATAACGATCCAGTTCTTCGAGCAACGCGTCGCGATTGGCGAGCGCGATGTCGCGCCACATTTCCGGCGAGCTGCCGGCGATCCGGGTGAAATCACGGAAGCCGCTGCCAGCATGCATGAAGAAGGTTTCCGCTTCCGGTCGCCCTGCCAATTCCGCGACCAGCGCAAAGGCCAGCAGGTGCGGCAGATGCGATACGGCGGCGAAGATGCGGTCGTGTTGTTCCGGCGGCATGGTCAGTGTTCGCGCGCCACAGGTCTGCCACATCGCAACGACTTTCTGCACGGCGTCGGCATCGGTTTCAGCCAGCGGCGCGACGATCACATGCTTGTTTTCGTACAGCGTCGCAAACGCTGCCGCCGCACCCGAATGTTCGGTGCCCGCAATCGGATGCGCGGGCACGAAGCGTGCGAACGCTGCTTTTGGACAAGAGGAATAAGCACTTCGCGCCGCCGCGACCACGTCCTGCTTGGTGCTGCCCGCGTCGGTGATCACGGTATCTCTTGAGACAGCGGGCAAAATGCGCTTCAGCAATCCTTCCATCTGCGCGACTGGCACGGCAAGCAACACCACATCGGCGTCGCGCAATTCCAACGTCCAGTCCTCATCGAGGGTGTAGGCGCGATCAATCATGTTGCCGCGCAGCGCGTCATCGAGATTAGCGCGCGTACGGCCGATGCCGACCACTTTTCCGACCGCATTGCGCGCTTTCAGCGCCAGCGCGCACGAGCCGCCGATCAAGCCGACGCCGAAAATAATCAGCTTGTTGACGATGAGAGAAGCGTTCGTTGTTTGCATGTGGTTTCCCTCTTTCCTACTTTCCTCCCTCTCCCACAAGCGGGATAGGGAAGTTAAAGAACTGCTGTCGGGTATGAGCCAAGGACTTTCAAAAACGGCGCTAACTGTCCCAGTTCAACCAATGCTGCGCTCACCGCAGGATCGTTGCGATGGCCTTCCAGATCGACAAAGAAAAAATATTCCCACAAGCCGGTACGCGCCGGTCGTGATTCGAGCCGCGTCATTGACACACCATGCTGCGCCAGTGGCTCCAGCAGTCGGTAAACAGCTCCCGGTTGGTTCGGCGCCGACATCGCCAGTGAGGTCATGTCGCGTCCGGTGGGATTTGGCGATTGCTTGCCCAGCACCCAGAAGCGCGTCGTATTGTTCGGCATGTCCTCGATGTGTGGCGCCAGAATGTTGAGATGGTACAACGCTGCGGCATTTTCTCCAGCGATGGCCGCTGCGTCTTTGGCGTCGGCGGCCAGACGCGCGGCTTCGGCGTTGCTGCCTACTGGTGTACATTCCACTCCGGGCAAGTGTTGCGCCAGCCACTGTGCGCATTGCGCCAGCGATTGCGGGTGCGAATAAACGGTGCGAATCGCATCAAGCGAATGCGCTTGCGAAATCAGATTTTGCTGGATACGCAGCTTTGCTTCGGCGCAGATTTGCAACGTCGTGTCGAGCATCAAATCGTGCGTTCGTCCCACAGCACCCTCGGTCGAATTCTCGATCGGCACGACCGCGTATTGGTTTTGCCCTTTTTCGACGGAACGCACGACTTCATCAAGAGAAACGCACGGTTGCGCATCGACGAAAGAACCGAAATGCTGCAATACCGCTGCCTCGCTGAAGGTGCCGGCCGGCCCCAGATACGCTACGCGCAGCCGTTGCTCCAGCGCCCGGCAGGCGCTCATTACCTGTCGATAAAGATGCACGACGGTTTCATCGCCGAGTGGCCCCGGGTTTTCTGCCAACAAACGATGCAATACTTGCGCCTCGCGCTCGGGGCGATAGGCCGGTTGCTTGTCCTTGATTCGACCGATCTCCTGCGCATGGGCGGCGCGCTCGTTCAGCAAACGCAGCAATGCGCTGTCAATGGCGTCAATCGCCTGGCGATGGATTTTGAGCGCATCATCGAATGATGCTTGCGGTGTTGGTTTCGCCATAAAGGTATCGCGAAATGAAAAAAGGCTATTGTATAGCGGACGGGGCAGATTTAAGAGCGTTTTCGGCTACCCTTTTCGCCCTCTCCCCTCGCGGGAGAGGGCACCCCGAAGGGGCTGGAGAGGGGAGGAATAAAAAGAGCCTGACATCGTCAGGCTCTTCGAATTGGTTGCGGGGACAGGATTTGAACCTGTGACCTTCGGGTTATGAGCCCGACGAGCTGCCAGCTGCTCCACCCCGCGTCAGATTCTTGATTATAGCGGGTTTTCGCTTCTGTGGCAAACTTGACTCAAATCAATCGCTCGCGCATGAACGCTTTCACCGCTCCGGCATCCGCCGGCAGCACTTTGTAATGCTGCGGGCGCTGTTCAATGTCGGCATAAATTTCCGGTCGCGGCGGCGTTTTTCCGAGCGCTTCTTCGATGGTTACCGCGAATTTCGCAGGCAGCGCAGTTTCGACACACAGCAGCGGCACGCCGGTTTCACGGTATTCCTGACCGACTTTGACCCCGTCGGCGGTATGCGGGTCGATCATGACGCCGTAACGGCAATAAATATCACGAATCGTTTGCAGGCGGTCGATGTGGGTGCTGCGGCCGGAAACGAAGCCCGACGCCTGCACTCGCTGATGCACCTGCTCCGTCAGTTTGAAACCGCCGTGCTGCGCCAGTTGCGCCCACAGATCGCGCATGACGGTGCTGTCACGACCGACACAATCAAAAATGTAGCGTTCAAAATTGGATGCCTTGGAAATGTCCATCGACGGGCTGGAGGTCGCGTGCGTTTCTTCCGGTGAGCGAGGGCGATAATGACCGCTCTTGAAAAATTCATCGAGCACATCGTTTTCGTTGGTCGCCAGAATGAGCCGACGCAGCGGCAACCCCATTTGTTTGGCGACATACGCCGCCAGGATGTTGCCGAAGTTACCGGTGGGCACGGCCACATCGAGCGGCTCGCCGTTCTTTCGCGTCACCGCGAAATAACCTTTGAAGTAATAGACGATCTGCGCCATCACGCGCGCCCAGTTGATCGAATTCACTGCACCAAGATGGTATTGCTTCTTGAACGCCGTATCGCCACCGACCGCTTTGACGATATCCTGACAACAGTCAAAGGTTCCCTCAATCGCCAGATTGAAGATGTTGGGATCGTCGAGCGTGTACATCTGCGCCTGTTGAAACGCGCTCATTCGTTTGTGCGGCGACAGCATGAACACTTTGATGCCACGCTTGCCACGCATCGCGTATTCGGCGGACGAGCCGGTATCGCCCGACGTGGCGCCGAGAATGTTGATGACGCGTCCTTCCCTCTCCAGCACGTATTCAAACAAGTTTCCCAACAACTGCAACGCGATGTCTTTGAATGCCAGCGTCGGCCCGTTCGATACGCACAGAAGCGACAGCCCTGGCTCCAGTTCGCGCACCGGCGTGATCTCAGCGCTGCTGAAAATTTCCTGGGTGTAGGTTTTGTCGATGATCGCTTTCAATGCATCGCGCGGAATGTCGTCCACAAAACGTGAAACGATTTCCAGACACAGCGCCGGATACGACAACGGCCGCCAGGCATCAAGCTCAGCTCGCGGATAGCTCTCGGGCATCGACAGCCCACCGTCAGAAGCCAACCCTTCGAGCAAAACCGTCGAAAACGGCGCCGATACTTGGCCGCCGATCAAGCCGCCGCGCGTAGAAATATAACGCATCAGTACAGGCCCTCCATCCGAATCAGAATACCTTCACCCTTGACACTGCTCAACACCTCGATTTTTGCCAGCGCCGCCCGCACATTTTTCTCAATCGCAACGTGTGTCAGAATGATGATATCGACTTCGTCTTCACCCTGTGTCGCTTCTTTCTGCAAGAAGGCTTCAATCGAAATCGAATGGTCGGCAAGAATTCGCGTGATGTCCGCCAGCACACCGGGGCGATCGAGCACCCGCAAACGCAAATAATAACCGGTGCTGACTTCACTGATCGGCAGAATCGGTGTGGCACTCAATTGATCTGGCTGAAACGCCAGATGCGGAACGCGGTGTTCAGGGTCAGCGGTGTGCATTCGCGTCACATCGACGAGATCGGCGATGACCGCGCTCGCCGTCGGCTCCGAACCCGCGCCTGCGCCGTAATACAAGGTTGGCCCCACCGCATCGCCTTTGACCAGCACAGCGTTCATTGCGCCTTCGACATTGGCGATCAACCTTTTCTCCGGGATCAGCGTCGGATGAACCCGCAGCTCGATTCCCCGCTCCTCGACACGCCGCGTAATCCCCAACAATTTGATCCGATAACCCAACTCTTCGGCGTAACCAATGTCTTCGCGCGTCAGCTTCGTGATTCCCTCAGCGTAGGCTTTGTCGAACTGCATCGGAATCCCGAACGCGATCGACGCCATGATCGTCAGCTTGTGCGCAGCATCAATCCCTTCAACGTCAAACGTCGGATCGGCTTCAGCGTACCCCAAACGCTGCGCTTCTTTCAACACATCCGCAAACGATGCGCCGGTTTCGCGCATCGCTGATAAAATGAAATTGGAAGTGCCGTTAATGATGCCGGCGATCCACTCAATCCGGTTGGCGCTTAGCCCTTCCCGCAACGCTTTGATGATCGGAATACCGCCGGCGACGGCCGCCTCGAACGCTACGACCACGCCTTTATCGTGCGCCGCCGCGAAAATCTCGGTACCGTGGTGCGCCAGCAACGCTTTGTTGGCGGTCACCACATGCTTGCCGTGCGCAATCGCATCGAGCATCAGCACGCGTGCTATCGTTGTTCCGCCGATTAATTCGCAAACGATGTCGATGGACGGATCACGTACGATTTTTGCTGCATCGTCCAGCACCATCGCTCCATTGCACTCCGCCCTCGCCCGTTCCAGCGAGCCGTCAGCAGCGCGCGCCGCAACGTGCGTAATCACGATCTCGCGTCCGGCACGGCGGCTGATTTCACTCTGGTTGCGCTGCAATACTTTCCACACGCCGCTGCCGACGGTGCCGTATCCCAAAAGACCCACTTTCAATGGTTTCATCTTTTTCCTTCAACTCCATTATTAAATCTCAAGTCTCGCGCGAAAGCGCGAAGAGATGTTCGTCACTCTGCGCGAAGTGAAGCGGAGTCGCAGAATCCATAAAACTCCATCCCCACCCCAGCCCTCCCCTTGAAGGGGAGGGAGCTTTACGTTCCTTCGCGGCTTCGCGCCTTCGCGTGAGGCTTTTCTGGATTGCTTCGCTTCGCTCGCAATGACGCCATATCAAATAAGCCCATCTTCACGGAACATCTGTTTGATCCCGCGCAACGCCTGCCGCGAGCGCGCTTCGTTTTCGATCAACGCAAAGCGCACAAAATCGTCGCCGTATTCGCCGAAACCGATACCGGGCGATACCGACACCTTCGCCTGCGCCAGCAATTTTTTGGCAAACTCCAGCGACCTCAAAGCTTTGTACGGCTCCGGCAACTTCGCCCAGATGTACATTCCTGCTTTCGGCACATCGACCATCCAGCCAATTTCGTGCAATCCCTTGACCATCACATTGCGGCGGCTTTCGTATCTGGCGGCAATCTCGCGCACACAATCGTCCGGGCCTTCAAGCGCCGCAATGGCCGCCACCTGAATCGGCGTGAACGTGCCGTAATCGTTGTAGCCCTTGATTCGCGCCAGTGCCGCGACCAGTTCGCGGTTACCGACCATGAAGCCGATGCGCCAGCCTGCCATGTTGTAGCTCTTCGACATCGTGAAAAACTCCACCGCCACATCACGCGCGCCCGGCACTTGCATAATCGACGGCGCTTTCCAACCGTCGAACGTTATGTCAGCGTAAGCCAGATCCTGCACGACGAAAATGCCGTATTCGCGCGCCAGCGCCACGATCTTCTCAAAAAACGGCAACTCGACGCACTCCCCCGTCGGGTTCGCCGGATAATTGATGATGAGCATCTTCGGCTTCGGAAAACTGTTCTTGATCGTCCGCTCAAGCTCTCCAAAGAAATCGCTGCCTTGCGTATTAGGAATATGCGCGATGTTGGCGTCAGCGATCACCGGCCCATAAATATGAATCGGATAACTCGGGTTCGGCACCAGAATCGTGTCGCCGCGCCCCATCGTCGCAAACGCCAGATGCGCGATCCCTTCCTTTGAGCCGATGGTGACAATCGCTTCCGTTTCGGGATCGAGATCGACATCGTAGCGACGCTTGTACCAGTCGCAAATCGCCTTGCGCAAACGCGGGATGCCGCGCGATACTGAATAACCGTGCGTGTCCGGACGCTGCACCGTCTCGATCAACTTATCGACGATGTGCTTCGGCGTCGGCCCGTCGGGATTGCCCATGCCGAAGTCGATGATGTCTTCGCCGCGCCGCCGCGCCGTCATTTTCAACTGATCGGTGATACTGAAGATATACGGCGGCAGCCGTTTGATGCGTTCAAATTCGGTCATGGTTGTGCTTTGATGGGTTGTGCTCAAGCGCCAAAATGTTTTATTTTAACCGCAAAGAACACATAGAGAGTAAAGAAAGGATTTTCGTTATGAGCATAGGAGCGGATTCAAACCCGCTTTTTTGTATTTCGCGCGAAAAAGCAAGGAATGACTTCATCATTCCAGCGAGATTTGTCCCTGCGAGGGCGGAAAGCAGAAACCCCGCCTATCCTCTCCCCTCTCCCGCTTGTGAGAGAGGGGGTTTCTTATTTGCTTCTTCGCGTGATACTGATTCATGCAAAATGTGGGTAAGCGCCCGCGCTCCGCTCTAACCTATGATCACCGTATCAATTGATTCATCGACACAATCGGCATCATGATCGCCAGCACCAACACCAGCACGATACCGCCCATCAGCACGATCAGCACCGGCTGCACCAGCGCCGCAATCCAGGCAAGCCGGCGCTCGGCTTCCCGTTCCAGCTCACCGGCAGCGCGCTCGAGCATGTCGGCGAGTTTGCCGGTTGCTTCGCCGTTGGCGACAAGGTGAATCAGGATCGGCGGAAATACGCCGCTCTCTTTCAGCGCCCGCGCCAGCGCCACGCCTTCGCGCACATGGCCGACCGCGTTTTGCACCGCCTGCCGGATCGGCAGCAGGTTCAAAACACCTGCGGCCGTTTCCAGCCCACGCAATAACGGCGCACCGCTGCCAACGAGAATCGCCAGCGTACTGGCGAAACGCGCGGTTTCCAAGCTTTGCAATAAGCGCCCCAAGCCGGGCACTTTGAGTAGGAAGCGATGAACGCGCTCACGAATTCCCCGGCGGCGGTAAGCCAACCCCACTGCCAAGAGTGCCGCGACGATACCGACCAACCAGTACACCCCGGTAATCCGAAGAAAGCCGGAGGTTTGAATCAGCGCCCGCGTCAGCCAGGGCAAGGCCTGCCGGCTGTGTTCGTAAACAGCAACTACTTGCGGTACGACGTAAGTTAACAATACGATGACCACCGCCAGTGCGATGACCATTACCAGCACCGGATAAATCAGCGCCATCACAAATTTTTGCTTGAGCGCCAGCCGCGCATCGAGGTAATCGGCCAGGCGCTGCAACACTTCCGGCAGCAGGCCGCTTTCAACGCCCGCCGCCACCAATCCGCGATACAGTGGCGAAAACGTGCGCGGATAATGCGCCAACGCCGCCGAGAAGCTTTCACCGCCCGCCACATGCTGCGCCAGCGCGGTCACAATGGCGCGGACGCGCTTGTCGTCGGTCTGTTCGGTGACGGCCTGCAAAGCCTGATGCAGCGGCAAGCCGGAATATACCAGCGTTGCCAGTTGTCGCGTTAATAACGATACTTGTTGCGGCGGCAAGCGCGTCCAGGATAAGGTCGCCGCCGCATCGGCGGCTTCATCAACCGCCGTCGGCGTCAATCCTTCGCTTTGCAATGTCTGCCGCAATGCGCGCGCGTTGTCAGCTTCGCGCGTGCCGCGCATTACGTGGCCTTGCGCATCGACGGCTTCCCATTGAAAACGTGACATGTTTTTTTTCAGTAGTAAATAAAAGTTTTAACCGCAAAGAGCGCAAAGAGCATTTTCTGGATTGCCTCGTCACTTCGTTCCTCGCAATGACGCTTTTCTGATTTCTGGCATCTGACCTCTGATACCTGATAACCCCATCCCCACCCCAGCCCTCCCCTTGAAGGGGAGGGAGCTTTCCGTTTCTTCGCAACTTCGTGCTTTCGCGTGAGGCCAAAAAGGGCAGGTTTGAAACCTGCCCCTACACGCGCAGAATAACGGTTTTTTTTCTTTGCGGTCTATGCGTTCTTTGCGGTTAATCCTTTCGTGTCTTTCGTGGTTCCCGTTTTTAACTACGCGTGACGCGCAACAGTTCCGCCAGCGAGGTCACACCATCACGTAACCAGCGCACGCCGTCTTGGCGTAGCGACGACATTCCCTCCCGCGTCGCGCTCGTGCGCAGCGTCTCTTCGGAAGCGCTTTCATGAATCAGTTTGCGCATGGCGTCGTTCACTTGCAGCAGTTCATAGATACCGGTGCGGCCACGATAGCCGCTGTGGTTGCATTGCTCGCAACCTGCCGGCGCGCACAGTTGGTTGATGCCCGTCAGTCCCATTTTTTCGAGCAGTTGTGTTTCGACTTCGGTCGGTGATGCAGCACGGCGACAATGCGGGCACAACACGCGCACCAACCGTTGCGCCAGTACGCCGAGCAGGCTCGACGCCAGCAGATACGGCTCGATGCCCATGTCGGTTAGCCGCGTTACGGCGCTCGGCGCATCGTTGGTGTGCAAGGTCGCCAGTACCAGGTGGCCGGTCAACGACGCCTGCACGGCGATTTGCGCGGTTTCGAGGTCGCGGATTTCGCCAATCATGATCACGTCCGGGTCTTGTCGCAAGATCGAACGCAGCGCCCGCGCGAACGACAACTCAATGCGCGGATTGATTTGTGTTTGCGCGATGCCGTCAAGCGCATATTCAATCGGGTCTTCGACGGTCATCAGGTTGATACGACCACGTTCCAGGCGTGATAACGCCGCGTACAGCGTCGTCGTTTTGCCGGAGCCGGTCGGCCCGGTCACCAGAAAGATACCGTGCGGCTCACGGATGATGCGGTCGATGTCGGTCAACAGTGTGTCGTTCATGCCGAGCGCCGACAAATCGAGTCGCGCCGCTTCTTTGTCAAGCAAACGCAGCACGACGCGCTCGCCATGTCCGGTCGGCAGCGTCGAAACGCGCACATCGACGCTCTTGCCGCCGAGCCGCAACGTGATCCGCCCATCCTGCGGCAAGCGTTTTTCGGCGATGTCGAGACTCGCCATGATTTTGAGCCTCGACACCAGTGCCGCGTGCAACGCGCGCGGCGGTTCGATCACGTCGCGCAACACGCCGTCCAGCCGAAAGCGAACGACCGAGCGCGTCTCATAAGGCTCAAAATGCAGATCGGACGCCTGTTCACGCAACGCTTGCAACAGCAGTGCGTTGATCATTCGAATCACCGGCGCTTCGGCACTGTCGTCGAGCAAATCCTCGGTGGTCGGCATTTCCTGCAACAACTGTGAAAGATCGGTGTCGCGCGCCAGTTCTTCGTTCAACGCACCTGCTTCCGTGCCGACATTGTATGCTTTCGCCAGCGCTTCGTTGAAACGCTGCACGTCGGTTTCTTCAATCGTCACCGACTTGCGGTAAACGCGCCGCACTTCCTGCAACGCTTCGACACTCGCCCCCGGTCGAATCAGCACGACCAGCGCCGCTTCCGAATCGCGCCAGGGCAAGACGCCTTGCGCTTTGGCGAAGGGATAGGGGATTTTCGGAATGAGCGGCGTAGACATGAATCAAGGAGCCTTTTTACTAAAGAAAGACCGTTCTTTGCTATAAAACATTTAGGGTGGCGACGTTGCTGGCCGGGAATTGAACCACGTCCGCTCCGGCGTAAACGGCAACGGCGACACCAGCATCGCGCCGGATGGCAACGGCTCGCCGCGCTGTGGCGTCGGCAGCGGTTTTTCACTTCCCGGCAACAACGCCTGCGGCAACAGTTCGGGAATGGTCGGGTCGGTCCAGAAGAAACGCTCCTGCGGCGCCTGGTTTTTTTGCTCACCCATCAGGTAACGGTAACGCTCGGTGGTATATTCGCGGCTATCAGCAGCAGAGCGGACGATCGTCGGCTTCAGGAAAATCAACAGATTGCTTTTCTGGTGGCTGCGCGAATCGTAGCGGAACAAACGCCCCAGCAAAGGAATGTCGCCCAAGATAGGCACACTGTCTGTGCCATCATCCATCCGGTCTTCAATCAGCCCGCCGAGCACAATGATTTGCGAATCGTCGATGGCCACTGCCGATTCGAGGAAACGTTTCGAAAGGGTCGGCCCGGCTTGGCCGTTTGCCATTACCCTCGACACTTCCTGATAAATATTAAGGCGCACCACGCCGTTTTCGGTAATCTGCGGCTTGATCCGCAACATCAGGCCAACATCTTGACGGTTATAGGTTTGAAACGGGTTAACCGTACTGGTTTCGCCGGTTGTCGAATACTGGCCGGAAATGAGAGGAACATTCTGCCCGACCATAATCTGCGCTTCCTGATTATCAAGCGTCAGCAGTGTCGGCGTCGAAAGGATGTTGGCCTTTGTCTGCGTTTCGAGCGCGCGCGCCAGAAAGCCGAGGTTAAGAAACTTTTGCCCCAAAAGAGTGACAGTTCCGGGAGCAAAGCCGATATTCAATCCGGGAGCGACACCACCGATGGTGACTCCTGAACCGGGATCGGTAACGCCCACCGGATTCTGGGTAATATCAAGAATATTCTGGCCACCACCACGGCCACCGAAATTGGTGCCGCCGATCCAGTTCGAATTTTTTGGGCTTACCTGCCATTGAATCCCGAACTCCGCTGCCTTGTCGGCTTCCATCTCGACGATCAACGCTTCGATGAATACTTGCGCGCGCGGCACGTCGAGTTTTTCGACGACACCACGGATCGTGTTATAGACCGGCTCCGGCGCCATCACCACAATCGAGTTGGTTGCGCTGTCGGCCTGCACGGTGATGCCGTTGGCGGAGAAGGACACGCCGCTTTCCTGCGGCGGCGCAAACGGCAACGGCTCGATGCTGGACATCGCACTGCTGGTGTTGGCGGAAACAGAATTACGAGAAAGCGAGGTGTTCGTCGATGCGCCCGGATTGTTCGTTGTCGGCTTGGCGATGTTCGTGGCTGTGCCGGCGCTGTTGCCGGTCAGCACGCCTTGCAGCGTTTGGGCGACGCTCTGGGCGTCGGCATTTTTCAGATAGATGATGAAGATGTTGCCTTCAGCGCGCCCAGGCACATCGAGCTTTTCGATGAATTCGCGTATCCGCTCGGCGCGTCCCGGGTTGTCGCAACGAATCAGCACGCTGTTCGAGCGCGGGTCAGCGACCAGTGCCACGCGTTGCATCGCGTCGGCGCCAGGCGTTCCCGCGCTGGCCGCGGCGCCCTCGACGAACAGTTTGTTCAACATCGGCAACATGTCCAGCGCTGAGGCGTTTTTGAGCCGCACCATCAGCGGTTCGGCAGCGGGCGGCTGGTCGAGCGAGGCGACGACTCGCTCCAGTCGCTTCATATTTTCGGCGTAATCGGTGATCACCAACGCGTTGCTGCCGGGAAACGCCAGCACAGAATTGCTCGGCGACACCAGCGGCTTCAGGATACCCACCATCGGCGTTGCCGATTCGTAGCGTAACGGAATCACTTTGGTAATCAGTTGATCGCCGCCTATTTTTCCAGAGCCTCCGTATTGCTTGGCGTCGGTTTCGGGCACAATGCGGACCACACCGTTGCCTTCGACGGCGGTAAAACCCTGCAAACGCAACGCCGACAACAATGTCGGATAGACCAGATCGCGCGAAACCGGCCGCGTCGAAATGATGTTGACCGTGCCTTTGACTTTGGGGTCGATGATGAAATTGCGGCCGGTGATTTCGGAGACAGAACGAACGACCGCCTCAATGTCGGCGTTGACGAAATTAAGTGTGACCGTGTCGCTGCCGTTCTGACCGCCATTTTGCGCTATCGCCGACGATGTTGCCGATAGCGCGACCAATCCGGCCATCAACCCCGGCAACACCACGCGCCACCAATACCGTCCAACCATCATTCCTGCCGTCCTCATTGTCTGCCATCACGGAAAACGCGCTCGAGCGAGCTTTCGAAAATCCCCGGAAAATGAAGTGTCATCATAGCAGGGATTGGCAAGCCGCCGCGAATTCCGAAGCGACGGCTACTCCCCTTCTTTTCACTTCGGGCGCAAACCCGACAGTCTTGACAATCTTTCCAGGCTTTAGCGACCGCTTTCCTGCCAGCGCGCTGCTTCCAGCGTATTCGCCAGCAGTGTCGCGATCGTCATCGGCCCGACACCGCCCGGCACAGGCGTGATCCAGGAAGCGCGGCGGCTCGCCGCTTCAAAATCGACATCGCCACACAGTTTGCCATCAGCCAGCCGATTGATGCCGACATCGAGCACAATAGCGCCGGGCTTGATCCAGCCGCCTTCGACGAAACGCGGCTTGCCGATGCCGGCAACGACGATATCAGCCTGACCGATCAGTTTCGGTAAATCGTAGGTTTTCGAGTGGCAAACGGTGATGGTACAGCGCGCCATCAACAACTCCAGCGCCATTGGCCGACCGACGATGTTCGACTGCCCGACGATGACGGCATGTTTGCCGACCAGGTCTTCGCCGGTTTCGCGCAACAGCCGCATGCAGCCGTAAGGCGTACATGGGCGCAACGTCGGCATCTTGAGCACCAGCCGACCAACATTGTACGGATGAAAACCATCGACATCTTTTTTCGGATCGATACGCTCGATCACCCGTTCGGCGTTGATCTGCGCCGGCAGCGGCAGTTGCACGAGAATGCCGTGCACTTCGGTGTTCGCATTCAATTCGTCGATCAGCGCCAACAGCGTCTTTTCGGGATAATCGGCAGGCAGATCGTATGAAAACGATTTCATACCGACTGCTTCGGTCGTCCGCCGTTTGTTGCGCACATAGACCGCCGATGCCGGGTCGTCACCAACGCAGACTACCGCCAGCCCCGGCGGCGGCAAACCCTGCGCGCTGCGCTGAGCGACCGCTTCACGCACTTCTTCCACGACCTGCGCGGCAATCGCCTTGCCGTCGATCCGTCGCGCTGTTGTTGTGTGGTTTGTCATCCTCTTGCCTTTTTCTTAATACGTTCACGAAATTATAAAAGGGGTTGCCAAAAAGCGCACATCAAAAAATTATCGGCGCATCAACAAATGGCGTCACCCTTGCCGCCTCATGAAACTGCCCTGCCACCGCCTGCCAGCGCCGCACCAGCGCCTCCGACTGTTCAGTATTGAATTGCGGCCTCCAGCGCGTCAACATGTCGTCGATAGCGGCAAAATCGTTGCACGCCAGCACAACATCGCAACCCGCTGCCAGCGCCGCATCGGCGCGCGCCGCCCAGCCGTCGTTGCCGCCTTCCAGCGCCGCCCCGGCCATTCCGAGATCGTCGGAAAACACCAGTCCGTCAAACCCCAACCGCCCGCGCAACATTTCATGTACCCAAAAGGCCGAATACCCCGCCGGCAGCGGATCAACCGCCGGGTATTTGACGTGCGCCATCATCACAGCCTCCAGCCCGTCGGCGATCAGCGCTCGATACGGCACAAGGTCGGGTTCGATGGCGTCCATCGTTCGCGCGTCGACCGGCAGATCGTGATGTGAATCAGCCTCAACCCAGCCGTGACCGGGGAAATGTTTGCCGACCGCCGCGCAGCCTGTCGCCTTCAGCCCGCGTTGCAAAGCTCCGGCCAGCCGCACCACGGTTTCCGGCGACGCGGCAAACGCGCGGTCGCCGATCACGGCGCTCTTGCCGTAGTCGAGGTCGAGCACCGGCGCAAAACTGAAATCAATGCGAAAACAACGCAGCTCACCACCCATCAGCGCCCCCCAGCGGTACGCTTCCTGTTCAGCCGCCTCCGGCGCTTCGGCGAAGTGTTCGCCCAAGCGGCGCATCGGTGGAATGTCGATGAAGCCTTTTCCGCGCAAGCGCTGTACCCGCCCGCCTTCCTGATCAATACCAATCACCAGCGGCGGTGAGCGCAACGCCCGTATTTCATCGCACAGCGCAATCAGTTGCCCCGGCGTTTCGACATTGCGCGCAAACAGAATCACGCCGCCCACCCGTGGATCGCATAAGCGGCGACGGTCACTGTCAGTCAGTATGATGCTTTCGACGCCGCACATCAGCGGACCGCGCGGCAAAGTTTCTGTCGTCACGATTGCAATCCCAGGCATCACAGCCCCAGATGTTGCAAAGTGCGGGCGTTGTCCTTCCAGCCCGGCTTCACCTGCACGAGCACCACCAGATACACTTTGCCGCCAAACAGTCGCTCCATTTCCTGCCGGGCTTCCGTGGCAATGCGTTTCATCGTTTGCCCCTGATGTCCCAGCAGAATGGCGCGTTGGCTGTCGCGCTCGACATAAACGCGCGCCTGGATTCGACGCAGCGCGTGTTCAGAATCTCCTTCCGACTCGAAAGCTTCCACCGCAACATGTGTCGAGTATGGAATTTCATCGCCCAGCAGCCGGAAAACTTTTTCGCGGATGAATTCCGCCGCCAGAAATCGCTCATCGCGATCGGTCAATTCATCCGGCGGATACAGCCAGGGCGTCACCGGGAGGTGCTTCGCCATCTCCGTCTTGAGCGCATTGATCTGCATTCCTTTTTCCGCCGACAGAGGAATCAGCGCTGCGAACGGATGTCGCTTCGACAAAGCTTCAAGGCGCGGCAGTAGCGAAGTTTTATCGACAAGCAGATCAACCTTGTTCAAAACCGCTATCACCGGTTTGTCCGACGGCAACAATGAAAGTAAAGCCTCGTCAGCATCGGTATGGCGCGCCGCGTCGAACAGAGCCACCACCACATCGACTTCGGCCAGCGCGTCACGCACCGCCTGATTCATCCGGGCATTCAGCGCAGATTTGTGCTTCGTTTGAAAACCGGGCGTATCAACGAACACGAATTGATTGGCACCCTCGGTCAGAACACCGGTGATGCGTTGCCTCGTCGTTTGCGGCTTTGATGAAGTGATACTGATTTTCGCGCCCAACAGCTGATTGAGTAGCGTCGATTTGCCAACGCTCGGCCGCCCGACCAGCGCGATGAAACCACAATGCGAGCCGCTGTACGTTGCATCTACCTCCGGAGATTTCATCGCTGTATCGTTTACGTCATTCATTTCTCGTTCTACCGATCGGCGTCTTGCGCTGCCCAGAGGCTTGGGATTGCACCTGTAACTGCCGCCAGGCCGCATCCGCCGCCAGCTGTTCAGCCGCTCGTCGATTGTTCCCTTCGCCAGAGGCGACCACTTCTTGCGACGGGATGCGGCATTCGACGACGAACTGCTGCAAATGCGCTTCGCCGCGGATTTCCGTCACTGCATATTCAGGAAGCGGCAAACGCCGCGCCTGCAACCACTCCTGCAAGCGCGTCTTGGCATCCTTGCCTAATTGCTCCGGGTCGGCATCCTGCAAAATTTCACCGTACGCCGCGACAATCACCCGCTGCACAGCTGCGAATCCCCCGTCCAGAAACACCGCCCCGAACAACGCTTCCAGTGCATCGGCCAGAATCGACGCCCGTTGCGAGCCACCGCTTTTCAACTCCCCATCACCGAGCAGAAGGTAGCGACTCAGTTCCAGTCGGCGCGCCAACTGCGCCAGCGTTTCACGGTTGACCAGCCCGGCACGCGAACGCGACAGCGCCCCTTCGTCCAACTTCGGAAAGCGCTCGAACATCGCTTGCGCGATCACACAGTTCAGCACCGCATCGCCAACAAACTCCAAGCGCTCGTTGTGCGGTGCGCCATAACTGCGATGCGTCACTGCCTGCCGCAACAGTGCTGTTGCCGTAAAACGGTAATCCAGCGCAGCCTCGAGCGGCGTCAGCGGCGATAACGACATAGATTACTTCGGCGCCTGTGCCTCGAATTCCAGCAGCAGCGAAGCGTTGCCGGCGATCGGCAATTGTTTCTTCCAGGAGACGCTAACAGTGTTGCCGCGTAACGCGATGTCCTTGGCGGTCACGCCTTCCCGGATACCGTTTACGTCAAGGCAAGCGCTGAACCTCTGCTGAACAGAAGCGAAGTTGCTGCCGCCGCCTACCTTGGCGTCTTCAAGACATTTCTGCACTTCGGTGGCTTCCAAGTACTCCGGCCCCGCTTTGATCGCAATCCAGAAAATGATCAAGACAGCGAAGATAATGGCCAGCACGCTCCACAACGACATCCCCTGCTGTTTGCTCCATCCTTGTTTCATGGCCTTCCCTTTCATTTGATCCCGTGACCGACACGGTTAAACGAAAAACTCGAAATATCCCCCCAGTTAAACCAGATGAAAAACGCCTTGCCGCGCAGATTTTCATCCGGCACGAACCCCCAATAACGGCTGTCTTCGCTGTTGTCGCGATTATCACCCATCATCCAATAATACCCCTTCGGCACAGTACAACGAAAGCCGTTCTCGAAATATTCGCAAGCGCTCCGGAGCGGAAAAGGAAAAACGTGATCCAGGTACAACGTCGGTTTCCGCGGGTCGATAGCAATGGGGTGTTCGCGTGCGCCATCGGCTGATTGTGCCGTTTCCGTAAATCGGTCCAAATTCTCAAAGCGGCCTCCTTCGAGGTAACTGTAATTGGCGCCTTTTTGTTGCGGCAACAGTTGCTCATTGACCTTCAATTTTTTGTCGCGGTATTCGATCACATCGCCGGGGATGCCGATCACCCGCTTGATATAATCCTGCGACGGATTCAGTGGATAGCGGAAAACGACCACATCGCCGCGCTGCGGGCTGCCGATGGGGATGATCTTTTTTTCGATAATCGGCAAGCGAATGCCGTAGCTGAATTTGTTGACCAGAATAAAATCGCCGACTTCCAGCGTCGGCCGCATCGACGATGATGGAATTTTGAACGGTTCAGCAACGAAACTACGCAACGCAAACACGATGAGCAGGATCGGGAAAAAACTGGCGGTATAGTCGATCCAGGCTGGCGTTGGCGCTTTCGGATCGCGCTTTTTTCGTAAATAGAAAAAATCCAGCGCCCAGATCACGCCGGTGATCAACGTCAATAAAAACAGGATCAGAGGAAAATTCAAAGCATCCATCGTATCGGTTTTCAAAAATATTATTTATCGCCCACCTGCAGGATCGCCAAAAAAGCCTCCTGCGGAATTTCAACACTGCCAACCGCCTTCATCCGTTTCTTGCCGGCTTTCTGTTTTTCAAGCAGCTTGCGTTTGCGCGTAATGTCGCCACCGTAGCATTTTGCCAACACGTTCTTGCGCATCGCTTTGATCGTTTCGCGGGCAATGATCTGGCCGCCGATCGCCGCCTGCACCGCCACGTCGAACATCTGCCGCGGAATCAGTTTGCGCATTCGCGCTGCCACTTCGCGGCCACGGTACTGCGCCACCGAACGGTGCACCATCGACGACAGCGCATCGACCCTCTCGCCATTGATTAAAATATCGAGCTTGACGACATCGGCGTTTTGAAATTCCTTGAAGTCGTAATCGAGCGACGCATAGCCACGCGACACCGATTTCAACCGGTCGAAAAAATCCATCACCACTTCGGCCATTGGCAAATCATACGTCAGCATGATCTGTCTGCCGACATACTGCATATTTTTCTGAACGCCACGTTTTTCGGTACACAGCGTCAATACCGGCCCGACGTAATCCTGCGGCACCAGAATCGTTACCGTAATAATCGGCTCGCGGATTTCGGCAACGCGCGACAAGTCTGGCAGTTTCGACGGGTTCTCGATCTCTACAACACTGCCATCGTTCAGCAATAACTGATAGACCACTGTCGGCGCCGTCGTGATCAGGTCCATGTCGTATTCGCGTTCCAACCGTTCCTGCACAATGTCCATATGCAACAGGCCGAGAAAGCCGCAGCGAAAGCCGAAGCCCAGCGCTTGCGAAACTTCCGGTTCATAATGCAGCGAAGCGTCGTTGAGCTTCAGCTTGTCGAGCGCGTCGCGCAACGCTTCGTACTGGTTGGACTCGACTGGATACAGTCCAGCAAAAACTTGCGGCTTGATGTCTTTGAAGCCCGGCAACGGCGCGCTTGCCGGTTTCTGCGCCAGCGTCACCGTATCGCCGACTTTCGCTGCTTTCAGTTCTTTGATGCCGGCGACAATAAAGCCGACCTCCCCTGCCGACAACGACGGCTGTGAGACCGACTTCGGCGTGAAAACGCCCAATTGCTCGCATGAATAGGTTGCGCCGGTAGACATCAACAAAATCTTGTCGCGCTGCCTCAGCGTGCCTTCGACCACCCGCGCCAGCATCACAACGCCAACGTAATTATCAAACCACGAGTCGATGATCAGCGCCTGCAATGGCGCGTCGGGATCGCCTTTCGGCGGGGGCACCCGCGCGACGATCATTTCCAGCACATCGTCAATCCCTTCGCCGGTCTTGGCACTGATCCGCACTGCATCAGCGGCCTCGATGCCAACGATTTCCTCAATTTCCTCGATCACCCGCTCGGTTTCAGCCGATGGCAAGTCGATTTTGTTCAGTACCGGAAACACTTCAACGCCCTGCTCGATCGCCGTATAGCAGTTCGCCACAGTTTGCGCTTCGACGCCCTGCGACGCATCCACTACCAACAACGCGCCCTCGCACGCCGCCAGCGACCGCGAGACTTCGTAAGCAAAATCCACGTGCCCCGGTGTGTCGATCATGTTAAGCAGATAGGTTTCACCATCACGCGCCTTGTAATGCAGCGCCGCCGTCTGCGCCTTGATCGTAATGCCGCGTTCGCGTTCGAGGTCCATTGAATCGAGCACCTGCTCGCTCATCTCCCGGTCCGACAAGCCGCCGCAACGCTGGATGAGGCGGTCGGCCAGCGTCGATTTGCCGTGATCAATATGGGCGATGATTGAAAAATTGCGTATAAACTGCACAAAAATTCCCGATGATGAAAAGCGCCTTGCTCGATAAATCCACGCAAAGCAAACGAGGGCTTTCGGTTTTAGCCGGCCCTCGCTCTAGAAGATAGTCTATTGTAACGCAGAAGCCTTTGAATTTCAGTGAAATTCTATTTCTCAGCAAGACGGCGGGCGTCGGCGCTCGCGCCACAACGTCCAGCCGGTCGTCACAAACCCCGACAAGGCGTAGAGAGCAGAACAGATAAACAACACCAGCGGCGGTTCCGAAGCAAGCAGCGCGAACGCCAGCACCAAAATCAGCACCGTCACGAACGGCACGCTCTTTTTCAGATTAACCGTCTTGAAACTGTAATAGCGCAAATTGCTCGGCATAACGATCCCGGCAAATAGCGTCACCACCCAGGCCAGCCACAACACTTCCCGGCCGGCCACCGCATTGTCGTGAAATACCCAGACAAAGCCCGCGACCAACGCGGCGGCGGCAGGGCTTGGAATACCGGTAAACCAGCGTTTATCCGCCGCGTCGAGCATGGTGTTGAAGCGCGCCAGCCGTGCCGCCGCGCCAGCGACGTAAATAAACGCCGCGATCCAGCCCAGTTTGCCAAGACCGTGCAGCGCCCACCCGTAAATCAGCAGTGCCGGCGCCACGCCGAACGACACCATGTCCGACAGGCTATCGTATTCGGCGCCGAACGCGCTTTGTGTTTTGGTCAGCCGCGCCACCCGACCGTCAAGACTATCGAGGACCGCCGCGATAAAAATGGCCCCGGCTGCCCACCCGAAATGGCCATTCATCCCCTGAACGATCGAATAAAAACCGGCGAACAGCGCCGCCGTTGTGAACAAGTTGGGCAACAGAAAAACCCCCCGCCGTCGGCCGGCATTCTTGCGCAGTACCCGTTCTTTGTGGTCGCTATCGTAGAGAGACATGGTTTTTCTGCCTTTGTTTTTTATCTGCCGACTTTCCGTTACCTCAATTCCGCCAGCACCGTTTCAGTCGCCCGCACCTTCTGCCCGATGGTCACACAAGCGCGCGCCGATGTCGGCAAATAGACATCGACCCGCGACCCGAAACGGATAAACCCGTAACGTTGACCGCGCGCCAGCGTATCACCGGCGTTAACGTAACAGAGAATCCGCCGCGCCACCAATCCAGCCACTTGTACGCAGGTGACCGCCTGCCCGTCGGTAGTCGTCAAATGCAACGCATTGCGCTCGTTCTCGGTTGACGCCTTATCAACGGCTGCGTTCAGAAAACTCCCGCGGTTATACCAGACCTTCTCAACTTTGCCATCAAGCGGGCTTCTTTGAGAATGCACATTAAAAACATTCATGAATACACTGATTTTTAATGAATTTCTATCAAGATATGGGTCGTGTTCCGGCTCAACCTTGATGACCCTGCCATCTGCTGGGCATAGAACTGCATTGGATTGCGTTGGAATTTCGCGTGCCGGATCGCGGAAAAACTGCAAAATAAAAAACGCCACCAACCACGCCAGTATCGCCAACCACCAAGGCGCAAGCCAGGACAGCGCCAGCGCCACAAGTACCGCCCCCGCCAGAAATGGCCACCCCTCGCGGGCGATTAGCGGATGAGGGTAATTTTTCATAAAAACAAAGCCTTATATAATATTTATAACGTTATTCATAACGATTTATGCCGAGTTGGCTAAGGTGGGCTTTCGGCGATTTTCCATTATATAGAACAACCATCACGGGTGAATGGTTTTCCGTCACGGTTCCGCGTCTCTACCCATATTGGCAGAAAAGCTTTTCTTCTCCGAACCTGCCTTTTCCCGTCGAATTTCCCGGCTTGCCTGAGCAAGCGCGCACCACACGCGCGACGGATTTTCTCCGATTCGCCCGCTTATCGCAACTTTTACGACAAAAATCGGCCTTTATCCATTGAAGCTAACCATGCGTCCCCCAATTTTCCCGTCGGTGATAGACTTGTCAAATTTCAACCTCTGAACATTTCCCCAAATGACTTCCGAGAAACCCGATAGCGACCAAACCATCGCCAATCTCGAGCTTCGTCCACTACGGCCGCTGCCGCGCCTCATTTTCATGAGCCGGTGGCTGCAACTGCCGCTGTATCTGGGGCTGATCGTTGCCCAAGGCGTCTATGTCTGGCTCTTCTGGGTCGAACTGATCCACTTGATTGAAGCGACTTTCGGCAGTCAGGAAGCGATCCACCAGATCGTCGCCAACGTCACCCCACCCGGCCAAGCCATCGCCGAGATGAGTAAACCAACGGAAACAGTCATCATGCTGGTGATCCTGGGGTTGATCGACGTGGTGATGATCTCTAATCTTTTGATCATGGTGATTGTCGGCGGTTACGAAACCTTCGTTTCCCGCCTCGATCTTGATCGCCACCCCGACCAACCCGAATGGTTGTCGCACGTTAACGCCAGTGTGTTGAAGGTCAAGCTCGGCACCGCGATCATCAGCATCTCGTCGATCCACCTGCTGAAAACCTTCATTAATGCCCACGCTTACGACGCCAAGACCCTGATCGCGCAAACGTCAATCCACATCGCCTTTCTGCTATCGGCGATGGCGATGGCTGCCTGCGATCGTATCCTGCCGAACTACAGTTCCCACTCACAACACTGACGTCCTCAACGAAACGCCGAGATAACCCCATGAGTACCCTGATTCGCACCGAAGACTTTGTTCAGAGCATCGCCGATGCCCTGCAATACATCTCCTATTACCACCCGATGGATTACATCGAAGCACTGGGCAAAGCCTATGAGGCCGAGCAATCGCCCGCCGCCAAAGACGCCATCGCGCAAATCCTGACCAACTCGCGAATGTGCGCCGAAGGTCACCGGCCGATCTGTCAGGACACAGGCATTGTTGCCGCTTTTGTCAAAGTCGGGATGGATGTTCGTTTTGAGAACCCTTCGCGATCAATTCTTGACATGGTCAACGAGGGCGTCGCCCGCGCTTATACCGACAAAACCAACACCTTGCGTTATTCCGTGCTGGCCGATCCGGCAGGAACGCGCAAAAACACCCGCGACAACACCCCAGCCATCGTCCATTTCGATCTCGTTCCCGGCAACACCGTCGATGTCAAAATCGCCGCCAAAGGAGGCGGCTCCGAAGCCAAAACGAAATTCGCCATGCTCAATCCGTCTGATTCCATCGTTGATTGGGTAATGAAGATGCTGCCGACGATGGGCGCTGGCTGGTGCCCCCCCGGCATCCTCGGCATCGGCATCGGCGGCACTGCCGAAAAAGCAATGTTGATGGCCAAGGAAGCGCTGATGGAGCCGGTCGATATCGCCGATCTGATCAAGCGTGGCCCGAAAAACCGCCTTGAAGAACTGCGCCTCGAAATCTACGAAAAAGTGAACGCGCTTGGTATTGGCGCGCAGGGCTTGGGGGGGCTGGCTACCGTGCTCGACATCAAGATTCTTGATTATCCGACACATGCCGCCAACCTGCCAGTCGCGATGATCCCAAACTGCGCCGCCTGCCGTCACATCCATTTCACCCTCGACGGCAGCGGCCCCGCCGAGCTGGCGCCGCCGGATTTGTCACGCTGGCCGAAAGTCACTTGGGCGCCGTCGCCGGAAGCGCGTCGCGTCAACCTTGACACGCTGACCAAGGAAGAAGTCGCCTTATGGAAACTAGGCGAGCGGCTGCTGCTGAACGGCAAAATGCTGACCGGCCGCGATGCCGCTCATAAACGAATCACCGATATGCTGGCGCGCGGAGAAACACTGCCGGTGTCATTCAAAAATCGCGTGATCTATTACGTCGGTCCAGTCGATCCGGTCGGCAATGAGGCGGTCGGTCCGGCAGGCCCGACGACCTCAACACGAATGGACAAATTCACCGAAGCCATGCTGGCGCAAACCGGGTTGATTGCGATGGTCGGTAAAGGCGAGCGTGGCCCCGTCGCCATCGACGCGATCAAAAAACACCAGGCCGCTTACCTGATCGCCGTCGGCGGCGCCGCTTATCTCGTCGCCAAAGCCATTAAACAAGCAAAAGTCGTCGCGTTCGAAGACCTGGGGATGGAAGCGATTTACGAATTCGAGCTGAAAGATATGCCGGTCACCGTCGCCGTTAACAGCAGCGGCCAATCGCTGCACAAAACCGGCCCGCTCGAATGGCAAAAGAAAATCGGCAAAATTCCAGTCATGGTTGAATAGCTCGGATAGGCGAAGCGCCCTCTGGAACGCAAAAACATTGCTTAACCGCAAAGGGCGCAAAGAACATCTCTCGCTCGGCCGCGAATAACAAAGCCTTTCCCTTCGAAAGCCTGGTTTTTGCTCGGGGGCCGGAAATGGACTTCACCTACCCGGGTAGTGTTTGTCGCCTTACGCGACTGACTGAACAAATCTCTCCCTGCCACCCCGCCGCCGACGCCCTCAACGCCTCCGCATCGAGGTCGACAAACGCGCGATTTTTGACCCTCGCCTTCCCTTCCACCCACACATGGCTGACCTCATCGCCGCTCGCAGCGTACACCAGATGAGACGCGGGGTCATAACAAAGCGACAAGCGCAACGCGCCGAAATCCACCGCGCACAAATCCGCCGCCTTGCCCACTTCGAGCGAGCCGATTTCATCGTCCAATCCAAGCGCTCGCGCGCCGCCGATCGTCGCCATCGCCAATGCGCGGTGCGCATCGACGGCAGAAGCTTTTTCCGTATTCCCTTTGGCCAAAAGCGCCGCCAACCGCATGTCTTCAAACAAATCGAAGCGGCTGTTGCTGGCCGCACCGTCGGTTCCCAAACCGACATTGACACCGGCTTCAAGCAATTCCACCAGCGGCGCGATGCCGCTACCGTGTTTGAGGTTGGAAGTCGGACAGTGCGCAACCGAAGCACCGCACGCTGCAAGTTGCGCGATTTCCTGCGCTTCGAGATGTACGGCGTGTACGGCGATCAATTTCGATCCGACCAGCCCGAGGCGACGCAAACGCTCCAGCGGGCGAACGCCGTGCTCTTTCAGGCTTTGAGCAATTTCATCGCGCGTCTCGTGTACATGGATGTGCAGCGGCAGACGAAGCTCATGAGCCAACGCCGCAACCCGCTCAAAGCTGCGATCAGAGACAGAGTACGGTGCATGCGGCGCCAGACAGAAGGAAAGCCGCGGCTTGCCGCGCAAGGCTTCATAAGCCGCCATACCCTTGGCAAAATAATCGTCGGCGTCCTTTGCGTAAGCACCGGAAAATTCGAGCACAGTCAAACCGAGTGCTGCCCGAATCCCCGAAGTGCTCACCGCTGCTGCTGCCGCTTCCGGAAAAAAATACATGTCGTTGAAGCAGGTCACACCACCGCGCAGCATTTCGGCACAGGCGATCAGCGTTCCGTCGTGAACGAAACGGGGAGAAACATGCTTTGCCTCCGCCGGCCAGATGTGTTCGGAAAGCCAGGACATCAGCGGCAAATCATCGGCAATGCCGCGCAAAAGATTCATCGCCGCGTGACAATGCAGATTGACCAGCCCCGGCATCAGCGCATGCGTTTCCAGCGTTTCCGTCTCGCGCGCGACAAACCGTTCGCGTGCTTCGCGAGCGGGCAACACCGCCACGATCCGCCCCCGATCTACCGCCAGCGCATAGTTTTCAAGTACGACACCGGCAGGGATCACCGGCACCAGCCAGCGCGGATATATCAAAAGATCAACAGGTTGTTGCATGGTCGTTGGGTCAATAAAAGGGCTGTCGGGCAGAACATCTGCCGGTACTTTATAATGACCGCCTATTCTTCCACAATACGCCGAACATGTCTGCCGTTCCTTCGGATCGCCCCACCTGCTCTATCGTCATCCCCGCTCATTGCGAGGCTGATGGACTGCGGCACGCAATTGACACGGTCGCTGGCATCCTGACGCGCCAAAGCGTTTCGTTTGAACTGGTGCTGATCGACGACGGCTCCGCCGACGGCACTTGGGAAGTCATCACGCAAGCCTGCAACAACCTTCCTTTCATCCGTGCCGCGCGGCTGACCCGCCGTTTCGGCAAAGAGGCCGCGATGCGCGCTGGTTTGCAACTGTCGCGGGGACGCGCGGTCATCGTGATGGACGCCGATCTACAACACCCGCCCGCGCTGATCCCGGAAATGCTGCGCCTCTGGGAAACGGGTGGCTTTGATGTCGTGGCGGGCGTCAAGCTGCCGCAAGGAGATAGCGCCCAAAGCTCAGGCGTCATGCGCCGCCTCTTTTTTACGCTCAATTCAAAGCTGACCGGCGTTGATCTACGCGAAGCCTCCGATTTCAAACTACTGGATCGTCGCGTCGTCGATGCCTATCTGGCGTTGCCGGAACGCAACCTTTTCTTCCGCGGCATGATCGCCTGGTCAGGTTACAAAACAGCGACATTGCCCTTCACGCCGGACGAGCGCCAGCATGGAAAAACGCAATGGTCTTTCCGCCATCTGACCAAACTCGCGCTTACTTCGATCACTTCGTTCAGTTCAATTCCGCTGCACTTGATTACGTCGCTGGGCATCGCTTTCATCATTGCGGCCTTGTTGTTGGGCGGTCAAACTCTGTACAACAAACTGAGTGGAAATGCCGTCAGCGGATTCACCACAGTGATTTTATTGCTGTTAATGATCGGCAGCGTGATCATGCTGGCGCTGGGCGTGATCGGCGAATACCTCGCCCGCATCTATGAAGAAGTTAAAAGGCGGCCGCTGTTTTTCATACAGGAAACGCTACCGAAGGAACAGGAATCAGAAAACAGTCGCCTCTCTCCTCCTGCACGGAGGGAAGACACTCCATCCTAACCCTTCCCTCGAAGGAAACGGCTTTGAGTTTACATCTTGAGTGCGTTAGCGCACAATAAAATATTATCGTGTCAGCCTCCTAAATTTACCATTGCCGTTTCATCTGCATGTTTCAAGACCTCTCCAAATTCGGACGTTACCTCGGGCAAGCCGCCAAGCTAATGGTCGGTATGCCCGATTACGACACCTATGTTCAGCACATGCGTACGACTCATCCCGAGCAGCCGATCATGACTTACGAGGAATTTTTCCGTGACCGTCAGGACGCGCGCTACAGCGGCAAGAACGGTACGATCCGCTGTTGTTAAATCCACGATAACGCCCGACCATTCTCCCGTTTCCATCATGATTCCCGCCACGATTCTTACCGGCTTTTTGGGCGCGGGTAAAACCACTTTGCTCAATCACCTCCTGCGCGAGCATCATGGCGAAAAAATCGCCATCATCGAAAACGAGTTCGGCGAGATCAATCTCGATAGCCGTTTGCTGGCGCAAGGCGCCGAAGTCGAAATCGTCGAACTGACCAACGGCTGCGTTTGCTGCACGGTGCGCAGCGAATTAACCGCCGCGTTACAGGATTTACTGGAGCGCCGCGACGCCGGAACCCTGGCTTTCGACCGATTGATTCTCGAAACCACCGGCCTCGC
>WQUA01000027.1 GCA_009786025.1 Pseudomonadota bacterium | reverse complement strand
CCCGCCGTGATGTTGCACATTGGGCGCATATGGTGGCGCGTTCATTAGGTACGGCGGGCTTGCGCCCCGGTGACCGCCTGCACAACGCTTACGGTTACGGCCTGTTCACCGGTGGGCTGGGGTTGCATTACGGTGCAGAAGCGCTTGGTGTGACGGTGGTTCCGGTGTCGAGTGGGCAAACGCAAAGACAAATCATGTTGCTGAGCGATTTCGAAGCGACGGCTTTAAGCTGCACCCCATCTTATGCACTCAACATCGCTGAAGAAGCCGAAACGCTCAACATCGACTTGCGCAAGCTCCCGCTGCGGGTCGGCCTGTTCGGCGCCGAACCCTGGAGCGAGGAAATGCGTTACGAGCTGGAATCCCGCCTCAACATCGACGCGCTCGATATCTACGGTCTGACCGAGATGATGGGTCCCGGCGTCGGTATCGAATGTCTGGAAGGAAAGCGCGGTTTGCATCTGTGGGAAGATCACTTCCTGGTCGAGTGTGTCGATGTTGATACCGGCGAGCCTTTACCTTACGGCGAGCAGGGCGAAATTGCCATTACGTCGCTGACCAAGGAAGCCTTCCCGCTTCTGCGCTTCCGTACCCGCGATATTTCCGTGCTGGATGCGGCGCCCTGCAAATGCGGTCGCACCCATGTACGTATGCGCCGGGTTTCGGGACGTTCCGACGATATGCTGATCATTCGCGGTGTCAATGTTTTCCCGACGCAAGTCGAAGCCATTTTGATGCGCACCGAAACGCTCTCACCCTTTTATCAGATCGAGGTTTTCAAAGAAGGCTTCCTGGATTCGATGGTCGTCAATGTCGAAGCCAGCCCGCCGCTCTACGCCAAAGGCCAGGAATTCATGGATCGGGTTGCCGCTAAAGTGCAAAAAGATTTGAAAGACTTTATCGGCATCTCCTGCCGCGTCCAGATTCACCCGACTGGTACTGTCGAACGCTCGATGGGCAAAGCCGTGCGGGTTATCGACCATCGCAAGAAAACGACGTAAACACAAACACCGTCAAGAAAAAACTGTTCAAGGGAAAAATGTTGAATCCGAAACTATTAACTCCACCCGCCGCCGGCTCGCGCCTGTTGATGTCCGGTAATGAAGCTGTCGCCCGCGCCGTCTGGGAAGCAGGCACGCGTGTTGCCGCCGCATACCCCGGCACGCCTTCGACGGAAATCCTCGAAAACGTAGCACTTTATCCCGATCTCTACGCCGAATGGTCAGTAAACGAGAAGGTGTCGCTGGAAGTGGCTGCCGGCGCATCACTCGCCGGCGCACGCAGTTTTTGCGCGATGAAGCACGTCGGTTTGAACGTCGCCTCCGATGCGTTGATGACACTGACGCTGACCGGCGTTGTCGGTGGTCTGGTGATCGCTGTCGCCGACGACGTCGGATTTTCCTCGTCGCAGAACGAACAGGACTCGCGCTATTGGGGACGCTTCGGCCATCTACCCGTTCTGGAGCCTTCCGATTCTCAGGAAGCGTACGCGATGACGCTCGCCGCGTTTGCGCTTTCGGAAACCTATAGCGTTCCGGTAATTCTGCGGATGACCACGCGAATCTGCCACGTCAAATGTCTGATGACCGTTGGCAAACGGCAACCGCATCGCGTTGCCGACAGCTTCACCAAAGACCCGCGCCGCTGGGTGATGGTGCCCGGCAATGCGCAACACCATGTGCCGAAAATGCTGGCGCGCGATAAAGCGTTGGCCGCCGCCACCGCCGACAGCCCGCTCAACCGTATCGAGCCGGGTAGCGACACCCGCCTGGGCTTCATCACTTCCGGCGCGGCGTACATGCACGTCCGCGAAGCTTTTCCGGAAGCGCCGGTTCTCAAACTGGGCTTTTCCCATCCTGTTCCGATTGACATGGTGCGCACATTTGCCGGTCAAGTCGAAAAACTGGTGGTCGTCGAAGAAACCGAACCTTTGGTGGAAACCGAAATCAAAGCGCAAGGCATTGTCGCTCACGGCAAAGATTTGTTGCCTGCTCACGGCGAGCTTTCGCCGGCAGTTTTACGCAAGGGATTGGCGTCTTTGACGGGACAGGTTACCGTAACAGACGTAGCGACAACAGCGGAACCAGCAGTCGCCTCAAACATCGGCAAACGCCCCGCACTGGAAATCTTTCCTCGCCCCCCCACCATGTGCTCCGCCTGTCCGCATATGGGCGCGTTCTACACGCTGTCGCAACTGCGTAACGTCAACATCTCCGGCGACATCGGCTGCTACACGCTGGGCGCGGGTTATCCGTGGAAAGCGCTGGACACCTGCATCTCGATGGGGGCGTCGATGGGCGTCGCGCTCGGTATGGACAAAGCGCGCGGCCCGGAAGATAAAGATAAAAAAATCGTCGCGGTTATCGGCGATTCCACTTTCCTCCATATGGGAATGCAAGGCTTGCTCGACATCGCCTACAACCAGGGCAACGTCACCATTCTGCTTCTGGACAACCGCACCGTCGGCATGACCGGCGGCCAGGAGAATCCGGGCAGTGGCCGCGATCTTCACGGCAATCCCGCGCCGCGCGTGGATTTCGCCAAACTGGTCGAAGCGCTGGGCATTGCGCGCGATCGCATTCACGTCGTCGATCCCTATCAGTTACCGGTACTCTTCAAAACACTGCGACAGGAAACAAAGACACCAGGGCCATCGGTCATCATCACCAATCAGCCCTGCGTGCTGACCGACTATTACAAAACCCTGAAGCCCTATGAAGTCGATGAGTCTCTCTGCACTGGCTGCGGCAACTGCGTTGAAGTCGGCTGTCCGGCGATCCATGTCACACGTCGCGAAAAAGCAGTCAAGCCGTCCGGCAAAGAAGTCGAACTCGCTTTCGTCAACATCGAAACTGTCGCCTGTACCGGTTGCGATATTTGTGTGCAGACCTGTGCGCCCAAAGCCATCCGCCATGTCACGACGACCCAACCGTCGATGAAAACCATCGGTATCACCGCCGCTTCCGGAGTGTAAACGTGACCAACAACCAACAAATCGTCAACATTCTCGTCGTCGGCGTCGGCGGCCAGGGCGTGATGACCGCCTCCGAAGTTTTGTGTGAAGCAGCAATTCAGCAAGGCTTCGACGCCAAAAAAACCGAAATGGCCGGCATGTCACAGCGCGGCGGCGTTGTATCGTCCCATGTTCGCTTCGGGCCCAAAATTTTTTCGCCGGAAATCGCCTGCGGCGAAGCCGATGTTCTCGTCGCCTTTGAAGCCGCCGAAGCGATGCGCTGGTGCCACTACCTGCGTTCGAACGGTGTCGCCATGGTCAACCGCCTCCACCTGGAACCGCCGATCGTCTCGCTGGGGCTTTACCCCTACCCGAGCCGTCCCGTTGAAGAAATCCGCAAGAACGATGTGCGCGTTTACGACTTCGACGGTACCGCCATCGCGCTTGAATTGGGTGACAAACGACTGGTCAACACCGTAATGATGGGCGCCATCTCCGAAAATCTGCCGTTTGCGCCGGAAGTTCTCAAAGAACGCATCGTCGAACGGTTCCGCGTCAGAAAACCGGCGCTCGCCGAACTGAACGCGCTGGCGTTTGATCGCGGCCGAGCAGCGGCGCATTGATCAGTGCGTAGCCCACCGTTCGTACAAAGGGCGGGTTTCAAACTCGCCCTTTTTTAAATCGCAAAGAACGCAAAGAAAAAACTGTCATTCTGCGCGAAACGAAGTGAAGTCGCAGAATCCATAAAAAATTTCTCACGCGAAGCCGCGAAGAGCGCAAAAACTCCCTCCCCTTCAAGGGGAGAGATCCCTTCCTTTCCCCGCATGCGGGGAAAGGAACGTCACCCCCCGTCGGCTTCGCCGACACCCCCTTTAGAGAAGGGGCTTTTTCTTCGCGCCTTCGCGTGAGGCAAAAATGTCGCGGTTCCCGCCACGCTTCACCCGCGGCTAAAGGCCACTCAATCAAACTTGAGATCGAGTTTGAGCCAGAAATAACGACCCGGTTCATTGATCCGCGTCGTCTGATCGTAACCCGGCACCATGAAGCCGGAACGGCTGATGGCTTCGGCGTAGGCTTTATCGAACAGGTTGTCGATTCCGGCGCTCAGAAGCAGTTCCTTGCGAAAGCGGTAACCGCCATTGATCGAAAACACGCCGAACCCCGGCGTTGCTCCGATATCCTGCCCGGCAATGTTGCCTTTGTTTTTATCAAAGCGGTTTTGCGCAGCCACCAGCCGCAGCAACGCGCCGACCGACCAGGCGCCGTCATCGTAATCGAGCGTGAAACGACTGTCGAGCGGCGGCATCTGCGCAAGCGGTGTGTGGTCGGTATCGTTACTGCCGCGCACATACGCCAAGCTGACGCCGCTTTTTAGAAAATGACTCAACGCATAGCTGGCGCCGACTTCCCCGCCATAGGTTGTCGCATTGATATTGCGCACCAGCGTGGCCGCTTTTATTGCTTTTGAATTGTCGATCAGGATGTAATCGCGCACCCGGTTATAAAACGCAGACAAAGACATCTGAAGCCCTGGGGCGATTTGGTAAATCGTGCCGACATCCAGTTGCGTATTTTTTTCCGGTTTGGTATTGAAAGCACTGTCGCTGGTTTCGCTTTGTTTGTTTTGCGAAATGGTTTCCCAATAATCGGGGAAGCGTTCGCTGTGTCCGATGCCGACAAAAAGCGTCGATGGGATATTACCCGAATCGAAATCATGTTCATAGCGAACAAAGCCGCTGGGAAGCGTATCGTGCCTGGTTTCTCCTGACGTGGAAAATCCTTTGCGCTTATCTTTCGCCTGCCAGAAGTCGCCGCGCAGACCGGCAACCAGTCGATCCATTCCGGTCAACGATTGCGTCCACTCGGAAAAGAGGCCGTAATCGTCGAAGGCGGCGTCATCTGCGCGCGTTTTGCTCTGATAGGGGTCGTTATTCTGATTCGTGGTCGAACGCAGTCGGTGCCGATTGCTTTGCTGATCGACGCCCACCTTGAGCAGCGATGCGTCACTCAGATTGAGATCGCCGGCCAGGCGCAGGCCAGTGGTCTGCCGGTCAGGGTTGTTGACCTGTTTCATCATCGGAGCATCGCGCATACTGTAGTTGTCCATCACATGGTCGATGTAGCTGTAGTAAACCCTGGCTTCAACCTTGCTGATGAGCGTGGAAAATTTTTTCTTCTCAAAATTCAGATTGACGTTCTCGCGCGCGAATTTGACGCCGTCCATCATCCGGTCGGCGTAAGCTGCCTTGCCGTCGCTTGCCGCTGCCGACAATTCCAGCCGCGTGTCTTCATCCGGTGTGATGCCGACGGCCGCATTGCCATTCCATCGTCTGTATTCCGAATGTACGCGCTGACCATTGCCGTCTTCGTAATCGTTCATTTGCGAACGCGTACCGATCAAACGCGCGTAATAGCCGGAGTTACCCACCTGCGCATCGAGTACTTGGTCGTTGCGGCCGAAACTGCCGAGCATCAAACTTCCGAACAGCCGGTAATCGGATGCTGTATAAGGCTTGAAATCACGTTCGAACAAAACCGTACCGGCAGAAGCACTTGGCCCCCAGGCGACACTTTGCGGCCCTTTGAGAACCGTGATGCGATCGTAAGAGCCGGGGAAAATATAAGCCGTCGGCGGATCCATCCGCCCACCGCAACCGCCGAGAATTACCTCACCGTCGGCCAGAATGTTCAGGCGCGAGCCGGCCATGCCGCGAAAAACCGGATCGCCGTCACTACCGCCTTTGCGAATCACGGAAAAGCCGGGAATCGTTTTCAGATAATCCGCACCATCGTGTGCCGGCACCGGCTGACGCGGCGCTTTAGCATCCGTGACTACGGTCAGTGGATCGGACATCGGCGCCGCGGTGACGACAACCGGAGCGAGCGTCTGTTCTTCTGCTGCGGCCGCTGGTGTTCCGGGTGTTTGTTCTTCTGCAGCCAATGCCGGTAACGCGGCAAGCGAAAAAATGCTGAATAAAGAAAAAAGCGAGACGGCTCCCGACAATGAAAATGATCGGGGAAGTAAACTGACTGCGTGGCGCGATTTGCGCCGAGCCGAATTGCTATGAAATAAATGTGCCATTTGTTTCTCCCAAATATAAACCTCTGTGCACGAATAATGCGCACAAAACGATACAACGCGGATTTCAATCCGCGCCTAATTAAAATAGTGATTGGCCTTCAGAGAAAAGCTGGGGGGGCACGCGCCCTGTTGGGCTCCCAGATGGGCTGAACATACGGTACAGACAACGCATACAGCGGGGGCGACAGACTCTCCGCCCTGAGCAGAAGCGAAACAATCGCGACCGATTTCAGTTCAAACGGGCAACCCGGTATGAAACAAAACAGACAATGCCCGGAAGGGGCGTTATCGGAATCCTTAGCCGAATGGCAGTCGGTATGAGCATGGTGGTTTTCAGAAACTTGCGAGGCTTGAACCATTCCCGGCATGGGAATGTCTTGTTTGAACACGAGGCGCGAAACCGTCGGCATCAGTGACACCGACAGGATCGCGGAAAACGTCAGCCACAAAGAAAGTTTTTGCAGCTTCTTGCTGAACATCACCGCGCTTGCCCTTCCGGCTTGCTGACAAAGCCGATTTTTTCCAGCCCCGCGCGGGACGCTCGCGCCATCGTGCGCGCCACGAATTCGTAAGGTGTGGTCGCGTCAACCTGAAGATGAAGTTCCGGAAGCGGCGCGTGGCCAGCCGCTTCCCGCATCAGCATTTCCAGTTCCGCCTCTTCAACGGGTTTGCCGTTCCATAAAAATTGCCCGCCGGCCTTGATGCCGAGCTGGATGGTTTCCGGCCTCATGTTCGTCGCGGCGCTGTCGGCCACGGGCAAATCGATTCTGACGGCGTGGGTCAAGAGCGGCGCAGCAATGATGAAGATGATGAGCAGCACCAACATCACGTCGATGAGCGGAATCATGTTGATTTCCGAGCGCGGCGCATCGTACTTGGTTTGCGGATGAAAAGCCATGTTTCAGCGCGCCTTTTCTACATTCGCAACAGCGACTTGCGGCGCGTCTGAAGCCGCACCACCCACAGGCAAGCCCAACCCAAACAAGCCGAACACCGCATGGGCAAAGCGCTCCATCTCCCCAATCAAATTTCGGTTCAAGCGCACAAAAGCGTTGTACGCCAGCAAGGCAGGAATGGAAACAAACAAACCGTAAGCAGTCATGATGAGCGCTTCGCCGACCGGCCCCGCCACTTTATCGAGGCTGGCCTGCGCCGAAAGTGCAATGCTTTGCAGCGCGTGAAAGATCGCCCAGACGGTGCCAAACAGCCCTATGAACGGCGCCGTTGAAGCCACAGAAGCCAACAACGTCATGCCGCTTTCCAGGCGCTGCACTTCTCTGGCGACGCCGTGCGCCAACGCGGCGCTGACGTAATCATCGGGCGAAGTGATTTCAAACCCCGTCCCATCCGCTTTTCGAGCGCCGGCACGTTGCGCTTCCCGCAGAGATTGGCACGCCTGCGACCCTTCGCTCAAGAGGCGTGCGAAAGGATTGTTGCCGTTCACAGCCATCCGCAAACGCTCCGCGTCAACCGACTGGCGCACTTGCCGGAAATCCGCGAGAAACGCACGGCTTCGCGCGCGAATCACGATATAATGCCATAACTTGAACGCGATCAAATACCAGGACAGGAACGACATCACGGTCAGAACTGCCAAAACACAAAAACCGACAGCGTCCGTTTGTGTCAAAAAATGGATAAGGCCTTGAGAAGATAGAAACATATTGCTGGCTTTTGTGATTCCTTATTGTAATTCAAACCGAACCGGTACAACCACCCAGCCCGCAACAGGTTTGCCTGCGCGCCACGCCGGACGAAACTGCCAACGCTTCACAGCATCGGCTGCCGCTTTGTCCAGCCGTTCAAAACCGCTGCTTGTATGCAACGTCACTTCATCCGCAAGCCCATCCACGGTGACATGAACGCGCAGTTTCACCCAACCCTGCTCGCGCAACCGGCGCGACAAAAACGGATATTCCGGCTTCGGATTGGAAAAATGGCTTACATTGAAATCGGGATCAACATCATCTTCAGCCCCTTCCTTTGTCGTTGTCACAACATTGAGACGCGGGTCTGAATCTGGCGATTCCATCGGAGTTGCGGGAGGAATATCTACGGTGATTAAAGCCGGTTCGGATTGCGTCTGCTGAAACGGTGATAGCGTCGGTATCCTGGGTTGCGCCTGACGATGTCCCGGTGCTCGCGCGGGTTGTACGACAGGCAACTGCGGAAGCACAGGCGGCTTTATTTCGATCCAGCTTGCTCGCAAAATCACCGGTTCTTCGTTGTGTTGCGGCAGTTCGGGCACGCGCAAGAGCACTGTCGCGCCGACAACATGCAAACACACCACCAACGCCAACAAAAACCCGCGCGCCGCGAGTGGCACAGAATCGGTTGCCCCATCACTCATGATGCCGCGAAAAAACAGGTTCGTCATTATTCCCCGACTTCATTTTTCTTTTTTATTTTTTATTTCACAACGACGATACCCGCAATGGAAACTCGCTCAATGTCTTTTGCCGGATCCGCAGCCGATCCGAGAAAAAACAGCGCAGCGTTCGGCTGACAGTGCGAAAGGCCATTGTTTCCCATGGAATGTTCGCTTCGTCGAAGAGGCGCGCTTCCAGACTTTCCGCCCCGGCGGAAAATTCGGGACGCGGCAAATCGGCGAGAAACATCAAATGCAGTTGGCCGATTTTCGGAAGCGTAATCACCGTATAAAGCCGGTCGAGAATAACCGCCGCGTTTGCTTCTTCCAGCGTCTCACGCTGCGCGCCTTCGCCGATCGTCTCGCCGATTTCAAGAAAACCGGCGGGCAGCGTCCAGAGGCCATAACGCGGCTCAATCGCACGGCGGCACAGCAGCACTTGATCTTTCCAGCGCGGCAAGGTGCCGACAATACTCTTGGGGTTCACATAATGAATGTGCCCGCATTGCCGACAAACATGGCGCGGCTTCAAATCCCCTTCAGGAATCCGAAACTCCGGCGCTGCCGCGCCGCATTGACTGCAAAAGTTTATCGCCATGATCGCTAACAGTATTAACCGCAAAAAAGGCAAAGGGTCGTCAGCCGGGATTGCGCTACGCTTTACCCTAGCCTAATAAAATGCTCCCGATAATATTTCAACTCATCAATCGATTCATACACATCGGCCAGAGCCTCGTGTTTGGAATCCTTGTTGAAGCCGCGCGCGATCTCCGGCTGCCAGCGTCGGCACAATTCTTTCAATGTTGAAACGTCGAGATTGCGGTAATGAAAGAAGGCTTCCAGTTGAGGCATCCAGCGCGCCAGAAAGCGGCGGTCCTGACAAATGCTGTTGCCACACATTGGCGAGGCCTGTGCGGTCACATGCTCTTTCAAAAACGCCAGCGCCCGCGCTTCGATATTGGTTTCTGACAGCGTTGAAGTTTTGACGCGATCAATCAGCCCCGAGCGCCCGTGCATGCTCTGGTTCCAGGCATCCATCGCCGCCAGCACCGCATCTTTCTGATGCACAACCCATACCGGCGCTTCCGCAACGACGTTCAATGCAGAATCGGTCACCACCATCGCCACTTCCAAAATCCGGTCGGCATCAGGTCGCAAGCCGGTCATTTCGAGGTCCAGCCAGATTAAACGGTCATCGGCAGCAGTCATGTATGCCTCCCGCTCGCTTTTTGTCGCCCCTCGCTACGCTCCATACCAACATTGTGCCGCCTCTTCAAGTACAATGAATGTTTTAATTGTCGCATATTCTTCCGGCTGTTTCGTCATGCCCTGGTTTTCCGTCATTTTTCTCTTTGCGTTGCTGCTGACGCTGGTACTGCGTTATTGGTTGTCGCTGCGCCAATGCCGTCATGTCGCCGCGCATCGCGATGACATCCCGGTCGCTTTCTCCGGGCGCATCAGCCTGCCTACTCATCAAAAAGCCGCCGATTACACGCTTGCCAAGCAATCTTTAGGGCGTGTCGAGACTTTCGTCGATGCGGCGATCCTGCTCGTCTGGACGCTGGGTGGCGGCCTGGCTCTGCTGATGGCCGCAACAAGCCAGTTGCCCGTTGATGCATTGTGGCAAGATGTCGCGCTTCTTCTCGCCGTCGCGCTGATCGGCGGCATCCTCGGACTGCCGTTTTCTTATTACAGTACCTTCGGGATCGAAGCGCGTTTCGGTTTCAATCGCACCAGCCGCGTCTTATGGCTCATTGACCTCATTAAAAGCACACTGCTATCGCTGCTCATCGGCATCCCGCTGATCGCACTGTTGCTATGGCTGATGCTCGCAGCAGGAACGTTGTGGTGGCTGTGGGCCTGGATCGTTTTCATGGTATTCCAGTTGTTGATGCTGGTTATCTACCCGATGCTGATCGCGCCACTGTTCAACAAATTCGAGCCGCTGCCCGAAGGCTCGGCGCGCACTCGCATCGAAGCGCTGCTTACCCGCTGCGACTTCACCGCCAGCGGTTTGTTCGTGATGGATGGCAGCCGCCGCAGCAGCCACGGCAACGCGTATTTTACCGGCCTCGGTCGCGCCAAGCGCGTTGTATTTTTCGATACACTGTTCAATCGACTGGATGAAGATGAAATCGAAGCCGTATTAGCGCATGAACTGGGGCATTTCAAGCGTAATCACATTAAAAAACGCATCATCTTTTCGGCACTTTTGTCGCTGGCTTTTCTGGCGCTGCTGGCTTGGCTGATGCAGCAACCGTGGTTCTTCGGCGGCCTCGGCATTCCTGCCGATCAAGTGAACGCGGCCATGCAGCGTCCCGGCGTTGCGTTGTCCTTGTTCATGCTGGCATTGCCCGTCTTCACTTTTTTGTTCACGCCACTAGGCGCAGCTTATTCGCGACGCCACGAATTTGAAGCCGACGCCTATGCCGTTACTCACGCTTCCGCTTCCTCGCTGGAACAAGCGCTGGTGCGCTTGTATGAGGACAATGCCGCAACGCTGACGCCCGATCCTGTTCATTCGGCGTTCTATGATTCACACCCGCCGGCGGCGATTCGGATTGCGCACCTGCGTGCGCTTCAACGCGCCGATGGCGTCACCTGACTGAATTACCCAACCGAGCCCAAGTGAGCGCTGTCGGAAACAAAACGCTGCACGGATTAATCGTCGAAACTTTTCGCCGCCATTACACGGTGATGCTCGATGGCGGTAATCGCCTCGACTGCGTTTTGAAAGGACGGAATACAGCGCTGGCCTGCGGCGACAAAGTAGAAGTCGGGCGCGTCAGCGGCGGCAACGCCATCACCGCCTTAAAACCTCGGCAAAATCTTTTTTATCGCTCCGATGCCGTCCGTCAAAAATTGATCGCCGCCAACGCGACCCAGATTCTTGGTGTCGTCGCACCCGATATTGCGCTCGACGAAATGCTGCTCAACCGCTGGATCGTCGCCGCTGAAGCCACACATTGTCGCTTCGTGCTGATCGCCAACAAGCGCGACCTCCCCGGTTTTCCCGTTCTGCGCAACCGCCTCAAACCGTATGAGGCGCTCGGTTATCCGGTCGTTGAAACCTGCGCCAAGAACGACGTGGCCGCGCTCTGGCCCTGGCTGGAGCAACAGCAAAGCGTTCTTATCGGCCAATCGGGTATGGGCAAGTCAACATTGATCAATGCGCTTTTTCCCGGAGCGTACAGCGAAACAGCGGCGGTATCAAAGGCTCTCGGCAGCGGCAAACACACGACGACCTCCGCTACGCTGTATCCGTTGCCGACGCCCCGCTCCGGATGGATCATCGACATTCCGGGAATGAAAGTTTTCGGCCTGGCGCATCTGACGCCCAACGAACTGACCGACGCATTCAAAGACATCGCGCCGCTGGTCGCGCATTGCCGCTTCCGTGATTGCCGACACGACAGAGAACCCGGTTGCGCCGTGCAGAAAGCGTTACACGAAGGCGGCATTCACCCCAAGCGGCTCGAATTGTTGCAAACACTGATTCGTGAGTCGGTTTAGAATCATTTGAGCCACGAAAAACACGAAGGCCACGAAAATTTTTGAGCGGCTAATTTCCCTCAAGCCTCTTTTCCTCCGTCGCGATCATCTCACGGTAGGCTTCGAGCGCCAGTCGCCGGTTCTGGAACAGCCGCACGGGCAATGAGGTGTTGTCGCCTCGTTGCATCCTCATCCATTTCATGATTTTCTCGGCGCGTCCGGTCAGTGCCAGAACAACGCCGCGCGCTGCCAGTGTTTTTCCCAAATCGTACAGCGCCAGCGCGCCCGTCAAATCAATGTTGTTGATCGAGCGCCCATCGACCACCACCCAGCGAACAGGCGTTTCCGAAGTTTCGACCAGTTCCGTCACGCGCTGCTTGAAATAATTGGCGTTGAAAAAAATCAACGACGCTTCGAAACGATAAAACAGCAAACCGGGAATTTCTTTCGCTTCCGGGTAATGTTCGATCTCATAAAAATCACCCTGTGATTCGATCAAACCGAGGCGATAATCCACAGGCCGCGCCGTTCGCGTCAGAAAACGAACCAGCGCCAGCAATACCGCCAGCAAAATCCCCGGCATCACACCGATGAGCACCACCGCCAGCAATGTCACCAGCGCAATCCGAAACTCCGAAGCGCTAACGCGGTAGAGTTCGGCGTAGATTCTGAAATCGGTCAGCTTGATGGCGCTGAAGATCAGAATGATGCCGAGCGCCGCCGTCGGCAGGTGCGCCAGTGGCGAGGTCAACACCAGCAACACCAGCAAAATCGCCAATGCCGCGAAAATCTGCACCATCCGCGTCTTGCCGCCCGCCGCATCATTCACCGCGGTTCTCGAATCCGCCCCACTGATCGCAAATCCCTGCGACAGCGCTGACGCGATGTTCGAAGCGCCAAGCGCATAGAGTTCTTTGTTGCTATCGATATCGTACCCATTTTTGGCAGCGAAACTACGTCCGGTCAAGGTGGCGCTGCTGAAACTGATGAACGCCAACGCTGCCGCTGCCGGCAGCAAAGTTCCCCAGGACTCAGGCGGCAGCGCCGGCCAATGCAAGCTCGGCAGCGCCGACGGAATGTTGCCGATCACCGCCACGCCCATCCCCGCCAAATCGAGCGCGAAACTGACAGCTACTGCGACCACCGCCACGATCAACGCCGACGGTCCTTTGCGCCAGAAACGTATCAACACCAGATAAAGAAGCGCCAACCCAAGAGAGAGCAACAGCGTCGGCCAATGCGGTTCTTGTATTTTATCGGCAAACGAAATCAGTTGTCTGACGACATTCTTTCCTTCAACGGCGATGCCGAAAACTTTTCCCAACTGCCCGACGATGATGATGACCGCGACGCCGTTCAGCAGCCCCACCAGAATGGAGCGTGACAATAAATCGGCCAGAAACCCCAAACGAAAGCGCCCCGCCAGAATGCAAAAGAGGCCAGTGAATAAGGTCAGCGACACGGCCAGCGCATGGTAGTAATCGGGGTTGTCGCTCGCCGTCGCCAGCGGCGTCAGCGTCGCCACGATCATCGCACAGGTGGCTGCGTCCGGCCCGACGATCAGTTGCCGCGACGAGCCGAAGAAAGCGTAAACGATCATCGGCAGAATCGTGCTGTAAAGCCCCACCACCGGACTGAACCCCGCCAACTGCGCATACGCGATACTGACCGGTAAACACACCGCCGCCACCGACAATCCGGCGATGAGGTCGCGCTTGAGCGGCTTGCGGTTATAGCTCAACAGTTCCGGCAGCCCCGGCATCCAGCGGGCGAGTCGATCCATGATGAGCGGCGGAACGGTCAGTTTTCGCATAGTCTGTGAAATAACGATAAAACACTTCAAATCGAATTTACGAAATATTATCCCGCCAATGTCGCTTACCGTCTATGCCGACAAGAGTAGAAAGCAGAAAAACCCGCGCGTATTCTGATCACGCCCGAAAATCTGGTATCGTTCTTTCTGACTAAAATTCAGACGCAAAACATGGACGCCCCGCCCACCTTCCATCTGGTTCTTGCCTCGACCTCGCCGTATCGGCAGGAATTACTGAAGCGCTTCAATCTGCCGTTCAGCGTTTGTGCGCCCGCGATCGACGAGACACCGTTGTTCGGGGAAACACCGTCGCAACTGGTTTTGCGACTGTCCGAAACCAAGGCGAGAGCGGTCGCGCGGCAAAGCGATTGTCCCTCTCATTCACTGATTATCGGCGGCGATCAGGTAGCCGATTGCGACGGCGTCGCTGTCGGAAAACCCGGCGATTTCGATAATGCCCGCGAGCAATTGCGAATGTTGTCGGGAAAAACCGTTCTCTTCCGAACCGGGCTGGCGCTGTTCAACCCGCAGGCGCGGCGCTGCCGCAGCGTGCGCGTCGATATCGCCACAACCTATCGAACGCTGACCGACGCCGAGATCGAGGCTTACCTCCATGCCGCGCAGCCTTACAACTGCGCTGGTTCGGCGCGCTCCGAAGACCTCGGCATCGCGTTGTTCGAGCGCATCGACAACGACGACCCCACCGCCTTGATCGGTCTGCCGCTGATCGCGCTGGCGCGGCTGCTGCGCGCCGAAGGCATCAATCCGCTGTTGCATCAATCGCTTATTTTTCACCGTTCTACACCATGACGACCGGCACACTGCACCTCGTCCCCAATCTGCTGGGCGCCGTTGCGCCGGAAACCGTGTTACCGACGCAAACCCTTGATGTCGCCCGCCGCCTCACCCACTGGGCGGTCGAAACGCCAAAACCGGCGCGCGCTTTTCTCAAAACGCTTGAGTTGCCTCGCCCCATTGCCGAACTCGATATCCGGCCTTTGCCGCCCTTATCTTCCGATGATCCCGCCAGCGCCACCGAAACTACGGACGCGCTCGCCGCGTTGCTTGCGCCCTGTCTGGCCGGAACCGATCTGGGTATTCTGACCGACGCCGGTTGCCCGGGCGTTGCCGATCCCGGCGCGCCGCTCGTCGCGCTCGCCCATCGTTGCGGCGTTTCCGTCAAACCGCTGATCGGCCCCTCATCGCTGCTGCTGGCGCTGATGGCCGCCGGTATGAATGGACAGCGTTTCACTTTTCACGGCTACCTGCCGATCCCTGAGGACGCCCGCGCTCAAACCCTGCGCCGTCTGGAACTGGAATCGCGTCAACAACAGCGCGCCACCCAGATTTTCATCGAAACACCGTACCGAAACACTGCGCTGCTCGCCACCATCATTCGCGCGCTGCATCCCGATTCGCGTCTATGCGTCGCGGCAGACCTCACCCTCCCAAGTGAATCAGTCATCACCCGCTCCGTCCGGGAATGGCGCACCGTCAACGCCGCGAGCTACCAGAAACGCCCAGCCATCTTTCTGTTGCAAAGCTGAAACGCTTTCGGAAGCCCTTCCTGTTGTCCTATTTTCGCCATTTCTTCTCACCGCCGGTATTTTTCGCTTTCCCCGGCGATATTCTTTTGCTAGAATTGCGCCTCTTCCCCGATAGCTCAGTCGGTAGAGCAACGGACTGTTAATCCGTGTGTCCCTGGTTCGAGCCCAGGTCGGGGAGCCAAATTCATTGAAGGGTTGTGTGAATTTCATACAACCCTTCGTCGTCAGAAAAATCAGAAACGCGCCAGGTTCGGAATCGACTTCTGCCCCGATTACCGCTTCTTTATGGATTTGCGTTACCCTCGATTCCCGCTTTACCTTGCCACGCGCGGTGAACTTGGGCAAAATAAAAAGTTGTGGCGCAGTTTTTCATACGCATAGCGCCTCGCAGCTTGCAAAAAAGTGTTCTCTCCCCAATATAGTGATCGCCGGATTTCCGGCCTGTGTTTTTTCTGACTTGGAGATTCTTGTGCCTATTTACGAATACCGTTGTACTGACTGCGGGCATACTCTTGAAGCCCTGCAGAAAATGTCCGCCCCCGCTCTGACCGATTGCCCCGCTTGCGGCAAAGCTACGTTGACCAAGCTGGTGTCCGCCGCCGGTTTTCAACTGAAAGGCAGCGGTTGGTATGCCACCGATTTTAAGAGTAAATCCGCTCCCGCCTGTCCGCTGAAACCGGAAGGCAAGGCCGTCGAAGCGCCGCCGCCCGCTTGCGCCGCCAACTGCGCCTGCCATTGAAACCCGCCCGATGAAACGCTACCTGATCGCCGGACTGCTGGTCTGGATCCCCCTCGGCATCACGCTCTGGGTGCTGTATTTCCTGCTCTCGGCGCTGGATCAGACAATGCTGCTGATCCCCTACGCTTGGCGTCCCGAACAGGTACTGGGCTTTCATATCCCGGGACTTGGCGTTGTCATGGGCTTCCTGATCCTGCTCGCCACCGGCGTTATTGCCGCCAATATTTTCGGTGCGCGCCTGATCGCCCTCTGGGAAGCCTTTCTTGGGCGCATTCCGTTCGTCAAGTCGATTTATTCCAGCGTCAAACAAGTCAGCGAAACCATCCTGTCCAACAAAAGCAGCGCCTTCCGCAAAGCACTGCTGGTCGAGTTTCCGCGCAAAGATTCGTGGACCATCGCCTTCCAGACCGGCAGCCCCGCCAAGGAAATCGCCGACCAACTCGACGAACCCTACATCAGCGTGTATGTCCCAACCACACCTATCCCGACATCCGGCTATTTCGTCATGTTGCCGAAATCGCAGGTGCGCGAGCTACAAATGAGCGTCGATGAGGCGCTGAAGTACGTCGTCTCGATGGGCGTACTCGAACCGCATCACCACGCGCCACTGCCCCACCACACGCCTGTCATCCCCGCGCCACCACCCACTGTGCCGCCGGTTTCCTGATCCCGTCAGGGCGCCCGGCGCTTTTCAGCGCCTTCCGGTAAATCGCCTATCCACTTTTCGTTTTAAAATAGCGATTTAAGCGCACATCGTACCCAGCCGTGTGCGTATTCTAGCGGAGACTATTTTGAAGCGTACCAATTACTGCGGGCTGATCGACGATCGTTATCTGAACCAAACCATCACCGTGATGGGCTGGGTGCACCGCCGTCGTGATCATGGCGGCGTGATTTTCATCGACCTGCGCGACCGCGAAGGTTTACTGCAAATCGTCTTTGACCCGGATCGCCCCAACCCTTTCACCACCGCCGAAAAACTGCGCAATGAATACGTTGTCCGCATCACCGGTCTGGTGCGTCGTCGCCCCGAAGGCACGATCAATCCCAATCTGACTTCCGGCACCATTGAAGTGCTCGCGCACGACATCGCGCTGCTCAATCCGTCGCTGCCGCCACCGTTCCAGCTCGACGACGACAATTTGTCGGAAACCGTGCGACTGGAAAATCGCATCCTCGATCTGCGTCGCGCACCGATGCAGCGCAATCTGAAACTGCGTCACAAAACCGCGATGGCGGCGCGCCGCTATCTCGACGCGCATGGCTTCATCGACATCGAAACGCCGATGCTTTACAAGTCAACGCCGGAAGGCGCGCGCGAATTTCTGGTGCCGTCGCGGATTCATCACGGCTATTTTTACGCGCTGCCGCAATCGCCGCAGCTTTTCAAGCAAATGCTGATGATGGCCGGTTTCGATCGCTACTATCAAATCGTCAAATGTTTCCGCGACGAAGATTTACGCGCCGACCGTCAGCCCGAATTCACCCAGATCGACATCGAAACGTCGTTCCTCGACGAGCACGAAATCCGCGAGATCATGGAGGGTTTGGTGCGTACGATGTTCAAGGAAGCGCTCGATATTGATCTGCCTCCATTCCCGATCCTGCCTTACGCCGAAGTGATGCGCGATTACGGTTCGGACAAGCCCGACCTGCGCGTGCCGCTCAAATTCACCGAACTGACCGATTTGATGAAGACGGTCGAATTCAAAGTCTTCCGTTCTGCCGCCGACATGCCGTATGGTCGTGTCGTCGCGTTGCGAGTGCCGGGCGGCGCCAAACTGTCGCGCAAAGAAATCGACGATTACACCGCCTTCGTCGCCATCTACGGCGCGAAAGGATTGGCCTACATCAAGGTCAACGACAGTACGCAAGCCAATGAAACTGGCCTACAATCGCCCGTTGTGAAATTCCTGCCGGAAAATGTGCTACACGAAATTCTGCAACGCACCGGCGCGCAAAACGGCGACCTCATCTTCTTCGGCGCCGACCACGAAAAAATCGTCAACGACGCGATCGGCGCCTTGCGCGCCAAAGTCGGACACCAACTCGGTCTTGCCGAAAAGGGCTGGAAGCCTTTGTGGGTGGTTGATTTCCCGATGTTTGAATTCAACGAAGACTCCAAGACCTGGGCAGCGCGCCATCACCCGTTCACCGCACCGAAAGACGGTCACGAAAACCTGTTCACGACCGACCCAGAAAAAGCGCTGGCCAAAGCCTACGATGTGGTGTTGAACGGCTGGGAAATCGGCGGCGGTTCGGTGCGTATCCATCGTGAAGAAGTTCAAGCCAAAGTTTTCGACGCGATGAAAATCTCCAAGGAAGATCAGGAACGCAAATTCGGCTTCCTGTTGAAAGCATTGCAATACGGCACGCCGCCGCACGGTGGCATTGCTTTCGGATTGGATCGCATTCTGACGCTGATGACCGGCGCCGAATCGATTCGTGACGTGATCGCGTTTCCGAAAACCCAGCGTGGGCAGGATTTGCTGGTCGAGGCGCCGACGCCGGTCACCGAGCAGCAGCTACGCGACCTGCACATTCGGGTGCGAGCGAGCGACGCCATGAAAAACTGAAATGCCTTCCTCAACTTTGTACCGCTTCGCGGCCATTGTTCTTCTGGTAGCTGTCCTGCTTTTCGGCTTGAGCTACCTGTCCACGTGCACAGAAAAAACAGAAGCGCCGCCAACCGCTGAAGCGGTCACAAAGGAAGCAGTACCCGCCACCAAGGTAACGACAAAGGAAACGTCACCAGCCACCGAAACCGCTTCTGTTCCGCAGCTTCCGCCCGAAGCCCGGAAAACGCTGAGCTTGATTTATCAAGGTGGCCCTTTCTCTTACAGCCGCGACGGCATCGTGTTCAGCAATCGTGAAAAACAGTTGCCAACGAAACCGCATGGTTATTACCGCGAATATACCGTACCGACACCCGGTGCCGTAGATCGCGGCGCTCGCCGCATCGTCTGCGGCGGCAGAAAGCCGTCAGAGCCTGATCTTTGCTATTACACCGCCGATCATTACCGGAGCTTTCGACTCATTCGCAATGAAACCGTTCAACCTTAACGACCTTAACCGGGCTGGCATTCATCCTCTCAAAACCCCCGAAGCCGCCACCCGCCTTGCTGAAGCACGCGAAAAATCAATGCTGCGTTACCTTGTTGTCGATATCGCCGACATCCAGAACAAAGCTCAATTGCTCAAACAGTTTGCCGATACGCTGGATTTCCCGGATTATTTCGGACATAACTGGGACGCTCTCTACGACGTTTTATGTGACGAGGTGTGGTTTGGCGACACCGGCGTCGTGCTTCACTTGAAACATACCGCGCCTTTCGAGAAACTCGCCGCCGACGATTGGCTTACCCTGCGCGAAACCCTCGAAGAGGCCATCGACTACTGGCGCTCGTCTGACCTGCCGTTCTGGGTGTTCGTCGATCACACGCGCGACGATACACGACGGTGACGTAATTGACCGCAGAGTTCGTAGGCCGCAGTGGGCGTGACCTTAGCCGCGAGCGAAACGTGACGGTTCGGCCGCACACGAAGGTGCGAAGCCGCGAAAAAGAACAACCTCCCTCCCCTTCAAGGGGAGGGTCGGGGTGGGAATGGGGTTAACAGCGAGGAATCAGGTATCAGAAAGGCGTTATTATGAGGAACGAAATAACGAAGCCTTCCAAAGGAAGAAAGCCCTCTCCTCTACTCCTCTCCCGCAAACGGGAGAAGAGAGATTTTCCCTTCGCGTCTTCGCGCGAGATGGCTTTCTGTTTCCTGATTCCTGACCTCTGATACTCGAATGTCACACTACAAACGTCCGGAGTCGGTACTGGTTGTTATTTACACACCGCGCCTCGACATTCTGCTGCTGGAGCGCGCCGACTTTCCCGATTACTGGCAATCGGTCACCGGCAGCCTCGAGCCCGGCGAAACACCGCTGCACGCAGCGCGACGCGAACTGTTTGAAGAAAGCGGTCTCGACGCCGCGCGCGACGGTCAACTGCACGATGCCTGCCATCAAACCACCTATTCGATTTATGAGCAATGGCGTTACCGCTATCCGCCCGGGACAACGCACAACATAGAGCACCGTTTCACCTTCCTCGTTCCCGCACCATGCGCCGTCACGCTGTCGCCGCGCGAGCATCTGCAAAGCCAATGGTTGCCCTGGCAGGAAGCTGCCGGAAAAGTTTTTTCATCGTCAAACCGGGAAGCGATTTTGGCGTTGCGAGTCTGTTGACCCAGCGCAATTCTTTCCTCACTTATAGTAAACTGTACAAATCTTTACGTTTTATCGGCTTTGTCTTGCCATGTCGCCTGTCGTGCGAGATTTGATAATCCCAATAGAAAGCACGAAATGAAAACAATTTTTATTCTGTCGCTCCTTGCGCTCATGAGCACCGGTTGCGCATCTTTACAATCTGCGCAAAATGTAACCGCCGCAAACGCCAACGAAGTGAGACACGTTCGCTTTGCCGAGCGCGTCGTCCTTTTTGAGCAGGGGCGGGAAAAATCTGGTGTGTGCCCCGGCCCGGATGTGGAATTTGCGATTGATGCGATGGGTGCCGGCCATGGTGACGCCACTGCCGAAACGCTGGTCAACATGTTGGGGCTCAAACTGGACGGCGCCGCCAGTGAATCGTTAAGCTGCCAGCTTTTTATTCACCGCAACGCTGCCTTCAGCCGTTTGAAGCGCGCACAGTCCAGAACGATTGTTGAGCACTATCGCAATGTAAACGAGAGACACCGTCGCACTGAAGATGAAGTTCGCAAGGAATTAGGTTCATGGATAGAATCGTTTGAGTCAAACTCAGATCAGGAAGGCGATGAGGAATGTTACTATCAGGCGTCTGGTGATCAGTCGTTGATTCCCACCCAGGATCTGGCTACTGCAGTCGCTATGGCAAACGAAGTAAAGCTGGTTCGTTTTGCCGAAGGGCTTATCATGGCCGAAGCAATAAAGTCGCAGATTTCTTCAATCCAGGAAGCAAGAAAACGTGAGCTGTGCCCTGAGCCTTGGGCCACGGAACTTGCAGTCAGCACGATTGGTGTCGGCAAAAGTGAGACCGCCGCCAACGCTTTGCTCAACCTGTTGGGCACTCGCCTGAGTGACACCGTTTCCGAGGAATTGACTTGTCAGATTCTTGCTCGCGGCCAGGCCTTCATAAACCGCCTGGAACAGGCACAGCCCAAGACAATCGCCCAGAATTGTCGGCTGTCTTTTTATCAGGTTCGAAATACGGACGAGGTGAAGGCCGAACAAGTCTGCCGTACCGAAGACGAGATCAACGGTCTCAGGGGTAAGATGATTGGAGCGATCAGATCAAAAGCATCGTGCGCGCTTCAGTAGCGGTCAATGTGGTTGGGGTCAATAGAACATTTTCGATTCGACTGCTTACGCCTTTGCGGTATTGCCTGCCGCCTCCTTCGCATGCGAGAAAGGTGTTTTGTTCTGTCTTCTAGTTGCAGGGGAAGGCTAGGATTGAGGCAATGGTGCAAGAAAGCGCTTGATGAAATCAAAACCGTCCTATTGGCTTAACCCCGCACAAAGAAACGCCCGTAACACAACAGCCTGATTCCGTTCTTCATCTTTCGCGCCGTACAGCAGCGTCACTTTCTTTTTACCCGCCAGTTGCGCACAAAAAGCAGCTACAATTTCTGGCATCGCTTTCAGTTCATCCCGGTAACGGCGCTGAAACTCCGGCCAGTTCACAACCTCATGGTGAAACCATGTACGCAGTTCGTTGCTGGGCGCAATGTCTTTGTGCCACAAGTCAATGTGGGCCTTATCTTTGGCAATGCCTCTGGGCCACAGCCTGTCCACCAGAACCCGAAAACCATCCTGTTTCGACCAGGGTTCGTACACTCGTTTGATGTTGATTTCCATTCTCTGCTCTATCGCTGGCTGTTTGATATTATATGTCTATCAGACGAGAGTGCAAAAGGTTTTCAATATGGACGACCAGAAAGGTTTTGATATAAAAGGCAGAAGCGCTCGCGCCGAAACCGGTCGTGCTGCTGCCCCAGACAACCCTTTGGGACACACGGGCGAGCTGGAGATGCGCCGTCGTTTCCCCGGCCGTTATCGCTGGGATGAACGCAATTTGTCCTCCATGATGAGCACGCTCATTTCTACATCAATGGCGCGTTTCATCGAAGCTCAATCTTTCTTCTTCATTGCGACGGCGAGCGCGGACGGGCATTGCGACGCCAGCTTTCGCGGCCGTGAATACGACACGTCGGGCACGCCGCTGCCGGCGCTCAAGACCATTAACGAGCGGCAATTGATTTTTCCCGACCATTCCGGCAACGGCCTTTACAACAGCCTCGGAAACATTCTGTCGAACCCTCATATCGGTATGTTGTTCATCGACTTCGAGCAACAGCGACGGGCGCGAATCAATGGGATCGCCGCTATCGTCGGAGCAAACGACGAAACAAGAAAAATCTGGCCGACGGCGCGAAACGCAGTGCTCGTCACCGTTGAACAGGCTTACGGCAACTGCCAGGCGCGTATCCCGCGCATGGAGATGATTGAAGGCAGCGACAGATAGCGTAAAGGCTATCCCGCCCCCTGCGTTTGTCGTCATAAGACACCCATGATAGTATAAAGCGCGTCGCGACATCGATCTTTTAATGATAGGAGTTCTATCTTGTCAGAGCCAAAAAACAGCAAAGCGGAATCTGTAGGAAGCTTGGCTTACGTTATTGGCAGTCTTTCGTTTATCCCGCTATTGGGAATAGGAGGCTCACCCCTGTACGGGCTATGGTCTTAGTGAGAAAGATTGCAAATGAAAATAAAGATACGACCATCACCACAAATTATTGATTTCTATCATCCCAACGAGAACTCCGTAATGGAAATCCATAGACATGCAGAAAAAGCAATACAAGGCATGGACACTTCCATGATTTCTGACTGGACATTGGCTTTTCCTCTTGTTTTCGGGAAATCTGAATGGATTGGAGTTTATACAAGAGGAAATACGTATCCGACCACAAAAGAACGAGAGATAAGTATTGTGATACCGATACCCACATTAGAACAGGCAAAATATGGTGTCAGCAGAAAAAAATTTGCTGTCAGGCCAGACTTGGATGCTTCTAAATTTATAACCTTGGGTATAGATTATTCTGAATATGAATCCATAGAAGATTGGATCATTGCCTGTGCAAAAAAAGGAATTAATGCTGCTTTTAAAAAAGGAATCAAGATCAACGGAGTAACTCTCAAGTCTTCCAATCACGCATAATTGATGGGGCGCACGAACTCCAATCTATCAATAATCTATTGAGCTAACCACCCTTTTTCTTTATTCAGAATGGTATGAGCAAGGAAAGCATCAAGCGCCGCCGCATTGTCGCAACGTGAACCGCTTGGCCGATATGCCTCAGCCACCGTCAGCTCACTTTCAATGAAAGAATGCAGGCCGCTCCAGCGCGGGCTGGTCGTTGCTTCTCCCACGCGCATTTTGATGTCAAGCAAACGATTGATCTCGTCCAACAGCGCGCAATCAGTGAGTGTAGCTTCAGCCAGCTCGGCGAAACACATCGGTGGCGCGCCACGCCCTTCGCGAATCCAGCGTGCAGCAAACAGAGGGCGCAATACATAAAGGTATTTCTTGTAGCGCACATCATCACCTTGCAGGTAACTACGAAAATTTTTCTTCGCCATCGAAACGTAGTGGTGATAACCGCGCGCTTCTGAAAAACATCTCTCAGCCAGCGTACGCAAGTTTGACGCAACTTCAACATCTTCACGGTAAACGATAGGGGAGCGCAGCCATTCAAGCAAGACGGGATTGGAGCGACGCAACAATTGCAGGGCCTTGCGCAGATCCCAGCCATTGATGTCAAGATCGCCGCTTATCGGCACCTCGATCACATCGCGCCCCGGGTCAACGCTCAAATACCACGATAACTTATGCACATAGATAAAGCGCACGTCGTAATCGCTGTCGGGCGAAGCGAAACCCCAGCCGCGGCTGCCTGATTCGCAGGCGAAAAGAACGGTCACGTCGTGGCGCGTTTCGATGGCTTGCAACTCCGACAAAATTCGCGCTCGCACAGCGGGATCGATGGGATGGTCGAAGCGGATGGCCGCGTTTTTGGTGGGCATGGAAAGATTATCGTTTTATTTAGTCGTAAGTCAAATGAAAACACCTACGGTACCAACTCCACCGTCACCGACCGTGTATCCGCGCGTCCATGATCGTCAACCACGCGCAGTGTATGGCGGCCGGACGGCGCATTTTTCCAGAGCAAATCTTTGCCCGAGGCGCTGGCGCCAAGATAACTGGTTTCGAAAAACCAGTACAGTGTTTCGACATCGCCGTCGGCTATTGCCTGCAACGTGATGCCATTGCTGTCTTCATCGTTGCCGCGGGAAAGCCGCCGTTGATAAGTTACGCCGGTTAGTGGCGACATGATTTTTGGCGCTATGCCCGCCGTACCAACATCGCCTTTACCGCAATCGGCAGGTGGCGGTGGCACACGTCGCGGGATACCGGCTTGCGCAAACAGCCGACGCAAATCGGAAGGCCAGAATTCAAAAACCTCGCGCTTGACGAAACGGGAATCGTACGGCGGGCACGCCATCAGCCCGGTACGCGTATCGACCATTACCGCGCGATGTAACTCGGAAACTTTAATCGGCGACACGCCTGGGATGTACCAAGTCTTGACGGTACGCGGGCAATCGACGTTCGGCAAATCGCCGGAAGCCTGGCAGACATCGAGCTGGATTGCGTTCTCGGGTTGGCGGCGCGCCACCGCAATCGTGTTATCGGTTGCCATCAGCGCATCAGCGATACTGAAGAATAACGGCGCCGCCGCATCAACGCCAACCAGCGCTTGATTGCTGCTGCCATCGAAATTGCCGAGCCAGACGACCAACACATAACGGCCGAACACGCCCGCCGTCCACGCATCGCGGAAGCCCCACGACGTACCGGTTTTCCAGGCAACCGGCAACGGCATCACCCGTCCGGCGTAGGCTATATCGGGCCGCGGATTTTTTTCCAGCATGTCGAGCGCGATGAACGCAGCGTCCTCCGACAACAGTTTTTGCGACGGCGCCGACAAATCAGCATTACCCTTACGCGTCACCAGCGGCCGCCAGCGCCCTTGATTGGGCAGAATCGCATACAACGCCGCCAACTCGGCCGCCGTCACTTCGCCGCCGCCCAACGTCAGCGCCAACCCGTAATGCGCTTCGCTCGCCATCCCAGCAATATGCGCGCTCTTGAGAAAATCGTAAAGCGTCGGTCGTTTGAGTTGCGCATTGACGACAACCGCCGGAATATTGCGCGATCGGATCAGCGCTTGTTGCGCACTGATCGGCCCAGCGAACCTTCCGTCGAAATTTTCCGGCGTAAACGGGCCGAAGCTTTGCGGCGAATCTTTCAGCACCGTCATGGGGTGCAGAATACCTTGATCAAGCGCCAGCGCGTAGATAAACGGTTTCAGCGTCGAACCCGGCGAGCGTTTTCCAAGCACACCGTTGACTTGTCCCTCCATCGAGGCATCAAAAAAATTCGCTGAGCCGAGCCACGCCTTGACTTCCATCGTCGTCCAATCGACCAACAGCGCGCTGCCGTTTTTCAACCCTTGCTGCTGAACTCGCAGTAAATAATGACGCATCTGCCGCTCCAGCAACTTCTGCAAACGCAAGTCAAGCGTCGTCTGTATTTCTGTCGATCGTTGTGCGTCCTCCACTAAAAGCATCGTCGTGAAGTGCGGCGCTTCGAACGGCAATCGTGTTTTACCGCGCAGGTTCAGTTGCGCCGACACCAGGCCAGCCTGCGCCTGCGCTTCCGGGTGCTTTTCTGCCCAGCGTTCAAACAGGCGCATCCTCGCTTCGCCCAGCCGCGTTTGCGCTTCGTCGTTCGGCGTTCGCGACAAGGGGCTTTGCGGAACCACCGCCAGCGTCAAAATCTCCGGCAAGCTCAACGCCTGCGGCCGCTTGCCGAAATAAATCAGGCTGGCAGCGGCAGCGCCTTCGATATTCTGCCCGTAAGGCACCGCATTGAGGTACGCCTCCAGAATTTCTTCCTTGCTGTAGCGCGCCTCCAGGCTCAACGCCCAAGCAATTTGCTTGATCTTGCCCCACGGCGTGCGCGTATTGAGTTTGTAGAGTTTCCGCGCCAACTGCATCGTCAGCGTTGAAGCACCCTGCCGCGCGCCACCGCCATACGTTCTGGCCGCAGCGCGCATGAGCGCCCAGGGATTGACGCCCGGGTGATAATCGAAATACTGATCTTCATGCAACTTGACCGCCTCGATCAGTTCCGGCGGAATTTCAGCCAACGGCACCCACAAACGGTATTGCTCGTCGCGCGCCAACGTCAGCCGCAACAGCGCGCCGCGCGTATCGTACACCGCAACCGACGACGGAACCGCCTCACGCAACGACGATTTCGGCCAGTGGCGGATGGCGGCGATAACAATCACTAGAACTGTTATCGCCAGCGCCACCCCGCCGAATATCCTGAAAGTACGTCGGTCGCAGTAGCGAAGAAGTGACATGATCAGGCGTATCTCCTGGCCGTTGAGGTTTGCTACGCGCGCCCCAGCCCGCGCAGATTTACAATCATAACCAACCGCCGTCCCTTTTCTTCTTTCTAATCAGAAAATACGCTACTGCCACAGGCAAAACAACAAGTATCAGATAAGTCAAAAAAATGAAGAACCACCCATCTACCGGAGAATCTCCGACCACCTTTACCGAAAAAGCAATATACCCAGCGAAGACGATGACCACAACGAAAAGGTGCAGCAACGCGATCAAAAAAGCGCAACGGTAAAAAACGTACAAGAAGATCAGAAAATTCAGTCCTAAAATAAGCCCTATGTTGATGGATATAGCGCCCATATCATGCTGAGCCTGCACCATTCCCGGAAGCAGGAAGAGGAAAGCCAAGCTAAGTGCCTTAACAATCAGACTGTTCACGAGCACAATCCTCCGACGCCTACTTCTTCGCCACCGGTGTCACCGTCAGCTTGCCGCCCGGCAAGCTGCGCGCTCGCACATCGCGGCGATACAAACCTTCGGCGTAGGCCGGCGGCAATGTGTAAGTTCCGACATTGGTAGCGCGAATCTTATAGACGAATTCGTGGCTCTTGGCCTCAAGGAATCCGTACAGCACGATACGATCCTCCCGCATATCGGCGTATTGGATGAACCAGTTCGTCGGCGAGTTGCCGAACGGCGCTGACCAACTGTCCGCTTCGGCTCCGCCGCCGCGGTCATCGCTATCGCCACCGGCGGATTCTTCATCCGAAGGCGTATCGCGCCGCAACGCCTGCTGCGACTCGTTGCTGTTCGCCGCCGCGTTCGGCGGATTGAGCACGAGATCGAAACCGCCCGGCAACAAATCAACCACCGCCATGCCGATGCCGTCGAAGGTTCGGTTCAAACCACGGAACTTGAGGTGAACATAAACTTCATCGCCTTGCGCCACCGAGGTCAGCGGCTTACCGGAGACGTCGGTGTATTCGCGCAGGATTTCAGCGCCTTCGCGTAGATCGCTTGTCGGCGGTTCAACATCGAAACCGGACGCCTCGACTGTATAAAACCCCATCATGTCGCCCTGATTGCGAAGCGCCAGTTTCACCGCTTCCGGCGCAAACGACGTACGCTGTATCAATCCTGTCGATAACGTCAGCTCACGGGTTGTCTTGTCGCCCAACGTTTCGTTGACGCGGAACTTCGCGCTGCCCGACGTTTCCGCCAGCCCTACCCAGGCATCGAGCGCCAGCAACAGCTGTGCCGATGAGAACGTCGTGTTCTGATAGGTTGACAGCGCGGTGAGCATTCCCGTAAACGCGCTCTCCGGTAACTTCTTGGCGCGCTCGGGGAAATGCCGCGCCAGCAGATACAACGCGCCAGCGTCGCGGCACAGATCGTTGCACAACCACCATTCGTTATCGCGGGCGCCGCCCAACGGGTCATTACGTTCATCCGCCTTCTTGCTTTCTGCGCTGACGTTGAAACGGAAATCGCCCAGCACACTGTCGGCAAGGCGATCCTGCTTGAGCATCTTGTACGTTGCTGCAAGATACACTGCCGCCAGATCGTTCTTCCATGTCTTCGCATCACGTGTTTCCAAACGCTTTTGGATTGCCGACGCCATGGCCGAAGTTTGTATTCCCTGCCGCGTCAATACATATACCGCTTGCGCTCGCGTTTGATCGGCAAACAACGTATTACCTTCGCTCAACGCGAAATCCTGCAGCCATTCGTTGCCACGCTGCAGCATGTCGGCGGGTATCGTTTCGCCACGCTCTTTCGCTTCAACGAGAAATTGCTGCACCCATACGCTCGCCGGGTACGAAACGATGGCATTCGCCGCCCACAAGCCGTAAGCGCCCTCTGCGTTCTGCCGAGCGCGCAGGGTCGTTATCAACCCTTCAAATGTTGAGCCGGGTTTCGCTTTGATCTCGCCGAGCTCAGGTCGATGCCTCAACACCAGCGTCGGCACCGCCTGCGACACCAACTGCTCGGTGCACGAATACGGAAATTCCCAAAGATACGATGCCAGCCCGCTCGCCATGACCGACGGCGACGCCGACATACCGACATCGAGTTTGCGATAATCAGCAAACAGGCGACGAGCCGTCTGCACCTCAACTTCTTTACCTGCTGCCACCGTTCCGACCCGTAATTCCTGGCGGTAAGGCGTTGCCGGCCGTACGCTGACCGCTGTCGTCAGACGCGATTTCTTATCGCCGATGCCTGCCATCAATGCCAGTGTTCCGGAGCCAAGCAGCGGTTTGGCACGCACGCGGAAATGTACGACCCCCTCCCGATTCGCCGGAATCGGCGCCTCGATCGTTTTGTCGCCGAGCACTTCAAAATGTCCGTCGGCATCAAGCGTCACTTTGACTTTGGCTTCGCTTCCGGAGCTTTCCAGATTGTTCGATACGCCAACCGGAACATCGAACTCATCGCCCGGCGTCACCGACAGCGGCGCATTTGGCGACAACACGAAATCGCCGCGCACGACAGTGTTTCCTTCATACACGCCGACGGTCTGCGGCGACACTGCCACAGCCATCACCCGCAAGCTGCCGTTAAATGATTCAGGAACTTGCCACGACAATGTTTTTCCGTCTGGCCCGACATCGACAATGCCAGACCAGTACGCCACGGCAGAGTCACGTTTGCGTTTGAACGGATTGAGGAAACGCCCCAACGCGCCTTCGCCATCGCCGCCCGGGGCCGAGGCCATCACCTTTGAAAACTCGGGCAGAATCAGGTCGAGTAACTGGCTGGTCGTCACTTCAAGCGCTCGCTTCTGGAAGAAGTAACCGAGCGGGTCGGCAGCCTTGTACCGCGCCACTTGCAAAATACCTTCATCGACGGCAAACACCACCACCTTTGCCGCCTTGTCGCTCTTTACTTTGAATGTCGCTGTTTCACCGGGCTTGATTTTTTCCGGCGTCGCCACGTCGAGCTTCAATTTATAACGCTCGCGGCTGACCGAAAACGGCGTCACGCCATACGACAGCGGGCTCATGTAGATTTCATCCGAACCCGGATCGCGCACGAACGTTACCGTCAGGTAAGCATTGCCGTCAACATTTTCCGGCAACCGGATTTTCTGCACCGTGCTGGTCGTCTTGCTGGAGAACCAGCGGTGCGCATAGATGCGATCGCGTTCAATCGTAATCAGGCCACTGCCGGTGTACGGCGCTTCAATCTGAACTTCGATTTCTTCGCCCGGCGCGAAATCGCCTTTCGACAACGTCAGTTTCAATTCGGCGTTCTTGTCGAGCGAGCGCGCCAGATTACCCTCGCCAGCAACACTGTAATTAACCCTCGCGTATTCCAGCCCGTTGCCATCGCGCACTACATAACTGTACGCGCCCGGCGTCTCCGTCGCCAACTTCAGCGAATGCCCGGTCGCCGCAACTGCCAGCGGCGTTTCATCAAGCAGAATTTCTTTTTCCTTCGACTGATAACGGTAAGTACCATCGTTCTGCTTGAGCAACATCGACACGAAGCGACGCTCGGTGTGTTGCAACTTCAACCCCTCGACCGCGCGCTGTTTTCCGTCACGCCCGATCGCCAACAAATTGACCGTGCGCGTGCTGTCGCGGCGCACGAACTCCAGCTTGCCGTCCGGCTTGTAGCCAATCAAATAATCCAGCCCCGATACCAACACCGCCGCTTCGCCCGACACGCCGCGGCCGCCATCGGCCTCATAGCCCTGCACGACGACGCTCGCCCGGTATGTTGCTCGCGCGAAACGTTGCAGATCGAGCTTCAACGTCGCCATTCCCTGCACATCGGTCGTCGTCGCGCTCAGTTCTTCCGACACCGGCTCCTTGGCGCGTTGCGGATCGTCGAACAGATAGTCCTTGTAGCGCGCGAATTTCAGCACGCCTGGTGACAGTGACAGGAAGCCGCGCACACGACGATTTTCGGCGGGCGTCGCAAACAGATTTTGCAACGACACCTGCACTGTCAAATCATCCGGCGACACCCAACCGTCGGTTGGGCCCTGGCTGAAATGTACACTCATCCGCAAACGATCCGGCTCGAAATCCTGCACGCGCACCGTCGTGGAGCCGATCAGCGTGTTGGCTTTGCCTTTCTTGACCAACGACAAATTGATCGTATACGTTCCCGCTGGCGCAGTATCGAGCGTGGCGTGACGTAATTCACCGAAGCCGCTTTCCGGCAACGCGACTTTGTCACGCCGCACCGTCAACCCGCGCGCATCAATCACTTCTAGTTCCAGGGGCAACCCCACCACCGATTGCGCCCAATCGGTCGCTCGCACAATCATTCCGATGCGTATCTCCTCACCCGGCCTATAAATACCGCGATCGGAAAAGAGGTACGCCGACAGTTGCCGGGATTCGGTTGCGTTAACTGCGCCGCCGACATCGAAACGTGAATAATTCAGATTGCGATTGAATTGATTGTAGCGGCTGTACGGCAAGAAACTGCTGTCGTCCCCCTTGCTGACCAGAAAAAATNCCGGCTCGCGCTCTTTCTGGAAATCATCGAGTTTGGGGAGCGTTGCATGCCCGCTGCTGTCGGTCTTCGCTTGCATGACCGGCAAGCCGTTGCGGCCGATCGCTTCGATCGTTGCGTCGGCGATCGGGCCGCCATGATAAATCGACTGCACGAAGAAATCGTGACGACCATCGACCGCCTGCTTTTCGATCAATCCCAAATCGCTCACCATGACCAGCCGTCCGTCGTTCTGGTTTCCAACAACCCGCTGTGTCTTCGGATCGTAACCTTCCACGCGCAGCAGAAAAATACCACGCCGCATCTTGCCGGCCTGGCCAAGGTATTCGGTCAAATCCAGCGCCCGATACTGTGGTTTGCCCGGCTCCGCTTGCGGAAGCTCGATGATTTTTTCAAAACGTTCGGCGATATCAGATTCCTCCAAGCCCCAATAGAACTGAGGTTTTGAAAAATCACTGCCACGAAGTAAACTCTTGTTGACCAGATGTTGCAACTGCTGAGGCAGCACGCGCCCGATTGAATAACGGATCGCCGGAACATCGCGCGCCATTACCGACAGCTTGCGCTCTCCCGACAGCGATAACAACGCCCCCTCCGACATGATCTGCGCCACCGCCGGATAAGACGGCACCCTGATGATGCGCGCCATTTCTTTACCCAGGCGGTACCCGCCAAACGCCGTCAATCCCTTCGGTACCTGCACATAGAGATACCGCCCCGGCGGCGCCTGATAACGGTAGCTGAACGTATCGGCTACTTCGTTCTCGCTCGGCAGCGCCTCCAGTTTCACCACTTCGCCACTCTTCAGCAAATCCGGGCCGATACGCATCGCATCATAGTCCCAGGGATACGGCTTGTCGGTATTCAGCGGCGCGCGCTGTAAATAGCCTTCCGGTGGTTGCCTCGGCAGCAGCCAGACTTTTACTGCATCTTTCG
>WQUA01000026.1 GCA_009786025.1 Pseudomonadota bacterium | reverse complement strand
TTCTCCACGTTGAATTTGTCGTTACATGAAACATCCATACCCGCCGCAATCATTGAACCCCTTTAATAGCGATGCCCTTTTTGGCCGGGTCATCAGAAGGGCGTCGGGGCGATTGTTCGTCACGCAATCGGCAGGTAATTATAATGGAAATGCTTGCCTAGCCTCTTTTAACTATAACGGTATGCCCGCCCAGACGGACGATGGGATTATGGTTGTTGGCGGAACAGATCGCTTTGGCGACAGATACCCCAAAACAACGAACCCTCCCCCTTATAGCAATACAGAGGATCGGTCAAATTATGGGCAGTGTGTTGATGTATGGGCACCTGGCCATTTGATGACTACCACACTGCCCGATGGGACACTTATTGCTCTCACAGGAACTTCTTTTGCAGCGCCCATTGTCGCCGCAATTGCGGGGCGCTATGGAAACACTACCACCCGCCCCATTGAGCGAGAGGCTTATATACGAAGCGGAATGGCTTTTACAGGGAAATATGATGGAGCGGCTGGCTCAAATCTTCCCATCTATTTAGCTCAATATACCCCGCCCTCTTGGTACAACATTCCGAAACGGCTTCCGATTGCTGCGGTGTATTCAAACACCAACACGGCTAATCTTCAAAAACTCGTGGACCAGCAATTCTATGACGGAATCGATTGGAATGCTGGTGGTCAATGGGGAAGTATCGTTCTCGACCTTGGATCGGCAAAAAACCTGAAGGGCGTGCGCGTGATGATTCGGTCTTCCGCGGCTGGAGGGGCGCTTGCGTTTTCAGTCCATGGAGGTAATTCAATAACCATGACCGGACCGGGAACGGCGATCATTCCCGTAAATTACATTGCAATTAAAAACACCTCTGACCAGTATGATTTAGTTCCCTATTACATTCCCGTTAATGGGAACTATAGGTATGTGATGATTGAGGCGAGCAATGCGGCATCCTGGGTTTCTTTCTCAGAGGTGGAGGTGTATGGTGATTAGCCGAGTGACGCTGGCTTTTGCCGCTATATTGATGGCGCTGGTGACGCTGGGCTGCGGTGGCGGAGGCGATTCCGCCCAACCCAAACCTCCCGGTCCGATAACTCCGCCGCTCGGCTCGATAGACCTGCCGCGCGGCCCGAAGCTGGAGCTGCTCACCGGCAAGGCTTCGGTGGATTTCAACAACTGTCAATCTGACGATGGTGCTACGAATGAGGCACGGTTTTCGCATCTGCAACGCATCACCGTTTACAAGGACGCTGTGTACCTGGCGGAAACCGGCGAGGGTTGCGCCAATGTGAGCTATGGCATCAATTTAGAGCCCCTCAATCTTCTGCCTGCGATTCGCAAGTTGTCTGACGGAGCGGTGGAAACTGCGGTAATTTTTACCGCTCGCGACGTTTTCAATTACTCTCCTGTCACGGTCAGATACCCCAGTGGCTTTCATCGCAAGGAAAGCACGGGGGAATCCTTTGTGCTGGGTTACGCCGCAGCTTCCAGCGAACAAAACTTTGCGCTCAACGAAAGTGAGGTGTCCCTGTACACTGAACGAGGAGGGTGGACACGCTACGTCCCCGGTCTTTTTAGATTCAAGCCGTCGCAATCATACGCAGGCTATGACGATCTTGTTGCAGGTGCAGGAATAGGTGGTGGGCTTGGAGCTGGTGAACCTCCTTCGTACGCTGACGGGGGAGGGTATGCGGCAAGATTTACTGCACCGCATGATCTGGAAGTGGATGCCGCAGGTCTCTTCTACGTAATCGACGATGGTCGCATCCGTACCATCGACAGCGACTACGAGGTAAAGACGCTGGATCACGCGGCGCTGGGCATCACGGGCGCTATCAAAGCGCTCGATGCTGATCATCGGGGGAACATCCATGTGCTAGCGCAGCGCAGCGGCCCAAGCTACACATGGCACAGGCTCAGGGATGGTTCACGGGTTGGCTTCCATATTCGTGACGTTGTGTGGTCGCCCGAGCCGCCGTCGCTGGAAACATTCACCGTGATAGGCAATGATATGTTGCTTGGCGTGCGCTACGCTTTCTACCCAGGATATTCTCTTACCCATTTGTATCGGGTGTCCGCTACGGGCGAAGTGACGGAATTGACCGGTGCCGACATGCCTGCGGATCAGCCTTCGCAATACCTGTTGCCTCCGGTAAAACACATCGAGTATGGGATTGACGGGCATCTGTATATCGTACTGCCGCAAGGCGTGTTGGTATCGCGGGATTTCAGTATTCAATAGAACGTTTTGGCTTGACGGGATGTTGAGAACGGGTTTCCTCAACATCCTGCTATGGCTCTTGTTAAGCATTCAGAAGCCCCGTTTTTCCGCGCCCACGCCGAAAATTTTGTTCCGCTTTGTTGCGCCAGTAGGCGGCGGTGCCCCTAACGAACAGCCCCTTCTAATGGCGGTATAATTCCACTTGTTTGCTATTCGTTTGTTCTTTGCGCTCCCGAAAGGGTTATGGCATTACAATCGCGGGCGGCCAAGATTGGCGGCGAGGGGGTCACCCCTGCTTAAGGCTTTGCATTTTCACTTTTAAACGATTTTTTAGGGGACGGGTTGCCTCATGGCTCAAACACATTTTTCTCTTACACATCGATTTCTGCACTGGACAATCGCGCTGAGTATCTTGCTGGCGCTTTTCACGGCGTTTTTACACGCGACCTGGATGGATCGCCAGGAGGTTGCATCCATAATCACTTCTTCGCTGGCCGAGAAAAATATGGCGCTGGCGAACGATGACGCACAAAGTATCGCAAAGAAAATCGGCAGCCCGATGTTTCAATGGCATTTTTACGCCGGCTATGTGTTGATCGCTTTGTTAGTCTTAAGGTTTATTGATCTCTTTGCGAACGGGATCAAGTTCACGTCGCCATTTTCCAGAGAGGCAACTCTGAATCAGAAGTTCCGGGGTTGGCTTTATATTCTGTTTTACACCGCTGTAACCCTGATTCTCATCGCCGGGCTGTTTTTGAAGTTCGGCCCGCGCGGAGACGATGTGCGCGAACTGCGTACCGTTTTAAGAACGATACACATTTACTGCGGGTGTTTTGTCGCCCTGTTCGTGGCGACACATCTTTCCGGTGTTTTTATCGGCGAAAACACGACCGACAAAGGGATTGTTTCCAAGATGATCAACGGCGGCAAATAGTCGGCGCGAAGCAAGCCCTCCCCTTCAAGGGGAGGTTTGGGTGGGGATGGGGTTCTTCTGCCGTCCGAACATGCCTGATAAAGCGCTTTTTCCCACTTCGGAAAAACAGTGAGGCTCATCATGAAGTCATTCCGAAAAGAACTGCACGTTCACACCAAGACCCGCCGCGCTTTTGTCAACATCACTCCGCAAGTCAGCGCTGCGCTGGCCGAGAGCGGCATACGCGAGGGCTTGTGTCTGGTGAGCGCGATGCACATCACGGCGAGCGTGTTTATCAACGACGATGAGGGCGGCCTGCACTGCGATTTTGAGCGCTGGCTGGAAAAACTGGCGCCGGAAAAACCGTACAATCAGTACGATCACAACAGTTACGAAGACAACGCTGACGCGCATCTGAAACGCACTGTGATGGGGCGCGAGGTGGTCGTCGCGGTGACCAACGGCGAACTCGACTTCGGAACATGGGAACAGATTTTTTACGGCGAGTTTGACGGTATGCGCGACAAGCGGGTGCTGGTGAAAATTATCGGGGCGTGAAGGTAGGCGATGAGGGTTTTGACGGGCGGCAGGTTGCTGCCTCTATGACGCCACCGTCACGCCCTGTCCGTAGGGGAAGTAACCTGCTTCCCGTTTCCTCTCACATTGAGACAATCCTTTTCCCATTGATCAGGATTGGTTTCAATGTATTGGGCAATTCCCAAATAATCTTCTTCATTTCGGATAACGTGGTCGTGAAATGATTTTTGCCAAACGGAAGCATCGCATTGTATGGAAACAGCTCGTTTCATCTGTCCGATAACGGTTTGTATTGTAGGGGCGACAATCTTCCGCCCGTCAGAACGGTCAATTATCAGAATCATGTGCACATGGTTCGGCATGATTACATATTTATCGACACGTACGCACGGATAAGCCTGTGAAATATGGCTTATCGCAATGTCGATCACGCGCCCAATATCGAATAGCTCGAGGCACGGGCGGCAGGTTGCCGCCCCTACGGAGTTATCGATGGTTGCGAATAACTCTGCCCGGTCTTTGGCGCATATCGTTATAAAATACGCGCCATTTTGGCTGTAATCGTAATTCCTCAAACGATTTGGCTTGCGTTCAGGAAACTCCGCTGCTATGTTTTCCTCTTAAAAATTCTGTCGGGCGATAGGTTGCCGTCCCTACGCTATCTGCTCCAACACCGCTTCCAAAACCGCCTCCACCGGAATCGCGGCCAGATAACGTGTCGTTGTTGCGGTGTCGATACTGTCGGGGTGCGGCAAGGTCGTCCAGTCGGACGCTTTCAACACGGTGATCGGCGCTTGCCAGGGCAACCATTCGTGTACTTTGCTTGGCCCGAACAGAGCTACACCCGGAATTTGCAATGCCGCCGCCATGTGCATTGGCACCGAATCGACGCCGATGAAGAATTGCGCCGAGCCGATCGCCGCTGCCAATTCGGCGAGCGAGAGTTGCCCGACCAGCGAATGTACCCGCGTTTTGTTTTTGAGTTGCGCCAGAATGTTGGCGGCCATCACCGTTTCGCGTGCATCCGGCGCGCCCGTCAATACGATCGTATGACCGCGCAAAATCAGGATGTCGATCAGCGTGGCGAAAGAAGCGTCTTCCCAGCATTTGAAAAACCAGCGCGCCCCCGGATGAATCAGCAGATAAGGCTCACCTTGCCAGCCGGCGCGCCGCAAAGCATCGAGAAAAGAGGCGCGCGCCGCTTCATCAATGTTCAGCGATAACGGAAAATCTTCAGCGTTCGGCGTCAGCCCCAGCGCGGTCAATGTCGAAAGTTGCAAGGCGACGTTATGGCGCGGTGTTTCGGGCAACGGTGCCAGATCGGTGAAGCTGTTTCGCCAAAAGAAGCTGTCGCGGCGCGGGTAATCGAAAGCGATGCTGCGCGTCACGCCCGAACCGCGCGCCAAAACTGCGCCGCGCCAACTTTCGGTCAGGTGGATCAGCAAATCGTAGCGTCGCGCTTTCAGTGCGCGCCACAAGCGCCATTCGTGTTTGATCTGCGCCCGTACGCCTTCTTTTTTCCAGTTGCGGTCAACTGTCCACCGATGCGCCACCAGCGGGTTATGGCGTAACATGTCCTCGGTTTCGCGATAAATCAGCGCGTCCACTTCGACGTCTGGGAAATAATGGTGCAACGCGCGGATGAGCGGCGTCGTCAGCAGCACATCGCCGTGATGACGAAACTTGGTAACCAATACGCGCTGCGGTATGAACGAACCTCCGGCGGACATGGCGGTTGTGGTTTTCCTTGAGGTTTCCTATACAATCGGAGTATTGTAAATCGGTTTTCAGCACCTTGCCTTGCAAGTGGTTTTACAATGACCGTTATTTTCATAAATAGTTATTCGCATCATGTTTTTCGGCCGTTCTTTCCCCCACTCCTCTCCCGCAAACAGGCGAGGGATGATTTCTGATGCTTGATTCCTGATATGCGCCTGCCGTTTTTCATCATCACCATCGATACCGAAGGCGACAATCTGTGGACGCAGCATCGCCGTATCGCTACGGAGAACGCCCGTTATCTGCAACGTTTCCAGGCGCTGTGCGAGCGTTTCGCGTTCAAGCCGGTGTATCTGACCAATTTCGAGATGGCGAATGATCCGGTATTTCAGGCGTTTGGTCGCGATGTTTTGCGCAACGGAACCGGCGAAATCGGCACGCATGTTCATGCCTGGAACAATCCGCCGCTTGCGCCGTTGACAGATGACGATGATCATCACCAGCCGTACCTGATCGAATACCCTGATGCGATGATGCGCGAAAAGTTTCTCGTGACCCATCGTTTGCTCGAAGACACTTTTCAAACGCCGATGGTCAGCCATCGCGCCGGGCGTTGGGCATTCGACAGCCGTTACGCCAAGCTGCTCGCAGAATACAGTTATCACAGTGACTGTTCGGTCACGCCGGGAATTTCATGGTGCGCCACGAAAGGCGCTCCTGACGGACAGGGTGGCGCCGATTACCGCGCTTTCCCGCGACACGCTTATTTTCTCGACCTCGATCATATTGAGCGCGTTGGTCATTCAACGCTGCTGGAAGTGCCGATGACGACGCGGCTCAAACACGGTGCGCTGATTAACGTCGCTAAAAACGCCGTCGCCCGATGGCGCGGCAAACCCGGTGCGTCGTCGGTGGTTTGGTTGCGACCGCGCGGCGGTAATGTTGTGGCGATGCAAAAACTGGCGACGCGGGTGCTCGCCGAACCCGGCGCCGATTACCTTGAGTTCATGTTGCATTCGTCGGAGTTCATGCCGGGAGGCAGCCCGACGTTTCAGACTGCGGCGCATATTGAGAAACTCTACGCCGATCTCGAAACGCTTTTTTCATGGTTGGCAACGCGCTGTCAGGGCGCGACGTTGGAAGAGTATTACCGGATCAAAAGTCAGGGGAGGTGAGTTTTGAAGCAGTTGGGGCGTCGCGCGTTTTGCTGTGGCGTTACTCCCCCACCCTGACCCTCCCTCGCAAGCAGGAGAGGGAACGAATCTCATGAAGGGGAAGATTTTCCGCTCCCTCTCACGAGGGCGGCAAAAAGCTGCGCTATGTCTGCGCCCCTTGCGTTGGCTTCCGTTTGAACTGAAAACCGATCCACAACAACAGCACCCAGAACGGGATCGCGATGACGGACATACTGATGTTTTGAACCAGCATCAGAAGCCCCGTTCCCACTTCGCCAGCGGCGATTTTCTGATACGGCTCCATGCCAGGCATCAGCATGATGATGACCAGAATGAAAGCGACAAAAGCGAGGCACAGGTAATTGCTGAACGGGTGCCAGAACGCTTTGAACGCGGTGGTGACTCCGGCGCGTTTCTGGGCGGCGCGGAATTTGAGATGCGCCAGACTGATCATTGCCCAATTGATGACCAGCGCTGCGACGACCAGCGACATCAGAATACCCATCGCTTCTTCCGGAACCAGGTAGTTGATGGCGACGCAGATGAGTGTTGCTGTCGACGACAAAAACAACGCCACAATCGGTACGCCGCGTCGATCCACTTTCATCAGCGCCTTCGGACCGTTGCCCTGAAGCGCCAGCCCGTAGAGCATCCGGCTGTTGCAGTAAACGCTGCTGTTATAGACCGACAGCGCCGCAGTCAGAATGACGAGGTTCAAAATGTGCGCAGCGCTCGGAATGCCGATCTGCGAGAAGATCAAAACGAACGGGCTGCTGCTGTAATCGCCGCCGCCTTGACTGATGATTTCGACCAGCCTGTCCCATGGGTACAGCGCCAGCAAGATGGTCAACGCGCCGATGTAAAAAATCAGAATCCGGTAGAGCACCTGGTTGATCGCGCGCGGAATGGTTTTCGACGGCTCGCTTGCTTCTGCCGCCGCGATGCCGACGAGTTCCAGCCCGCCGAACGAAAACATGATCACCGCCATCGCCATCAACATGCCGGTGACTCCCATTGGGAAGAAGCCGCCGTGCACCCACAAGTTACTGATGCTCGCGTGTTCGCCGCCGGTGCTGGTCACCAACAGGTAAGCGCCGAGCAGGATCATACCGATCACTGCGGCGACTTTGATGATCGCGAACCAGAATTCCATTTCGCCGTACAGACGCACGTTGGCAAGATTGATCGCGTTGATCAGCAGGAAGAACACTGCAACAGAAACCCAGGTCGGGATACCTGGCCACCAGAACTGCACGTAGATACCAACCGCCGTTAACTCGGCCATACTCACCAATACATAGAGCACCCAGTAATTCCAGCCGGAAAAGAAACCGGCGAAATCGCCCCAGTATTTGTACGCGAAATGGCTGAACGATCCGGCGACCGGTTCGTGCACAATCATTTCGCCCAACTGGCGCATGATCAGAAAAGCGATAAAACCGCCGATCGCGTAACCCAACACCATCGACGGGCCGGCGGTTTTCATCACGCCCGCCGAGCCGAGGAACAGGCCAGTGCCGATTGCACCACCCAGCGCGATCAGTTGGATGTGCCGATTTTTCAACCCCCGCCGCAACTGTCCGTAATGCCCTGTTTCCATCATATTTCCCTATAGAGCGATTTATATTTGCGCACACTACAACAAGACAAAGCGCTTGCCAAGAGCGGAAACGCAAAGGACGGCGAAAGAGGAAAAGTTTTGCCGGAGTACCTTGCTTGCAATGGTAAGGTATCTTTGCAACAACGTCGCGCTATGATGTCTGGCGGGAAGCAGTAAAGGCGCCGACTTCATCGGCGGTCAGATGGGCGCTTTTGACGCAATCGCCGAGCGAAATGCCGCCGCGCCAGTTGGCGCAGAAGAACAGCCCTGGCGCTTGTGCCCGCACGGCATCAATGCGGTGCACGCGGCCAAGATGCCCCAACGTGTATTGCGGAATCGCGCGCGGGTGGCGGCTGATCTTTGTCCATAGCGGCGTTCCCCGTACACCGATCAACGAAGCCAGATCGCGTGCTGCTATTTCCTGCAACACGGCATCGTCGTACCCCGGCAAATCGGGCTGGCGCATGCCGCCGATAAAAGTGGTGAGCACCACATGTTTTTCGTCAGCGCGATGATCAAACATGCTGCTCGAAAACAGCGTGCCGAGAATATGCGCATTTTCCTTGCGCGGTACGAGAAAACCGAAGCCGTCCAGCGGATGCGTTATGGTCTCGCGTTGCCAACCGCTGATCACAATCGACACCGGCGCATAAGGAATGTTGCGCAATGCCTGCGCGGCGTCATCGGCCACAGGCGTTTTCAACGATGCAAGAATGGTTGCCGCTGCATCAGCAGGCGTCGCGAGTATGACACTGCTGGCGCAATACATGACCTTATCGCCCTGTTCATCATTATTAACACTGCTGCGTTTGCCGTGCACCGTCCAGCAGCCTCTTGCGTCGCGGGCGATCGCCGCTACCCGGACACCAGTTTCAACGACGCTGTTTTCAGCGGCGATTCCTCGCGCCAGCGCGTCGGTCAGCGTTTGCATGCCGTCGTTAAACGAAAAACTTTTTGCGTTGTTCTTCGATTTTTCACGTTGCTGCTTGCGTTCGCGAGCGCCGAGAATCATGCCGCGAATCAGTCCACCGTAGCGCTGTTCGAGCGCAAACAATTTCGGAAATGCCGCCTGCACCGACAATTGCTCCGGATCGCCGGCGAAGATACCGGCAACAAAAGGCTCAATTGCGTAATCGAGAAACTCCGTGCCCAGTCGGCGGCGAACAAAAGCAGCAACGCTTTCATCAATCTCCGGCGATGAGCGCGCGATGAACGGTTCACGCAACAAGCCGAGTTTGGTTCCAGCTGAAAACAGCGGCGTTGAAAAAAAAGCGTACCCTGACATCGGTAGTGGAACCAGTTGCCCGCTGCGCACGATAAAACGGCGGTCAGCGATTTTGCGCGCGTCAGTGCGTTGCTCGCGAATCCCCAGCGCGTCGAGTAATTCGTTGATCAGCGGTGTCGTGTCCATGCCGCTGTTCGGCCCGGATTCCCACAACATTCCATCGCCGCGCCCCGAAGCGATAACACCGCCGGTGCGCGGCGCCGCTTCCAGCACACGTACACGAAGCCCTTTTTTAACCAGTCGGTACGCCGTGATCAGACCGGAAACACCGGCACCGACAACGATGACATCATCCATTGCTTTAGAGTTCGTTACCGCCGTCCCTGGGTTTATCGTTGTTTCCATAAGTGTTCGCGCGCTTGATGTTTTTTCTCACGATCCGGTAACCTTCTTCCCTGCTCTCTCTTGCATGGGCGAGGGGAACAAGCCAAATCGCGCGCCGGGGAACGGCGCGGTTGATTTATTGTACTCGACTTGCCGTCACGGCGCGGCGGTTGATAGCGCCGTGGTTTCGTCCGGTTGCGTTGCTGAGGCCTCCGCTTCAATGCGGGCGATAGCAATACTGATTTGTTGGTAGGCTTGCGAATCCGTGGGAATTTGCGAGCGCAATGTTTTCCAGTACATCGCGGCGGAAGCATAGTCGCGCGCTTCATACGCCGCACCGCCCGCCATTTCAAGCACCAGCGCATTGTCAGGCGCCAGTGTTAACGCTTTTTCGACCAGCTCGCGCGGCCGCCCCTTGAACAAGCCGCCTTGTGCCATCCCAATCGCTTCAGCCAGTTCGCACAAGACCGTTGCGTCGTTTGCTACTTTCGGCGATGCATCTATCCCTGCTTCAAACGCCTTTGCCGCTTCCTGAAAACGATCCGAACCCATTTCATAGCGGCCCAGAATCACCCAGGCGCGTGCATCGCGCGGATTATGCTGCAGGTGTTCCTTGAGTTGCCGGTAAAAATCCTGTTCTTTTTTCTCGCCGTCGGCAACGATATTCAAGGCATTGATATTACCGACGTTCAGATACAGTCCGCCCGCCAGCGCGGGCACCAGGAACATTACGGCAATGCCGACAGCGCGTACAGGCGCGCGCATCCGACGTGCGCTCGCGACGCTTTCACTGGTATCGTCGAGCAGGCGACGGTTTAATTCGGCGCGCGCTTCTTCCAGCGATTCCGACGAGATACGGCCACACTGATAATCGACGGCCAGTTGCGTCATCTCGTCCCGATATACTTCAAGGTTGGTTGTTTCCCGATCCGGGCCGACTCGAACGCCGGGCGCTGAAAACAGCCGCGGGCCGACCCAGGCCAGCACCAGAACCACCATCAGTACCGCTACCCCGGCAAACAAATAAACCGCAAAAGGAACCATAATAACTACCCCCGTTTATTCTTTCTCGACGCCGGTTTTGACTTCGAGTTTTGCTTCCGCCACTGCCAGCGCTGCCATGTTGACGATTCGCCGTACTGTGGCCGATGGCGTCAAAATGTGTATCGGCGCGTTGACGCCGAGCAAAATCGGGCCGATGGTCACGTTGTTGCTGCCGGTGATTTTGAGTAAATTGAAGGCGATATTGGCTGCGTCGAGCGACGGCATCACCAGAAGATTGGCCGAGCCGGTCAGTTGGGTGTTGGGAAAGATGGACGCCCGCACCGCTTCGCTGAGCGCCGAATCGCCTTGAATTTCTCCTTCAACTTCCAACGACGGGTCGAGTGCCTGAATCAGCGGCAGCGTGTCGCGCATTTTTTGTGCGGACGGAAGATCGCTGTTGCCGAAGCTCGAATGCGACAACAACGCCACTTTCGGCTGCAAGCCGAAACGCCGCACTTCGCGCGCCGCCATCAAGGTAATTTCTGCAAGTTGTTCCGGTGTCGGATCGGGGTTGATGTAAGTGTCGGTGATGAACAGGCTGTGCCCCGGCAATAACAACACGTTCATTGCTGCGTAGCTCTTGACGCCGGGGGCGCGGCCAATGATCTGGTTGATGTAATGCAGATTCAGCGTATAGGTGGTCACCAACCCGCAGATCATCCCGTCGGCGTCGCCGCGGCGAACCGCCATTGCGCCGATCAACGTCGGCCGTCGCCGCGCTTCCAGCTTGGCATATTCGAGCGTGACGCCCTTACGTTGCGTCAGTTCGTAATACCCCGCCCAGTATTCCGGGTAGTGGTCATAGCGTTCGGGGTTGATGATCTCGAAATCAGCGCCGGGTTTAAGGCGCAGTCGAAGTCGCTCAATCTGCCTCTCGATGACTTGCGGCCGGCCGATCAAAGTCAGTTCGGCAATTTTTTCGTCGCGCAGAATCTGTGCCGCGTGCAACATCCGCATATCTTCGCCTTCAGCCAGCACAATGCGTTTGGGCGCCGCTTTGGCGGCTTGAAACACCGGTTTCATCAAAAAGCCGGAGTGATAAACAAATTGCCGCAGTTGCTGGTGATACGCTTCAAAATCTTCGATGGGCTGTGTTGCCACGCCCGAATCCATCGCCGCCTTTGCCACCGCCGGTGCGATTTTCAGAATCAATCTCGGGTCGAATGGCTTCGGAATCAGATAGTTCGCACCGAAACTCAGATTGTCGGTCTCATATGCCGCCGCGACGATTTCGGACTGCTCTTCCATCGCCAGATCGGCGATGGCATAGACGCAGGCGATTTTCATTGCATCGTTGATCTGGGTGGCGCCGACATCGAGTGCGCCGCGAAAAATAAACGGGAAGCACAACACGTTGTTGACCTGATTCGGATAATCCGAGCGGCCTGTCGCAATCACGGCATCGGGGCGCACTTCCTTGACCAGTTCAGGGCGAATCTCCGGTTCCGGGTTGGCCAGCGCAAACACCAAAGGGCGGTCTGCCATTGATGGCAACCATTCCGATTTCAGCACCCGCCCGGCCGACAAGCCGAGAAATACGTCTGCTCCCGGCAGAATTTCCGCCAGCGTTCGCTTGTCGGTTTTCTGCGCGAATTGCGCTTTGTGTTCGTCCATCTCGATTTCGCGGCCTTCGTAAATCACGCCGTGAATATCGGAAATCCAGATGTTTTCGCGCCGGGCGCCGAGCAATACCAGCAGCTTCAGGCACGACAATGCCGCCGCGCCTGCCCCCGAGCAGACAATTTTGACATCCTCAAGCTTTTTTTCGACGACGCGCAAACCGTTGATCAGCGCCGCGCCAGCGATTACCGCCGTACCGTGTTGGTCGTCATGGAAGACCGGAATTTTCATCCGTCGCCGGCAATGTTCTTCAATGTAAAAACACTCCGGGGCTTTGATGTCCTCGAGATTGATGCCGCCGAAAGTCGGTTCCAATGCGCAGATCATATCGACCAGCCGTTGCGGGTCAAGCTCGCGGACTTCCAGGTCAAAGCAATCGACGCCGGCGAATTTTTTGAACAGAACCGCCTTACCCTCCATCACCGGCTTTGCTGCCAGTGGTCCGATATTGCCCAGACCGAGCACCGCTGTGCCGTTAGTAATCACCGCGATCAGATTGCCGCGGGCGGTCAGCCGACGCACCTCGTCGGGGTTGGCCTTGATTTCTTCGCATACAGCCGCGACGCCGGGGGTATAAGCCAGCGCCAGATCGCGTTGCGTCACCAGCGATTTGGTAGGCACCACTTCAATCTTGCCGGCCGGCCGGTTGCGATGATAATCGAGAGATGCTTGGCGGATGGTGTCGTCGGACATCGTGACTTCTTGAGCAAACAATAAGGTGATGATAGCGGAAATCACCTGGCCGCCGAAAGCCCGCTGCCTGAACCAACGTAACGGCTGGTCAGTCCAGGCGCCAGGAATCAGGAATCGGGTGTCAGAATGGCCTGATATCATCATTTGCGCCAAGCAGAAACTTTGAAAGACGAGGGGCAAGCGCCAGTTCGTTCAATGCTGTATTGCGTTTTGCTCCGGGTTGCGCCCGTTATCTTGTGTATCACCCGCAAAGCGGCTCGCCAGGAAAACGATCCCGATTCCGGCGGGATGTCGCCCAGCGCAACCTTCCCCAAAGAGCAAGGCGCGGGCAGGATGTGCAAATGAAACAAAACAGGTACGATACGAAATTCCGTTGATTGTCAGGAGCCAGGTTATGTTGGAAACAGCAGAAACGACACAGGCGGAAGCCGGGCGGATCGCCGCCGATCGGAGCCGCCCGGTGGAAGAGCTTGAAAGCGTGGTGATTCGCTTCGTCGGCGATTCCGGCGACGGCATGCAATTGACTGGCAATGAATTTTCCCGCGTGGTCGCCCGATCCGGCAACGACTTCGCTACTCACCCGGACTATCCCTCTGAAATCCGTGCTCCGACCGGCACGCTGTTCGGTGTTTCGGGCTATCAGATCCAGCTTGCTTCACGCCATGTGTTTACCTCGGGCGATGCGCCTGATGTGCTGGTGGCGATGAATCCGGCGGCGTTGAAAACCAATCTTGCCGATGTCAAGCGCGGCGGCGCCATCATTGTCAACAGCGGCGCTTTCAGCGACGCCAATCTCGCCAAAGCCAACTACAAGAGCAATCCGCTTGAAGACGGCAGTCTCGATGGTTACCGCCTCTACAAAATCGACATTTCCGAGCTGACCGCGCAGGCGCTCAAGGAATCCGGGCTTTCCAAAAAAGAGGTGGGTCGCTGCAAGAATTTCTATGCGCTCGGCCTGATGCTCGCCCTCTACAACCGGCCGCTGGAAAAAGAAGAAGAGGACATTCGCGACAAGTTCGCCAAAATGCCGGAAATTGCCGAAGCCAATGTGTTGGCCTTGCGCGCCGGTTACGCCTATGTTGATGCCACCGAGATGTTCGTCACCAGTTACAAGGTGCGTTCGGCCAGCATTGCGCCGGGCACGTATCGCAGCCTGACCGGCAATCAGGCGGCGGCGCTGGGGCTGGTGGCGGTTTCGGAGCTTTCCGGCGTGCCGCTGTTCCTCGGCTCTTATCCGATCACGCCGGCCACCGACATCCTGCATGAATTGTCTGAACTCAAGCATTTCAACGTCGCCACCTTTCAGGCCGAGGACGAAATCGGCGGTATTTGTTCGGCCATCGGCGCGGCCTACGGTGGTGTGCTGGGCGTGACCACGACCTCCGGTCCCGGCATGGCGCTCAAGACTGAGGCGCTGGGCCTTGCCGTGATGCTTGAAGTGCCGCTGGTGATTGTGAACGTGCAGCGCGGCGGCCCGTCCACCGGCCTGCCGACCAAGATCGAACAATCCGATTTGTTGCAGGCGATCTATGGCCGTAACGGCGAAAGCCCGATTCCGGTGATTGCCGCGCGTTCTCCGGCGGATTGCTTTGACTGCGCCATCGAAGCCTTCCGCATTGCCGTGAAATACATGACTCCGGTGATCCTTCTCTCCGACGGCGGCATCGGCAACGCCGCCGAGCCGTGGCGCATTCCCGACTTCGCTTCGCTGCCGAAGCCGGAAGTCAAGTTCCGCACCGAGCCGGAAGGTTTTCAGGCCTACGCCCGCGACGGGAATCTGGCGCGCGCCTGGGTGCGGCCCGGCACGCCCGGCATGGAGCACCGCGTCGGCGGCCTGGAAAAAGATTTTCTCACCGGCAACATCTCGCATGACCCGATCAACCACCAGCGCATGGTGGAAGTGCGCGCCGCCAAGGTCGAAGGCATTGCCAAAGACATTCCGCCGCTCGAAGTGGCCGGGCCTGCCGAAGGCGATCTGCTTGTCGTTGGCTGGGGCAGCACTTACGGTTCCATCGTGCAGGCGCGTGAGCAGGCCGTGGCGGAAGGCCGCTCGGTGGTCCATGTGCACCTGCGCCACATGAACCCGCTGCCGCCGGACCTGGGCGATATTCTGAAGCGCTACAAAAAAGTGCTGGCGCCGGAGATGAACCTCGGTCAACTCTCCCGCTTGCTGCGCGAGCGTTACCTGATCGACGTTGCCAAGCTCAACAAAGTGCAGGGCAGGCCGTTCAAGGTGTCCGAGATTTACGACCGTATTATGGAACTGAGCTGAGGGAATAAGCCATGACTGACGTATCCGAAATTCGTGTCCTGAGCAAGAAGGATTTTGAGTCCAACCAGGATGTGCGCTGGTGTCCCGGCTGCGGCGATTACGCCGTGCTGTCACAGATTCAGAAGTTGATGCCGACGTTAGGCGTCCCCCGCGAGAACTTCGCTTTCATTTCCGGCATCGGCTGCTCCAGCCGATTTCCCTATTATATGGAAACCTACGGCATGCACGGCATTCATGGCCGCGCACCGGCCATCGCCAGCGGCCTGAAACTGGCGCGGCCCGAATTGTCGGTATGGGTCGTGACCGGCGACGGCGACGCGCTGGCTATCGGCGGCAACCACTTCATCCACGCGATACGACGCAACATTGGTTTGAAAATCATCATGCTCAACAACCGCATCTATGGCCTTACCAAAGGGCAGTATTCGCCGACCACCGAGTTGGGCAAAAAAACCAAGAGCACGCCGCTAGGCAACATCGACCGCCCCTTCAATCCAGTTGCGCTGGCGCTGGGCGCGGGCGCGACCTTCGTTGCTCGTACCGTTGATGCCGATCAGGCGCATATGGCGAGCATGCTCAAACGCGCCGCTGCGCATGAGGGAACCGCTTTCGTCGAAGTGTTTCAGAACTGCCTCGTCTTCAACGATGGCGCTTACGACGCTATTACCGATAAGAGCACGCGCGACGACACTCGCTTGCTGCTTGAACACGGCAAACCGCTCATCTTCGGCAAGAACAGAGACAAGGGCGTGCGCCTGCGCGGCTTCAAGCCCGAAGTGGTCACCCTCGGCGAGAACAGCGTGACCGAAGCAGACCTGTTCGTGCATGACGAAACGGCGGAACACGGTGGTCTGGCGTTTCTTATCTCGCAACTCGAAGCGCCGATCTTTCCCGTTCCGCTCGGCGTCTTCCGCGACGTCAACGAGCCGAGCTACGAAGCGCGCAACGAACAACTGCACGCTGACACGCGCGCGGGACGAGGCAAAGGCAATCTATCTACGCTTTTCAACAGCGGCGATACCTGGACTGTGGTGTAGAACTTATCTCAAAATCTTCGCGCCCTGTAAAAGCTTGATAATTTGTTTCTATGGGCAAAGTGTATCGACGGTGAACACAAAGGCGAGTGTGGGTTATGGTAGAGGCGCATGGATTACGTTCATATCATCTTGGTCAAACACGGATAGGTTGCGCGGGCATCGGCATGACCGCGCAGTTCGACATCGCTACAGCCGTCAAGGTTGGTTGCCGCCGGATTGGGCGGTAAAGGCAAGCGATGTTTTTTGTCGGAGAGCGGTGATGGTGCTGGGGGTCGCTGCGTTCACCCCAATTGCGCAAAATTAAACCCACTCCCGCAAAAACTCGCGCCAATGTGGGGCATCGCTTGCCTGCAAACGCTCGCGCACCAGCATCATCTCGCTCTCGTATTCTTTTACCGTCAATACACCGCGCATCAACTGAAACCGTTGAAAGAGCAGGTAAGTATTCAACGTGTCGCATTCGCAATAGTTGCGGACTTCGACAATCTTTCCTTCTGTGATCGCCGCGCCGACATCGCCGCCATCCATCAGCAGTTTTCCGGGAAACCCGCACAGTCGCGCCATCGCATCGAGGCTGGCGTTGGCGCGCGGCTGGTATTGCGCCAGCACGTCCATCAGATCGATGTGTCTGGTGTGATAGCGGTTGAGGTAATTGTTGAACTTGAAATCGCGGTCATCGTCGCCCCACTCCCAGTAACGTGCTGCGGTCACGCCGTGCAGCATCGCCCGATAATGCAGCACCGGCAGGTCAAAGCCGCCACCGTTCCATGAAACGAGCTGCGGCGTGAAGCGTTCGATTCCCTCGAAGAAGCGGCGGATCAGCATCTCTTCACTGTCTTCGGGCTGACCGAGCGACCAGATTTGCAATCCTTTATCGTTGCGCAACACGCAGGCGATCGCAACGATTTTCTGAAAATAGAGGTGCGCGAAATCGCTGCCGGTTGCTGCGCGACGTTGTTGTCCGTACCAGTCAAGCACGTCCTGATCGGACAGTTCGGGAGGCAAGCGGTGAACCCGGCGCATTCCTGAAACGTCGGGAATGCTTTCGAGGTCAAAGACGAGAATCGGGGTCATGGCACAAATCGCATGTTAGATTATGGGCGGTTCTATAATTATTTGCTTGTTTGATATTTTCCTCATGATCTTACGATCTTCTCCCCCGCCCTTCTTACGCAACAAACCCCCGACGGCTTCACCAACCCACCTGAAAAGGGGCAGCGCGAGAGAATATTCTGCTCTTTACACGCCATTATCGCAGCGCCGCTCTGACTTTCTGGCTGTGGGTCAGTTTTTCTTCCGGCAGGTAAACGCCTTTAATACCGGCGGGTGGCTCGGCGAGTCTCGGGATATTGTCGCTGGTCACGGCGTTGGCGGCGGCGACCAGCCCCACGATCTCGCCGCTTTCGCGAATCCCCCAAGCCGCAATCCTGAGAACGAGGTCTTCACCACGGGCGCCTTTTCCGCAAAAAAACCAGCCGGAGCAGGCGCTGAGACTCTGAATTTTCATAAATCCTCCTTGCGGCAAACCGCATCAGCCCTATGTTACGCTGCCTTATGATACGCTGTTGCGACGGCAATGCGAAGAGCCGAAAGCGGCCAATGAAAGAGCGCTATGTTGCTGGTTGCATTATCGCGTTATTGGCGCGATACTGAAAAGGACGTACGTTTCCCCCAATATTTTTGCCAAGCGTTATACCCCCTGTTTTTTCCGCAGTTGTTTTTATTTTAACGAATCGCCATGCGCCTTTCTGTCGCAACTTACAACATTCACAAAGGGGTTTCACATTTGCGCCGCCCGAAAATGTCGGAACTGCGCGATCATTTGCGGGCGCTTGACGCGGATGTTGTTTTTCTGCAGGAAGTGCGCGGCGCGCAGCTGGACGCCTCGAAAAAACCGGCTTCTCCCGGCAACTTACCGCAATATGAATTTCTGGCAGACGCCTATTGGTTTACCGCCTACGGGAAAAACGCCGAGACGCGACATGGGCATCATGGCAACGCGCTGTTGTCGCGTTACCCGATCATTTATCAAGAGAATGAGGACATCTCGGCGCATTGGCTGGAGCAGCGCGGTCTTTTACATTGCGTGCTTAACGCCGGCAGAGTGATGCCGCGCTTGCACTGTCTCAATGTCCATCTCGGCTTGTTTGAGCGCTGGCGGCGGCGGCAATTGTCGGCGATGGTTGCGCGAGTCGAAGCCCTGGTTCCGTCGGGCGAACCCTTGCTGATCGCCGGCGACTTCAACGATTGGCATCATAAAGGCCATCGCTATCTCTGCGAGGCGTTGCGCGCTATCGACGTTTTTACAACGACGCGAGGAAAGCCGGCGCGCACCTTTCCTTCTTTCCTGCCCTTCCTGCCGCTGGATCGCATCTATGTGCGCGGCCTCGATGTTCGCAGTGCCCGCGTCCATTACGCGCAACGGGCGCCGCGGGCTTCGGATCACGCAGCATTGTCGGCCGAACTGGAAGTCGTTCCGCTACGTCCTTCGGCGCACGAATAATGTTACGCACCGTGCTCATGATGCCGACCGCTTCTTTTCAACCATCGCCGAACTGCTGACATGCGAAACTTCATCCCGGGTCATGCAATTCATCTGCTGCGTGGTGGCAACGATTTCTTTCCGGCGCTGATCTGTGCTCTCGATGCTGCGCAGCGAGAAATCTGGCTCGAAACGTATATTTTTGCCGATGATGCCAGCGGTCGCGCTGTTGCCGACGCTTTGATTCGCGCTGTGCGGCGCGGCGTTGATGTGCGTGTGCTGATCGATGGTTGGGGCGCTCGCCTTTATTTGTCCAAGACGCTTGAGCGCGAGTTGACTTCCGTTGGTGTCGATTTATTGTTCTACCGTCCCGAAGTTGAAAATCAGCCGTTTCGCTTTCGCCGTTTGCGCCGGTTACACCGTAAACTCTGCCACATTGACGGCAAGGTGGCATTTATCGGCGGCATCAACATCATCGACGACATGAATACGCCCGGGCATACACCCCCGCGTATTGATTTTGCCGTACGCGTCGAAGGGCCGATCTTGGCAAACATCGTGCGTACGATGCACCGCGTGCGCACGCTGGTCGAATTGTCTCAATTGCAAAACATCACGCTCGAAGAAGATGCGTCCCCCGCTGTTGCCGAAGCGGCCGGCGCCGTACGGGCAAACTTGATTGTTCGCGACAATCTGAATCATCGCCATGCAATCGAACGTGCTTATCGGGTGGCGTTGGGGCGCGCCCGGCAAGAAGCCATCATCGCTTGCGCTTATTTTTTCCCCGGCTGGCGTTTTCAAAAAGCATTGATCGCCGCCGCCCAGCGCGGCGTCAAAGTCACGCTGCTTCTGCAGGAGCGCGTTGAATACAAGCTCATGCATTACGCCGTGCGGACACTTTACGAAAAATTCCTCGATGCCGGCGTCGAAATTCAGGAATACCATCACTCGTTTTTGCACGCTAAAGTTGCGGTGATCGACGGCCAGTTCGCCACGGTCGGCTCGTCGAACATCGACCCTTATTCTTTTTTGATGGCGCGCGAGGCCAATGTGATTATCCACGATCCGGATTTCGCCGGGCAATTGCGTAGCGCGCTGCTTGAATTGATTACCGATGGCGCCAAGCCGGTGCTGGCGGCGCAGTGGCAACAGCGCACGATGATGATGCGGCTGTTGTCGGTGTTGGCGTATGGCACATTCCGGCTCATCATGGCCGTTACCGGCGCCGACCCCGAAAACGGCTGGTTCCCAATGTCGCGCGAAGCGCGCGAAGCGCACGAACAAAAGCCGGAGGAACCGCGCGCCGGCTCGTGATCAATCTTCAGGATTGCCCGTCAACAACCGCTGTTCGGCGAATGATAAATCGTCGGCGCGACCAAGCAGCACTACGGTATCCCCCACTTCAAACCGCCAGTCTCCATCGGGCACCTTGGGCGCCTTGCCGACGCGGCGCACGCGCGCCACTTTGACGAATTCTTCAAGGTCGAGCTCTTCCAGCGTTTTGCCGATCGCTGCTGCGCCGTCCATCAGCACGACGGAGCGCAAACGTGGTTGCAGGTTTTCTTCGGAATCTTCCTGCGCGTCGGAAACACCATGAAAGAATCCCCGCAACAGGTTGTAGCGTTCCTCGCGCACACTCCGAATTCGCGCCAGTACACGCGGCAGCGGCACGCCGAGCGCCAACAGCGAATGCGTCGCCAGCATCAGACTGCCTTCAATGATTTCCGGCACCACTTCAGCGGCGCCCGCTTCAAGCAGGCGATCCAGATTGCTGTCGTCGTAAGTGCGCACGATGACCGGCAACGCTGGCCGCAGTGAATGCGCTGTTTTGATGATCTTGAGCGCCAGCGGCGTATCGGCGAAAGAAATCACCAATGCCCGCGCCTTGTTCAACCCGGCGGCGACGAGAAGATCGCGGTTGCTGGCGTCGCCGTAGATCACTGCCACGCCCTCTGCCGATTCGCGCACGCGCAAGGCATCGTTGTCGATTGCGACGAAGTTGATTTTTTCCGTCTCCAGCAGGCGCGCCAGATTTTGCCCGCTGCGGCCGTAGCCGCAGATAATCACGTGATCCTGATAAACCATGCTTTGCGCCGCCGCCTGCATGATGCGTGCTGCACTTTCCTGCCAGTCGAAGCGCTCGAACCAGCGAATGAACGGTTCGGCAAAACGAATGATCAGCGGTGCCGTCAACATCGACAGCACAACGGCCATCAGCAGCGTTTGTTTCAGATGCGGCGGCAGGATACTGTAGTCGTTGGCCAACGTCAGCATTACCAACGCCAATTCGCCGGTTTGCGCCAGATAAATACCGATCCGCACATTTGATGACCAAGTGCCGCCGAAAAGCCGCGCCAGACCGACCACGACAATACTCTTGACCGCGAACGGCACCAGCAGAAACAACAACACAACTTCGGCGTTGCGAATCACCAGCTCCGGATTGAGCGCCATGCCCATCGTGACGAAGAACAGGCCGAGCAACAAATCGCGGAACGACATAATGTTGTCTTCGACAATATGGCGATGTTCGGTTTCGGCGATCAACATGCCGGCCATGAAAGCGCCCAGCGCCATCGACAGCCCCGCCATCGAAGACAACATCGCCAGCGCCAGAACGATCAGAAGAACGTTCAGCATGAACAGCTCCGGCGAGTGCTGCCGGGCGATCGCGTTGAGCCAGATGCGCATCGGTTTTTGGCCAAGTTTCAGAATCAACACAAAAGCGACCGCCGCTTTGAGCACTGCCAGCGCCAGCGCCAAGGCCAAGTCCCAGCCGCTTTGACCGAGAGCGGGAATCAGCACCAGAAAACCGATTACCGCCAAATCTTGAAAAAGCAGAATCGCGATGGCGTTGCGACCATATTCAGTGCTGACCTCGTCCCGCTCGATCAGCATCTTGAGCACGATGGCGGTTGAACTCATCGCCAGCATTCCGCCGATAACGATGCCGGCGCCCCACGAGTAGCCCAACCCGACCAATACCGTCATGCCGATGACCGCGCAGGCGCCGACTTGCGCTGCGCCCAGCCCCAGCACCGCGCGTCGCATCGCTTTCAGTTGCGGCAGGCTGAATTCCAGACCGAGGGTGAACATCAAAAAAACGATACCGAACTCTGCCAGATGGCGGGCATCGGCGCTGTCGGCGATCAACGCGAAGCCGTTGGGGCCGAGCGTCACGCCAACCAGCAGATACCCCAAGATTGCCGGCATCTGGATTGCCCGGCAAACGAACACCGCCGCCACCGAAGCAGTCAGCAAAATCAGAACGGCGGCAATGGTCATCGCGCGGACAAACCCGAAAAGTGGGAAAGTATAAATTTAACATGCCGCCGCGTTTTCTGAAAAACTATCGACGGATTACTTACGCTACGCTTTTCGCACTCCCGACAACAACACCCAACCATCGAGTGTCTTCCACGGTGCGATTTCGAACCAGGGCGCGTAGCAGGCGCATAATTCTTCTTGTTGGTCTTCCAGAATGCCGGAAAGGATGAGGCGTCCGCCCGGCTCGGTTCGACCAGCGAGTAATGGCGCCAATGCCCGCAACGGGTTGGCGAGAATGTTGGCGATTACGAGGGAGAAGGTTTGATCAGGCAGTTGATCGGGGGCAACGAAGGCTGCGTCGAGATGGTTGGCGGTGGCGTTTTCGCGGCTGGCGATCAGCGCTTGCGGGTCGATGTCGGTGCCGAACGCCGTGCCGTGCGCGCCGACGCCGAACAACCGCGCCGCCAGCAGCAGGATACCGGAACCACAGCCGTAATCGAGGACGGATGCGCTTGGGGGCAGATGCTCGCCACCTTCAGCGGCATCCCGGCAAACTCCTGCCGTCTTCGCCGGCGCCTCCTTTGAAAAGGGGACAAGACGGGGGCAAGACAGGGAGAGGGGAGAAGCATGCCCCCGTAACCATCTCAGGCAGAGTTGTGTGGTCGGATGCGAGCCGGTGCCGAAAGCAAGACCGGGATCGAGGCGCAGGATGTAGCGCGCGTCAACGGGCGGCGTTGACCAGGTCGGCACAATCCAGAAATCTTCGGTTACGGCGATCGGGCCGAACTGCGCCTGCGTTTCGCGCACCCAGTCACGCTCGGCAACCGGCGCGATTTCGAACAGCGGCAGCGGGAGCAACAAGGATGCGGCGATACGACCTAACGCTATATGAAGCGCGGCGCTTTCTGTTTCGCCCGCAAACAGCGCGTCGATCCGCACGATCGGCCACAGCGAGCCGACCGACGCACCGGGTTCGCCGTATTGCGGGGTTTCCCGGTCGGTGCCGGCGTAGGGGTCGGACAAATCAATCGACAACGCGCCGATGTCGAACAAGGCATCGGACCACGCCTCTGCCTGTTCTGCCGCCGTCTCAAAACGCAGCGCGTGGTAGCTCACAGATGGCTCACTGAGCGCTCATTTCAGTGTTTTTCGCAGCGCCATCCGTTCTTCGAGGTAATGGATCGAGTAGTTGCTGCGAACGAAATTTTCATCGCTCAGCAAGTCCTGATGCAGGTCGAGATTGGTCTTGATGCCACCGACCACTGTTTCGGAAAGCGCGACCCGCATCCGGGCGATGGCCTGTTCGCGCGTGTCGCCATAGGAAATAATTTTGCCGATCATCGAATCGTAATGTGGCGGCACAAAATAGTTATGATAAACGTGCGAATCGACCCGAATGCCAGGCCCGCCCGGCGTGTGGTACGAGGTGATGCGTCCTGGAGACGGCGCGAAAGTTTCCGGATCTTCAGCGTTGATCCGGCATTCGATGGCATGGCCGCGACGAACGATGTCGCGCTGACGCAGCGCCATTTTGTGGCCGGCAGCGATCTTGATCTGTTCCTGCACGATGTCGATGCCGGTAATCATCTCGGTGACCGGATGCTCGACCTGGATGCGCGTATTCATCTCGATGAAGAAGAATTCGCCGTCCTGATAGAGGAACTCGAAGGTGCCGGCGCCGAGGTAGCCGATCCGGCGGCAGGCGTCGGCGCAACGGTCGCCGATTCGGGTCAGCGTACGTGCCGGAATGCCGAAGGCCGGCGCTTCTTCGATGATTTTTTGATGGCGGCGCTGCATCGAGCAGTCGCGATCGGACAGCCAGACGGCGTTTTTGTGCGCGTCAGCGAGTACCTGAATTTCAATGTGGCGCGGGTTGGCCAGGAAACGTTCCATATACACCGTCGGGTTTCCGAACGCGCTTTGCGCTTCGGCGCGCGTCAGCGTGACCGCCGATAACAACGCCGCCTCGGTGTTGACGACGCGCATTCCGCGTCCGCCGCCGCCGCCGGCTGCTTTGATAATGACCGGGTAACCTACCTTGCGAGCGATGTTCAGGATTTCTTTCGGGTCGTCCGGCAACGCGCCTTCCGAGCCCGGCACGCAAGGTACCCCGGCCTTGGTCATCATTGCCTTGGCGTTGACTTTGTCGCCCATCATCCGGATCGTTTCGGCGTTGGGGCCGATGAAAACGAAGCCGGACGATTTCACCTTTTCGGCGAAATCGGCGTTTTCTGAAAGGAAGCCATAACCGGGATGGATCGCCTGCGCGTCGGTGACTTCAGCGGCGGCGATGATCGCCGGGATATTCAGATAACTCAGCGTGGGCGACGCCGGCCCGATGCATACCGATTCATCGGCCAGTCGGACGTACTTGGCGTCGCTGTCGGCTTCCGAGTGTACGACGACGGTTTTAATGCCCATTTCGCGGCAGGCGCGTTGGACCCGCAGCGCGATCTCGCCGCGGTTGGCGATCAGAATTTTGTCAAACAGAGGGAGAGGTTTACGAGCAGCCACGCGAGCAGTCCTTCGCTTGTTGGTGAATACTTGTCTTCGCCGGGATAACGTCTTGCAGCGATGACGCGCAGAGAAGACGCTTTATTCAATCACGAAAAGCGGCTGGCCGAACTCGACCGGGTGCCCGTTTTCAACCAGAATGGCTTTGACCACCCCGGCGCGATCGGCCTCGATTTCGTTCATCAGCTTCATCGCTTCGACGATACACAGCGTGTCGCCTTCCTTGACGGTGCTGCCGACATCAACGAACGGCTTGGCGCCCGGCGCTGACGCGCGGTAAAACGTCCCGACCATCGGGCTGGCGATCGTATGCCCGCTCGGCGCCGGCGGCGCTTCCGGCGCGACGGGCGTTCCGGCAGATGCCGCCGGGGCGGCGGGAATGAGCGGCGGCGCCATCATCATGGTTGGCGCGGCGACCATCGACGCCGTTGCGCGGGTAATGCGCACCCGCTCCTCCCCCTCCTGGATTTCAAGTTCGGCGATGCCGGACGATTCCACCAGTTCGATCAATGTCTTGAGTTTGCGTAAGTCCATGATTAAGACCTTTTTTGTAGATAATCGAGCGCCCACATCACCGCGAACTCGTAACCGCGCGCGCCAAGACCGGCGATGACCCCGACGGCCTGATCGGCCAGCAGGGAACGGTGGCGAAACGGTTCACGAGCATGGATATTGGACAAGTGAACTTCAATAAAAGGCAGCGCTACGCCGGAAAGCGCATCGCGCAGCGCAACACTGCTGTGCGTCAGCCCGCCTGGATTGATCACGATGAAGCCGACGCCTTTTTGCGGCGCCGCGTGAATACAATCAATCAGCGCGCCTTCGTTGTTGCTTTGAAGCGACGAACAGGATGCGCCTGTCGCCTGCGCCAGACAAACCAGGCGTGCATTGATATCCGCAAGCGTATCGTGACCATAAATCTCCGGCTCGCGTGTACCCAGCAAATTCAAATTGGGGCCGTGCAGCACCAGAATGTGCGGAGAGGAAGATGCGGCAGAAGGCTTGGAAGCAGTCATGGTATGAGGCGGATATAAAAAACAATCAGCGTTTTAAACGAAGATCGACGCAGTAAGAGAAAAAGGCGGTAAGGGCTTTATCATCACTCGATCCTCGCGCAATTGCGCGCAAAATATTGCGAGAAAATACAGCTTTGCAAACAGAAAACCGGGTGGCGCGCATTTGCAAAAAGGCTTTCGGCAAAAAGGATTAAGTGGAAGTTTGCCGCAGATCGCTACACGTTGTCCAGCGTTAAATGAAAAAATAGAGGCGTCGATCAAAGCTTGTGAAAAGGCAAAAATGCTTTAGACATTTTGGGGGGAATGCTTGGGCGCCAGGAAAAAAGGGCAGGAATTTTTAGAAAATAACGTAAGTTAGCGGTCACTTTTTGGCCGTAACGCCGCGAAAACCGATGTCGTTTCGGGCAGACAACCGTGCCAAATCCGGAAACTCTCGGCCGCTTGCTCAACCAGCATGCCAAAGCCATCGCTCCAGCGGCGTGCGCCCCATGTTCTTGCCCAGCGCAAAAAAGGCGTCTCCTCGTTGTCAGCGTAGCTCAGGTCATAAAAGAAAGTGTCGGACGCGCACAACCGATCCAGCCAGAGCCAGGGCGTTGGCGCGTTGCCCTTTGCTTCCCCCTCCGCCAGCCCGGGCTCCCTTTTTAAAGGGGGTGTCGGCGAATGGGGAGGGGCCGCCTTAAAGCTGGTGGCATGAATCGCAAGGTCGAATGGCGTCTCTTGATCGGGCGCATCCTCGCTGGCGCGCGCTGTCGGGAAAGGTATCTGAGAAACAGCAGACAGCTTCGCGCCGGGATAAGCGGCAGCGAACCGGCGGACAAGACCCTGCGCCTTGTCCACGCTCCGGTTCCACAATACGATCCGCGCCGGCCGCGCGTCGAGCAGCGGTCCCAGAATTCCGGCGCTTGCTCCGCCTGCACCCAGAATCAGAAGACGCTGCCCAGTCAGCGGTAGCCCAAGTCTGCTGGTCAGATCGCGGACAAGCCCGATTCCGTCGGTATTATCAGCGCGCCAGCCGTCGCCATCAGCCGTCAATGTATTGGCGGCAACTGCCAGACGCGAGCGCTCGCTGACGCTGGAAGCGAGGCGGAAAGCCACTTCCTTGAACGGCGCCGTGACGTTCATACCGGCGCCGCCGGCAGCGAAAAATGCCCGCGCCGCATCAGCAAAACCGGAATCGTCCGCAGTCAGCGGCGCCTCGAGGCGGCGGTAGGTCATCGTGATTCCTACCTGCTCCGCGAAAGCCTGGTGAATTTCAGGCGAACGGGAATGCGCGATGGGGTTTCCGATAACGGCAAAATGCTTCATGTTCGGCAAATAACAGGAGAAAAAGAGTCATTTTACCGCGCGCCGCGCTGCCTCGCTTTCCAGCAAGAGGTCTTTAAAAAACGCTCGTTCTTTCGCAGCGATTGTTCGCTCAATCCCTTGCAGGTTTCAATTCACCGCGCCGCCATTCGCCCAGGCGACGGGTGATGTGGGGCGCGATGCAGTTTCGTTTGATAAAAACCGACGATTGTTGTTGCACACTTTTTGTTTTGCCGACGATCCCGGCTTTGCCATTGATGCGCAGGGAAGAGGCAGGGTTGAATGGATGGTTAGGCATGCCTCGAATCTTGAAGCGAGCGATGCCAACCATCGCGCCGATGACTGCTGCAATGGCGCACAGCAGATGAGAGACACGGTCCCCGCGAAAGCGCAGAAAACACTGAGCGCCCCCTTCAAGAGCTAGCCCCGAAATGATTTTGATCGGGGGGAAGGATGGGATAGGGGTAGGGGTAGGGTTATCAGGGATCAGTGCGCCCGGGTCGTCCTTCGCTTGCCCAAGCTCGCTCCAGCACAGGTTTTGTATGCGGCAAGAACAATATTTCCAGTATGATGTAAGAAAAATGTTGGAATTCGCAGGTTTACCTCAACCTGCCGCGTTGAGAAGTAACGATATTGGAGCGCACGATGATGAATACGAAGGTTGCCGCTGTTGCCGTTTCTCTGGTGTTGGTCTTTTTAGCTTGGTCGCCGTTGCCGGTGGTTGCTCAAAATAGCCCTTCCACGGGTATAAACGAGCAAACACCCGTTGAACAAGTGCGGCGTCTTGCCGAACAAGGCAATGCCGCAGCGCAAAACCGATTGGGCTGGATGTATATAACAGGGCAAGGCATTGCCAAGGACGAAAAACAGGCGTTTATCTGGTTCCAAAAGGCTGCGAACCAAGGCTATGCTCCGGCGGAAAGTAATCTTGGCGCGATGTACGGGCAAGGCCGTGGCGTAGCTAAAGACTATGAACAGGCTCTGAACTGGCTCCGCAAGGCGGCGCAACAAAATGATGTCGAGGCACAATATTTGGCTGGCTATCTGTACGCTACAGGACAAGGCACTGCCAAGGATGAAAAACAAGCCTACCAGTGGTACAGCAAGGCTGCGCAGCAGGGCCATACTAAGGCCCAATATGAACTCGCCAAGATGTACGATTATGGCAGAGGGGTGACTCAAGATAAAGAGCAGGCAGTAGCCTTGTATCGCAAGTCAGCGGATCAGGGCCATTCCGACGCACAAACCAGTCTTGGCGTGATGTATGCTACGGGGCAAGGTGTTGCCAAAAATCAAGAACAGGCCGTATTCTGGTATCGCAAAGCAGCAGAGCAGGGGAATGCCGTTGCACAAAACAATCTCGCTGTAAAGTACAAAGATGGCGCAGGTGTAGTTCAAGACTACATGCAGGCCGTATTCTGGTATCGCAAGGCAGCTGAACAAGGAAATGCTGGTGGACAAACAAATCTTGGCGCGATGTATGACAATGGAACAGGCGTGGCACAAGACAAGGAGCAGGCTGTTTACTGGTATCGCAAGGCGGCTGAGCAAGGTAATTCTGACGGACAAACATTTCTTGGTGCGATGTATGGAAGAGGAGAAGGCGTAACCAAGGACGATGCACAGGCCGTATATTGGTATCGTAAGGCGGCGGAACAGGGAAATGCCGTGGCACAGAGTAATCTTGGCATGATGTACGCCAAAAGCCGTGGTGTGGCACAGGACTACGCGCAGGCCATCTATTGGTTCCGCAAGGCGGCGGAACAGGGCAATGCTGACGCGCAATACAACTTGGGTGTGTTCTACGAAACCGGCACAAGCGTGCCTCAAGATATACAACAAGCTATCCAGTTGTACCAGAAGGCCGCGGCCCAAAATAAAGATCCGGACGCCCAGCAAAAGGCCCGGCAGCGGTTGAGCCAGTTGCAATGAAGCCAAGGGCGGACACGACCACCTCCTTATTTGAGACTGTATATGAAAAATCGAATCATTTTCTGCGCTGCGTTGGCGCTATTTCTGAGTCAGCCAGTGTTGGTCGGGGCTGCCGACGCTCAATTCGCAAACGCCAATGCGACATTCAACGAAACATCCAAGTCGGCACAAGCCGGCAACGCCCAGGCGCAATACAACCTTGCCGTAATGTACAAATATGGAGAAGGGGTAGCCCGGGATGACGCACAGGCCGTATCCTGGTATCGCAAGGCGGCGGAACAGGGCCACGGTATGGCGCAGAACGGTTTGGGCGTGATGTATAAAATGGGATTGGGTGTTGCCAAGGATGAAAAACAGGCCGTATTCTGGTACCGCAAGGCGGCGGATCAGGGAAACGCCATTGCGCAGGCCAATCTTGCGGCGATGTACGATAACGGAGAAGGGGTGGCGCAAGATAAAAAACAGGCCGCGCTCTGGTATCGCAAAGCGGCGGAGCAGGGAGACGACGTTGCGCAGAACAATCTTGGCATGATGTACAAAAACGGGGAAGGCGTAGCCCAGGATGACGCACAAGCCATAACCTGGTTTCGCAAAGCGGCAGAGCAGGGAAACACCTACGCGCAAAATAATCTCCGCGAGATGGAAAAAAATGGGAAAGGTTCAAGCCAAGGCGATAAATCGGCCGCATCCTTGCGAAAAGCGGCAGAACGAGGCGATGCCGATGCGCAAAACCGTCTTGGCGCGATGTACAACAACGGAGAGGGCGTAGCCACTACGCGCAAGCCGTATCTTGGTATCGCGAGGCGGCAGACCAGGGCCTTGCCGAAGCGCAAGTCAATCTTGGCCAAATGTACGCAAGAGGGGAAGGTGTCACCCAGGATAACGCGCAAGCTGTATCCTGGTACCGCAAGGCGGCGGAACAGGGCCTTGCCATAGCGCAAGGGAATCTGGGCGTGATGTACGCCAATGGCAGGGGCGTAGTGCAGGATTACGGGCAGGCCGTGGCTTGGTACCGCAAGGCTGTGGCGCAAAACGATCTCCAAGCGCTATGCGCCTTGGCCGAGCACTACGAGAGAGGCTTGGGCGTGCCTCAAGACAAGCAACAGGCCATCCAGTTGTACCAGAGAGCCATTGCCCAAACATCAGGAACGGATGCTCAGCAACTGATTCAGCAGCGGTTGAACCAGTTACAATGAGTCGAAAGGCAAGTGCGCGGCGAATCGCCCATGCGCTACGGCTTGCACGAAAGGTCAGGAAAGCGTAACGAGAGCAACTCAAACAAATGAGCGCGCTCGATGAAAAGTTCCATCAGCGACCTGAAGAAAGCGGTGCAGTTAGATCAAATGGTGCAGCAAGCCGCAAAACCGCTGCCCTCCCAAAGTGCGCACTGTCTTGAATACAACGAGGTCCCGGCCAAAGCCAGCCATAAAGAAGTGATCGTCAAAAACAAATCCAAAGCTCATGAGTCGTACAAGCGCACCAAGGACATGTGCGAGAACTCCGAGAAAACGCAGGAGGGGCTTGTTCGTACCTATCAGTAGGTCGATAAAAATGGCCGGCCAACGCCTGACATTGACCCGCGCAATAATGCTGTAGGGCGGAGCGGACGCAGCGAACGCCGACCTCATTTCTCATTGTCGATGATCGTTGGGGTTCACCGACGGCATACCGATCGCCGCGCGCCTTCTCCTGCTCGTGGGGGAAGGCGGATGGGGGCAATACCTCTCACGCGTCTGCGAAAGAGGAGCAAGGGAGAGGACAGACGGATTCGCCTGCGGCTCACTTCAACTTTGCGGGCTCATCAAAAGAAATGTTATTTCTTATTATTTCTTCAATTTCAGCATCTTCCTCAGGCGACAAATCGACGTTTCCTATTCTGTTCAACTGCCTGTCGCACGCATCGTCGAGTTCAACAAAGCAAGGCGAATCGTCGGGTAGGCGCTTGGATACGGCATAGCACGTTAAAAAAACCTTCAAAAAACCCTCATTGACGACCTGTTTCTTGCCGGATAAAAGGCTGGCAACATACTGATCATAGGAGGCTCTGACCTCCGGGCTTTTGGCGTATTGTTCCAGGGTAGAACAGGACGCGACGACCTGATCAGCCGAATGGTTTTCTATCGTGCAGACAAAAAATGCTTTTCGACCCCTTTTCAATGAAGAGGATGCCCCGGTAGCATCGCCGTTAGATTTTATAAAAATGCTCTTGAGTGCGCCATAACCGCGCAGTGAAGCGAAATAAGGGAGCCCCTCCTTGAAGCCGTCACTAATGGATTCGACGGTTCCCGATATGAGGATGCGGCCTCCGTGCGCCTTGTATTTACGATCGGCTTTGGCTTCGTTTTCCAGATAGTCTTTTGCAAGCGCTTTTGCTTCGACGCTGTCGGTGATGTTCAGGCGGCGAAGCGCCTCGCTTTTTTCCGTGAGTGCGGTATCTTCCTGCGCCGAATGTATCAGGTCGTCAAGCAGCATTCCCTGTACGAACTTCAGCCTTTTGGAATCGAATTTCAATCCCGTTTTCTGCGGTGGCGCTTCAGCGGCTTTTGGTTGATCCGCCTTTGTTTGTGGCGCCGCATCCCCTGTTTTGCTGCAACCGCCAAGGAAAGCGAAAACCACCATGATGGGTAGAGCAACTCTCGACAGGCTCATTGTTATCTCCAGGAATCTTTGGATTTGAAAATTCGACATCAAAAAAACGTTGCCGCTGATTCTAGCTCATGAAGGATGCCTGGGCTGTGCCCCTATAACTCCGTCAGGCCATAGCGTTGCTTCATGGCATCGGGGGGATCGGTCAAGCCAGCGAAGAACACCTGGTTGTCTTGTGCTTTCCCATTCTCGTCGAGAAAACACCATATCAGAAAACCGCGCAAGCGATGGATCAACAATTGGTCATGGCTAACGGTTTTTTCCCAGCCTTCTTGCGCGAGCAGGTCCGCCAATTCGCTGTCGGAAAGGCCGACGTTGTAGCCGTAGCCGCTTCCCTGCGCAACCTGGTATTGCAAGATCAGTTCCAGAAACGTTTGCAGGTCAAGCCCGGTATCGAAGCGATCATTGTTCATGCACTGGAAAACGCGTCCTTGTGAATCAACGCCCCAGGAACAAACCTCCTGGTTCTCATCCAGAAACATCAACAAACCGTCTGTATGGCGTAATTGTAAAGGGGCAATGAATTCCTCAAACGCGCTGGTGAATTGAGGCAGATTGCCGAGCAAGCGATAGAACGCCTTCAGCGGCGTTGGCAGAGCACGCCCAAGTGCGCGCTCTGCCGAAGCTATGTCGTCGGACGACATGCCGTCCTGCGCTACAAGTGAACGGCCCAGCAGTTCTTCGGCGATGGTTTGTAACGGGCACATAAGACCTCCCATTTCAGAGCGTAATCCGGATAAGAAAAGCACTCTCCGGAAGTTAAAAACATAATTTAACCACAAAGGGCGTAAAGAATAATTTTCGCGCGGAGACGCGAAGAATATTTCCCTCCTTCTTCCCCTTTCCAAAGGGAATGTCGGCAGCGCCGGAGGGCTTGTTGCGGGAGCGAAGGGCATCAAATGACAACAGAGGAATATCAAGTTTTTGAGCGCGTTATGAGCCTCTGTCCTTGGGACAAGTCGCGGGCAAGAGCCGGATAACAGCTTCCAGGGTCTTCGGCCCGCCAGACAACACGCAGTGTTCTTCCTGCACGTTACCCGTGAACAGATAAACTTGGATCATGTAAGCAATTCCGCCCTGCTCAAGTGCGACAAGCCACACATCGCCGTCGTTGCCGGCGGCGAGGAACCGGCGCATGGGTAACGTACCGCTGGCAACGTCGGTAATATTGAACGGCTGACCCTTGTCGGCGATGCCGCCTTTCCCGGGGACATCGGTGCCGAGCATCTGCCGGAGTGGAGCGGGCAGCGAAGATAAAGAATCAACCTCGTGAAATGAGTAGCCATGCCAGCGCAGGCTCGGCGGTGAAGCGAGCGCGCACGCGCCGAAAAAAAATCCGCAGAGAACGGCGATCATCCACTTCGTTCGGTATTTGTATGGTCGGTTCATCATTATTGTACTCGCCAAGGTTGAAAGAGCCGGGGCGTCAGGCCGATTCATTTGCCAGCCCTCCCGCGCACCAGGCTTCGTAATCAAATTCGGAAGGATGCTTGAGCAAACGAAGCGAGCGCTCCCGCCAGAGGCGCACAGATGGCTCGACACTCGTTGCCGCAAGCTCGACGAATCCCCGAATAACGGCTTCGGGGGCGTTGCGGAACCCATTGCGAACGGCGTCGCCCACGATGAGATAGAGAACGTGAAGGAAAAAGAGACGATTGGGGCAATTTTTGTCTGAAGCGAACTCAATGTAGTCGCGTTCATACTGAGTTTGCAAACAGGCCAAATCCCAGTCCTGATCAGGGGCTTCCGCTCTCGCGGTGTACGCCCAGGTACGCATTTCACTACGACTGGGGTTCCAGGGGTCTGCGAACATGTTTACATAACTCCTTGATGAATCAATACGTTTTGACATACCGGGAGAGCCGGGGGCGTCAAGTCGATTCATTCGCGAACCCGCCCGCACACCAGGCTTCGTAATCAAATTCGGAAGGGCGCTTGAGCAAACGAAGCGAACGCTCCCGCCAAAGGCGCACGGATGGTTCGGTGCTCGTTGCCGCAAGCTCGACGAATCCTCGAATAACGGCTTCGGGGATGTTGCGGAACCCATTGCGGACGGCGTCTCCCACGATGAGATAGAGAACGTGGAGAAAAAAGAGGCGATGGGGGCAGTTTTTGTCTGAAGCGAATTCGATGTAGTCACGTTCGTGTCGCGCCCACAAGCAGGCCAAATCCCAGTCCTGACAAGGCGCTTCCGCTCCTGCGGTGTATGCCCAGGCGCGAACTTCAGTGCTGCTTGGATTCCAGGAATTTGCAAACATATCAGTCTAATGCTCGAGCGTCGTCAGATGATACACCGCGCTGCTGTCGGGAAACAACGGTTCATAGACAACACCTGCTTCGTGTAATGCGGCCATTGCTCGAAACGCAACCGTACCCCCAATTTCTTTGAGGTCCGGTGAAACATCGGCAGGAATTTTCCGTCATTCGTTGGCGATGAATGCGATTTGCTCAGGAGACAGCCAAAGGGCAATTCTGCCTTTCGCCATTTCGTCAGCGGGTTGTGTTGGATTCATTCGAATGGTTCCTGACATGAGAGCGCTTGCTGATAGAGCTTTTCTATTTGCGATGCGTATTTTTTTGCAAACGGCATCCTTGTCGCTTTCAAGAAACTCAGAAGCCGCTCCTTGTCGCCTGTTTTAAGTAAATAAAATTCACAAAATTTATCTATGAAAAATGTTCTGGCAATCCCGAAGGTTTCTTTCACTTTCGATTTATTCTCTTCTCCCGGCTCTTCACCTTCTGGAAATTCACCGTCCGGATTTTCGTCTTCTTCATTGAAAAATTCTGTTGTCGCGATGAAATAGGCTAAAAGCGCACTTTTATTCTTTTCAAACTCTGAGAAAACTTCCGCGAAGGGAATATTCAAAACCATGTAGCGTCGCTGAGCATAATTCAGCAGGATTTGAATGGTGGCATCGTCGTAGTCTCTGTTATCGAGTTTCAGCTTTGAGCGTTTGGAAAACACCTTCAAAAGATTTTGATACATCTCGCTTTGATAAAGCGATTTCAAATTTTCCAGTGTTGGGGGATCGGTAATAAATTTCATTTTGGGCGCCTTAGATGCTACTGGAGTCAACATCGCCTGTAAACATGAATTCAGAAGAAGCGACGTTCCAGAGAAAATGCACCTCGAGGCCGAGGTAGTCGAGATCGGTCTGGTGGGGCGCTTGCGGATGCTCAAGACAGCGCGCCATTACACTGAAGCAATACGTTCGTTCGCGGCCAACCCGCGGAAACCACGGCTCGTCTTGAACCCAATAAGACTCGCAAGCGATGTAATAGTCGCCGGAAAGGCGATCAGCTATGGGAAAATCATCTGACCCGGAATCGGTCGTCACAGCGAAGTCATCGACATATGTCTGAACGGCAGTTTGAACGATCAGCATGATCGCAGAGTGATGGGGGAGGAGCTTGGTAAATTCACCCTCGCCGAATTCTGGCGCAACGCGCCGCTCAAATGGCTGAGCCCATGAAGGTGTAGAGATTGGTCTCATAATCGGCATAACAATTCACTCCAGTGTTGTGCGGCGCGAGCGCGGTGTTGCCGCAAATCGTTTCCTGTTGCTTGCAACTGTTGGGAGTCGCCTGTGATTTACTTGTTGAGCTTGACTGACAGATCGGAGCCGCGGCACGCCGCATCGGGTGTGGCGCTTAGCCCAAGCATGGTAAAGCCGTTTTGTTCCTGGCGGATCGACGCATACCAATTTTCCGGCGGCGGATCGGATTCGCCGCTATAGGAAAATTTTGCGATCTCCATTTCGACCTGATAGCGATTCGTACCACCGGCGCAGGCGCGTACCGGACCGTAGCCGACGAAAAAGGATCCATCGGTGAGCCCGAATCGTGTCTGCAACCGCTGTCGCGCCCGCAAGGCGGTGTCCGCCGCGGCCGGGTCGCTCCAGGCGCGCGCCAGCACATCGTCCAAGCCCAGCCACTCATCGACGAAACCACGGCCATTGGTGGCGGCCGGTTGCACCCGCTGCACGGTTTCACCGTGTACACGGTAGCGAAAGATGCCGGGGCGGAAGAGCACACCCGGGTCGTGCGAAAGAACGGGGGCGCGCAGTTCGAAACCATCGGGGCGCTTTTTGAGCCGGATGTTCTCATCCCTGAAGTAGTCGGCATCCATCTGGAACAGCACGCGCTGGCCGGCGGTTCCGTTGGCGGGCGCAATCACGGCGGCGCGAAAGTGGCTCCAGTTGGAGGTGCACCACGGCGTGCCGTAGGCCACTACCACCTGTCCGCCCGGCAGCGCCGCGAAACTGAAGCCGTCGCCATACGCGCCGGAGACCTCCTGGTA